>CAYXXZ010000064.1:0-17832 GCA_964469165.1 uncultured Porticoccaceae bacterium
GTGAACTGTGAACTGTGAACTGTGAACTGTGAACTGTGAACTGTGAACTGTGAACCCTTCCCGCGCCAAAACACGCTGTCACGGAGATGAAAAGCAATGAAAGAAAAACTGGAGCAGCGCGCCTTTCTGCTGGTGCTGATGGGGATAAGCATCCTTTTCCTCTACTTGTTGAAGCCGTTCTTCGCACCGATTTTCTGGGCCTGTGCCCTGAGCCTGGTGTTTTTCCCCGTCTATCAGCGCCTCGAGGCATGGTGGGGGCATCGGCCCAACAGCTCGGCGCTGGCGACATTGCTGGTGAGCATCTGTGTCGTGGTGGCGCCGGTCATCCTGATCCTGCTTTCGTTCCTGCAGGAGGCCGCCGACCTCTACCGGCGCATCGAAGAGGGCGAGGTCAAGCCGGGCGCCGTTCTGGATAGCGTGCAAAGTGCGTTGCCGGCACTGCAAACCTTGATCGACCGCCTCGGCATCGACCTGGATTCGATCAAGAAACAGGCCGCGGATGCGGCGGTCAACCTGAGCCGTATACTGGCGCAACACGCCCTTTCGATTGGTCAGAGTGCTTTCGGGTTCGTGCTCAATCTGGCACTGATGCTGTATCTGGCGTTTTTCCTGTTGCGGGATGGCCGCAAGCTGATCAGGTTGTTGATTCGTGCCCTGCCTCTGGGCGACGCACGCGAACGCCTGTTGTTTGCCAAGTTTGCCGAGGTGACGCGCGCCACCATCAAGGGCAACCTGATGGTCGCCGCCGTGCAGGGGGCATTGGGCGGAATTATTTTTGCGATTCTCGGTCTTCCCGCCGCGGTGTTGTGGGGCGTGGCGATGGCGGTGTTGTCGTTGCTTCCCGCCGTGGGGGCGGGCCTGGTGTGGGGGCCCGCGGCGATCTATCTGTTTGCGTCGGGCAGCTGGGTTTCCGCCGTGGTGCTGACGCTTTACGGAATCCTGGTGATCGGCCTCGCCGACAACGTTCTGCGCCCCATTCTGGTGGGGCGCGACACCAAACTGCCCGACTGGCTGGTACTGTTGTCCACATTGGGCGGCCTGGTGATGGTGGGCATCAATGGCTTCGTCATCGGTCCGCTGGTGGCCGCGCTGTTCGTGGTGTTCTGGCAGATCTTCAGCAATGATTTCTATCGCGGGGACGGCGACGAAACCCTCGGCGACACCGAGGCCCCGCCGCCGCTACCCGCGGAGGAGCAAAGCTCGTAGTGCTGGGTTATGAGCTATAAGCCGTAAGCTCTAAGTTGAACGCTGGCGGAACTCGGTTCTGGCGATGCTTCTGCTTGGAGCTTATGGCTTGGAGCCTGTTCATAATCTCTTGATCCAGCACTGTTTGCCTGAGTTCCACGTAAACGCCGAGGTCACTATCCGTACTCGTGTAGGAGCCTGCCTGCAGGCGACACAACCTTCGGGACGCATGGCAACACGGGGTCGCTTGCAGGCAAGCTCCTACAATAGCGTTCCAAACAAAGCCTGTAGCGCCGTGGTTGAGCTATAAAGTTGAGCTGTAAGTTCTAAGTTGAATTCTGACAGAGCTCAGTTCTTGCAGTGCTCCTGCTTATGGCTTACAGCTCACCCTGGAATTGCCGCCGCTACCATCTCAATAACCCGACTTTCTCGCCACGGCAACAGGCGCGTCCCGGCTGAGCAGCAGCAGTTGCCCCTCGCTGTTGAAATCGAAGCGATCGATACCGGGAAGTTTTTTCAGAAACGCGGCTTCCTGCTCCATCAACGGCGGCTGGCAGGCGCGGCGCGTACTGACCAGCTCCGATATGCCGAGGCCGTCGCCTTTCACCTGGTACTGTCCGCTGTACCAGTTGCAGGAGGCGGAACCGGCGATGAGGCCGTCGTCGACGAAGTTGATGGTTATCTCGCTGTCCGCCACCACGGGATTGCCATCGAGAGACACCACCCGCCACTGTTCACCCTGCAACAGCCGCTTGGGATCGCCGCCGCAGCCGGCGAGGGGCTCGCTGTCGAGGGTCATGCGCACGCTGTAGGGATAAACCATGCCCGACATGCTGTCGTGGCAGAGTTGCTGCGAGATGCGCAGGTCCGTCACGCGGTTCTGGTTTTCAACGTCGATGAGAATGTCGTTGCCGGCGCTGTTTTGCACATAGCTTGCGGTGATCTCCCGCGCCGCGCCCGGGCGGTCGAGACTGAAGGTGCCGCCGTCGAGATCGAACGCCCAGAAGGGTTCGTTGCCGCGCGCCTTGAAGGGTTCGGCAAGGGTTCCGGCGGCAACACACTGGGGCCAGGGCTTGTCCTTGATGCGTAGTTGCGCGGTATTGCCCTTGTTCCAGAAACTGGTGGACTCGTCGCCCGGCTCCACGTAACGGGCGCCGGATGCGCTGATGGCCTGGCGCATGCTGATCCGCTCCTGCCCGGTGTCCAGTGTCAGCTCTTCGCCGCTGAACACGGCGCTCACGGTGAGGGCGCCGCAGTGCATGGTCATGGCAATGGGTTCTGGCTCCCGCACCTTGGTGATGCAGCCCGCAAGCAGTGTTGCAACGGCAATCATGCCAACGCCCAGTATCTGTTTCATGGCAACGCTCCTGATGAAGATGCTAGTTCTGACAACGCCAAGCATAGTGGTTCCCCGTGGCCCGGAGAATCCCCTGCACGGAAGTGGAAGTGCCTCGGGTGTTGTTTTCGAGGGGGTCGCGTGGTATTTACAGTTTCACGACCGGCATAAGGAGAAACTGTCACCATGGTCAACCCTGGACAAGCGATATCACAAGGGCCGCACAGGTGGCACTGGCTGCTGGCGCTCCTCATTCTTGCCGTGCCCGGCCTTGGTGTGACGGCTGAAAAGCCCATTGCGCCCGATCAGCGACCCGATGACATTGTCGATGCGGCAACGCTGATTCCCGGCCTGGTGCTGGATATTCGCTACACCACGGATTTCAACTTTGTCGGCGAAGCCATCGACGGCTACATCAAGCCGAAATGCCTGCTTACGCGGCGTGCCGCGAAGGCGTTGCGCACGGTACAGGAGGCACTTGAAGTCGATGGCATGGGGCTCAAGATCTTTGATTGTTACCGGCCCCAGCGCGCCGTCGACCACTTTGTGCGCTGGGCGGCCGACACCTCGGACACCCGCATGAAGGAAACCTTCTACCCGTCGGTGGCGAAGGACAAGCTCTTCGAATTGGGCTACATCGCCGAGCGCTCAGGCCATAGCCGTGGCAGCACCCTGGACGTCACGCTGGTCAAAGTGAAGAGCGCCAGCGACTACGAAGAGCTCGACATGGGTACCAGGTACGATTTCTTCGACGAACTTTCCCACACCGACAATCCCGCCGCGAGCACCGTGGCCCGCAACAATCGCCAGCGCCTGAAGGCAGTGATGGAGAGCCACGGCTTCGTCAATCTACCGGAAGAATGGTGGCACTACACCCTCAGGGATGAGCCTTATTCCGACGTCTATTTCGATTTTCCGGTGGAGTAGGTTTTCCGGGTTGCACGTGGGTGCCAAATCAACGCGACGCTGTCGCGCTAGGCACCCAGGTGCAACCTGTAACGTGCTACAACTTGTAATCCTCGATCACCGCCCACGGCAGCCCGTACTTGTTGAGATCTTCCATGAAGGGATCCGGGTCCAGCTGTTCCATGTTCCACACGCCGGGCTTGTGCCACTTTTTCTCGAGCATCAGCTTGGCGCCGATCATGGCGGGCACGCCGGTGGTGTAGGAGATCGCCTGGGATTTCACTTCCTTGTAGCAGTCCTGGTGGTCCTTGATCTGATAGACGTAGACGGTCTTCTCCACGCCGTCCTTGATGCCGGTCACCACGCAGCCGATACAGGTCTTGCCCACGGTGCGTGGCCCGAGGCTCGCGGGGTCTGGCAGCAGGGTGCGCAGGAACTGGATCGGCACGATCTGCTGGCCCTGGAACTCCACGGGCTCGATGCTGGTCATCCCCACGTTGCCGAGTACTTCGAGGTGCTTGAGGTAGCTGTCGCCGAAACTCATCCAGAACTGGGCGCGCTTCAGGGTGGGGAAGTTCACCACCAGGGATTCCAGCTCTTCGTGGTAGAGGCGGTAGATATTGTAGGTACCCACGTCGTCGGGGCAGGTGAATTCCCGCTTCGTCGACATCGGGGGCGTAGTGACGAACTGGCCATTTTCCCAGTGCCGGCAATCGGCGGTCACTTCACGGATGTTGATTTCCGGATTGAAATTGGTGGCAAAGGGGTAGCCGTGATTGCCGCCGTTCACGTCGATGATGTCGAGGGTGTGGATTTCATCGAAATAATGCTTGGCGATCCACGCCGTGAACACGTTGGTGGCGCCCGGGTCGAAGCCCGAGCCGAGCAGGGCCATGAGACCGGCCTTCTCGAATTTTTCCCGATAGGCCCACTGCCACTTGTACTCGAACCTGGCGGTGTCGAGAGGTTCGTAGTTGGCGGTGTCCAGGTAATCGACGCCCGCCTCCAGGCACGCGTCCATGATGGTGAGGTCCTGGTAGGGCAGCGCCACGTTGATCACCAGTGCGGGCTGTTCGGCCTCGAGCAGGGCGGCCAGCTCAGGCACGTTGTCGGCATCCACCTGCGCCGTGCGAATGGCGCGGCCCTGCACTTCCTGAATCTGTGCGGCGATCGCCTTGCACTTTTCTTCGGTGCGGCTCGCCAGCAGAATGTCGCTGAATACTTCGGGCAGCTGCGCACATTTGTGAGCGACGACGCCGCCGACACCGCCGGCGCCAATGATGATCACTTTTGCCATGGTTTCACTCCTCCAGAACGGTTTCGTTGCAAGTGTTTACAGCTTCCCTCTCCCCCGCCCCTCTCCCTGAAGGGAGAGGGGAGCCCACCTTCCTTCAGAGAAGGGAGCTGCCCGTTTGAATTCCCTCTCCCTTCAGGGAGAGGGCCAGGGAGAGGGCCGAGCGATCAGCGCTCGAAATACGTGTAGCCGCGCAGGCTCTCCGTGAAGGCGTTGAGCATTTTCTGGCGCTCGGCCACGGTGATCCTGCCGTCGCGCACGGCTTTTTCCGCGGTGTTGCGGAAGCGACGGAAGAGATTGCCGGGGTCGTATTCCACATAGCTCAACACGTCGGAAATGGTGTCGCCGTGGAGTTCGTGCACGAAATCGAAGCTGCCGTCGCTGTTGATGCGCACACTCACCACGTTGGTGTCGCCGAACAGGTTGTGCAGATCGCCGAGGGTTTCCTGATAGGCGCCGACCAGGAACACCGCCAGGTAGTATTCGTTGTCGTTGCACAGTGGGTGCAGGGGCAGGGTCTTGCGCTCGCCTTCGGGGTGCGCGAAGCGGTCGATCTTGCCATCGCAGTCACAGGTGAGGTCGGCAATGATGGCCTCGCGCACCGGCTTTTCGTTGAGGCGGTGAATGGGCATCACCGGGAACGTCTGACCGATCGCCCAGAAATCGGGCAGCGACTGGAACACACTGAAATTGCCGTAATAGATATCGGCGAGTTGTTCGGTGAGATTCTCCAGCACGATCGGGACGCGGTCGATCTCGGGGATCAGCTTGGCGATCTTCTGCACCACCGCCAGATAGTAGTTTTCGCCGATCGAGCGCATGCGCAGCTTGATCTCGCCGCGCTTGAACTGCATGCGCAGCGATTCGAGATAGTAGACCGCGTCGTTGTAGCATTCCTGAACGTTTTTCAGGTTGGTGCCGTCGAGCAGAGCGGCGAGATTGCGCACTTCGTCGGGCGCATCGTCGGGCAATATTTCCGGTAGCGGGCCGGGCTCGAAATTGGTGACGGTGAGAATGTTGAACAGCAGCACCGAGGTATAGGCCACGGTGGCGCGGCCCGATTCGCTGACGATGGTGGGGTGCGGAATATCCTCGGGGTCGAGTGATTCCTGAATGGCCTCCACCACGTCCACCGCGTATTCCTGCAGCGAGTAGTTGCGGCTCTGCTGGCTGCCGCCGCGAGAGCCGTCGTAGTCTACCGCCAGGCCGCCACCGATGTCCAGGTAGCCCAGCGGCGCGCCCTCTTCCACCAGGTCGATATAGTAGCGACAGGCTTCGCGGATGCCGGCGCGAATGTTCTGGATGTTGGGAATCTGCGAGCCGAGGTGGAAGTGGATCAGGCGCAGGCAATGCAGCATGTCGGCGGCCTTGAGCAGGTCGACCGCCTCAATGAGTTGCTGTGTGTTGAGGCCGAACAGGCTGCGGTCGCCGCTGTCCTCGCTCCAGTGGCCGTCGACCTTGGTGCCGAGCTTGAGGCGTGCGCCAACCATGGGCTCGACGCCGAGGATACGGCTGCGCTCGATGATCAGCGACATTTCTTCCGGGGTTTCGACCACGAAGAAACAGGGAATGCCCAGTTGGCGCGCACGCAAACCCAGGTCGATGAATTCCTCATCCTTGTAGCCGTTGCAGATGATCAGGCTTTCCGTATCGCGCAACATGGCCATGGCGACCAGCAATTCGGCCTTGCTGCCGGCTTCCAGACCGTGGTGATAGCGCTCGCCGAAACGGGCGATCTCGTCGATGATGTGACTCTGCTGGTTCACCTTGATGGGGAACACGCCGCGATAGACGCCTTGATAGTTGGCGCCGTCAATGGCGCTGGCGAAGGCTTCGTTTATCTGGGTGATGGCGGTGTCGAGGTGGTTTTCGATGCGCAACAGTACCGGCATCGTCAGGTCGCGCTGACGCAAACCTTCGACGATATCGAGAAGGGACACCTTCTGCGTTTTGCCATTGGTGCCGGCAATCGTCTGGAGTTCGCCGTTGGCGGCGATGTCGAACAGCCCGGAACCCCATTCGCGAACCGCGTAGCACTCTGCGGCATCGTCTATGGTCCAGGGGGGGAATTCATTGTCTTTCAAGGGCTTGGGTCCTCGCTAACAGCGGCATGGCAGCATATTGGAAAGGAAAGCGAATAAGCCCGGCAGAGAGCCGGGTTAAAAGTCCGCCATTGTCCTTGTTCTGGTCAGCATAGGGAAGAGCTTTGACAGATTTTTGACGGTGGCGCTGTAGGGGCAATTGCGCGAACCTGTCGGTTTCATGAATTGCCCCTACAGTATGCGGTAGAGATTACCAAGCTTATAGCTTACAGCTCTCCATCAGCTCATATCCGCGAACGGATTCTCCACCTTCAGGTCGATGGATCGGCCGAAACCGGGTACCTTGAGCGCCTCGGACGAAATGTCGAGCGCGTCGTCTTCCACCATGCCTTCACCAAAGCGGTAGATGGCGTGCAGCTCGCCCTTGTCGGCGTCGGCTTCGTAGGCGAGTGCTCGTTCACGCACCTCGTCGCGGCGTTTGCAATAGTCGCTCCAGAGGTGGCTGTGGCGCTTGGCCAGCATCGCCTCGGTGCGCGCCGCGGAAAGCAGCAGGCCAGTGGCGTTGTTGCCGCCAAAGCCCTTGGCGTTGATGAAGGCGCCGTGCAGCGCGCCCGCGCCCAGGTCGAGATCCGCGAGCGGGATGTTGAGCCGGTCCTGGTAGACGTCGTCGGCAATGGCCGTGGCGGTCTTGATGCCCGGCACGATACCGCGCCGCATGGTGGCGATGGCGGCGGCGATCTGGTCGCCGCTGGCCGTGGCCATGGAGTGGCCGAGATAGGCCTTGATTGCGCACAGGGGCCACTCGTGGATATCGAAGGCCTTGGCGACGCGGTCGAAGATCAGCGATTCGGTGACGCGGTTCTGCGGTGTGCTGGAACCGTGCGCCATCACCAGGGTGCGACCCAGGTCGTCACCGAGGATGGCGCGGCCCAGGCCAAGGGCCTTGGCGAAGGTGATGTAGTTGCCGGGACCAGGGCTGGAGATGGACTTCTTGATGCCGTCGGCATCCATGAATACGCCGGCCACGGAGGCGTGGATGTCGGCGCCGAGCTCCACGGCGAGACGGTCGTCCATGAGCACGATGTATTGGCTCGATTCGCCCATGACGAAGCCGGCATTGCCGCAGAAGGGGCGGCTGTAGAGGCGCGGGTCGGGGTTCGGCACGCCATCCAGTTTTGCCATGCCGTCCTCGGTAGCGAGGGCGCTCATGGCCATGAAACCTTCGAGATTCTCGATGGTGATCGGCGCTTCACTGCCACCGACCACGGCCACCCGGCGGCGTCCCTGCTGAATGTCGCGCACCGCGGCCTGGAGGTTGTAGAGAAAGGTGGCGCAGGCGCCGGCAATCGCCTCGGTGTGGCCGACATTGCCGAGTACATAGGCGTTGATGAAATCCGCGGGCATGCTGGACAGCGCCAGCGGCACCTGCTTGGAGGTGGGCCGCCCGCCCAGCCAGCGCGACTTGAGCACGCCGCCCCAGCCTTCATCCTGGAGTTGGCCGAGGCAGCTGGCGGCATACATGCCGATTTCATCGGGGGCAACCCTGGCGCACACCCGCTGCCAGTCGATGCCAAGGGCGTTGAGGGCGTCGGATGCCCCGAGCACCGCCATCTGGACGCCGCGCGGGTGGGCGCGCGACGCGTAGTGCGTGCCGGGGTCGAAGCCGGTAGGCAACTGGCCCGCGGCCTTCACCGGAAAGGGTTTGCGGTCGGGCAGAAACCAGGTATGTTCGCCGCGCACGCTGACTTCCATCATGCCATCGCCGAGCTCCCGGACCTGCCAGCTGTCGGGCATGTCCTGGGGCAGTTGGCGCTTGCGTACCTGAAAGACCAGGTCGCTGCCGTTGCTGGCGGTTTCCAGCCTGGCGTTCCAGGGGGCGTTGTCGGGGTCGAAGACGCTGTCTTCGATGCGGCGGATGAGGGTGCCGTCGCGCACCGCCTGCTCGGCGCTCGCGACATCGCCTTCGATACCCATGAGTGCGGAGAGGCCGACGATCGTCTTGCGGCGCTCTTCCTGGCCGAGACTGTCGAGAATCATGCGCCGGTAGGACTGGTCGAACGAACTCCTGCCGGCGGCATTGTATCCGCCGTAACTGACTACCACGGGTAAGGCTGTCATAAGTCTACCTTGACTGTACGGTTGCTGACTTCTCAAGAAGTTTATGGGTGAGCTGAAATTCTTTGTTGGCAATTTTGGCCACTTATTTGAATAATTGCGCCATAGGTTGTGCAATGGTTGATCACTTATCATGAAAACGGAATCGCGCAAGCCGCCACGCACCGTGGGCATCGTGCTCTGCGACAACGTGCTGGCCACCAGCGCCACCCTGCCCTACGAGATGCTGCAGACGGCGCTGGCGTCGGCGCGCGGGCTGCGGGAGAGCGTCGGCGAGCTGGAAATCCTCACCCTGAGCTCCGACGGCAAGCCGGTCCACTCCGCCTCGGGGTTCGATCTCACGCCAAGCGCTGCGCTCGGCGACTGCCCGCAGCTCGATCTGGTGCATTTCCCCGGGCAGTGGCGCAATCCGCGCCGCGCCATCCTTGCCAATCCGGATATCGCTCCCTGGCTGCAGGACCAGCACCGCTACGGCGCGCTCGTCACCGCCGTCGGTACCGGCGTCTGCTTCCCCGCCGCTGCCGGCCTGCTCGACGACAAGCCAGCCACCACCCACTGGCACTACTTCGACCAGTTCCAGAAGGATTACCCGCGGGTCAACCTCAAACGCCAGTATTTCATTACCCAGGCGGGCAACATCTATTGCGCGGCGAGCGTCAACACGCTTGCCGAACTGATGGTACACATCATCTACCTGTGGTTCGGGCGCCCCGTGGCCAACAATGTGGAGCGCAATTTCTTCCATGAAATTCGCGGTACCTTCGAGCCGAGCCGCTATTTCGCCGAGCATGTGGAGCACCATTCCGACGAGGGCATTCTCCAGGTGCAGATCTGGCTCGACGACAACTTCGCCCGCAAGGTGTCCTTTCCCATGCTGGCGGCCCAGTTCGACATGAGCACACGCACCTTCAACCGCCGCTTCCGCCAGGCCATGGGCACCACGCCGCGTGAATACCTGCAGGCGCTGCGCCTCAACCACGCGCGCGATCTGCTCCAGAAGACGAATCTCAGTATTCTCGAAATTGCCGGCTTCAGCGGCTACCAGGATATTTCCCACTTCACGCGCCAGTTCCAGCACCACTTCCAGATCACGCCGGGCCAGTACCGGGAAACGGTGCGGGCGAAGCTGTTTTCGGTGAAGTGATTTTTTGGGTCTGACGCTGGACGTCTGACGTCTGACGTCGGACGCTTTGTCCGGTGGTTTCGGCTATATCGGTGATGAAGACGCCTTTTTAGCGTCAGACGTCAGACGTCAGACGTCCGACCAGAAGTTCAAGGCGCCAACCGCGAAACCTCCCAGCTGCCGTCGTTCTGCCGCAAATACTGAAAGCGATCGTGGAGGCGTTGTTCGCCGCCCTGCCAGAATTCGAATTCTTCTGGGACGACTCGGTAGCCACCCCAGAAGTCGGGCAGTGGCACCTCGCCCTGGCGGAATTTCTCGCGCACCTTCTGGAACTGGGCCTCGAGAATCTGCCGCGAACCGAGCTTCGAGCTCTGCCGCGATGCCCAGGCCGCGAGCTGGCTGTCGCGGGGGCGCGAGGTAAAATACTTGAATACTTCCGCGGTGGATAGCCGCTGTGCGACACCGGCGGCGATCACCTGGCGTTCCATGGGTAGCCAGGGAAAGTGCAGGCTGACATTGGGATTGGCGGCGATGTCGCGGGCCTTGCGGCTGCCGAGATTGGTGTAGAAGACGAAGCCGCGCTCGTCGAAATGCTTGAGCAGGACGATGCGCTGCCAGGGCCTGCCGGAACTGTCCACGGTGGCTACGCACATGGCGGTGGGATCGCACATGTCCGAGGCCAGCGCCTGGGACAGCCACAGGGAAAACTGTTTGAAGGGGGAGTCGTCGAGGGACTCGCGGGTCAGTTTGCCAAAACGATATTCGCGGCGCTCGTCTTCAAGGCTCATGGTTGCTTGTCTCGGAAAAATCAGGGGGCTGCGGTTAGTTGACGTTTCGCTTCCAGGGGAGAGCATAGCTATGAGCTCTACGCGTTAAGCCGGACTCTTCTCGTTCAAAGGCTTTGCGACTATCTTTCGCGTTCCCAACAGAGCATGGAACCAGGGCACCAAGCCGTGCCCCATCCAACTCAATCCAACTCAAAGCTTAGAGCTTACAGTCGTTTCGCCACCAGCGCGGCAAAACGTCAACAGGCTCCAGGAACGTGCCATTCTGCTTGAGGACATCATACAATGGCGCACAATGCCGGCTGTACGGAAGCACCCCATGATAAAACGCAGTGACCGCGGGAATTCTAAACTGTTTGGCGGCCTTTTGCTGGCGGTGCCGGCCCTGGCCCTCGGCAATGAGGGCATCACCGAGCGGGATCTGTTTGCCGATATTCCGGTGGTCAGCGCGGTTTCCCGTTTCGAACAGCGCATCGAACAGGCGCCTGCCAGTGTCACCATCATCAGCAGTGATCTGATCACCCGGTCGGGTGCGCAGACCTGGGTGGATGTTTTTCGCCTGGTGCCCGGTTTTCAGGCCTACCATGTGGGCAACAATCGCTACGGCATCAGCTATCACGGTATCGGCCGGGAGTTTCCCAACCAGGTCGAGGTCATGGTGGATGGCCGTTCGGTGTACGAAACGGTATTTTCCTCGGTGAACTGGAACATGCTGGGCATCGGCCTGGCGGATGTCGACCACATCGAGGTCGTGCGCGGTTCCAATGCTGCCGCACAAGGCTCCAATGCCTTCATGGGCTCGATCAACATCGTCACCCGCAAGCCAGTGCAGAGCAGGGGGCTGAGGCTGGAAACCACCGTTGGCGATCTCCATACCCGCAACGGGCGCTTGAGCTACAGCGACCATGTGGCGGATCTGGCTTACCGCGTGGCGCTGGGCTACGAGAACAACTCGGGCTTTCCGGCCGTGCCCGACGGCTCGGTGGACGACGGTCACGAGCTCGGCTCGGGCCATGTCGCCGCCACTTACACGCCGACGCTGGTGGACACGCTGGACGTGTCCCTCGGCTACACCCGCCTGCGCATGGGCTGGGGCGATTCCGATCATCCCGACGATTTTTCCACTGCCAACGGCTACAGCGGTTTCCAGTCCCTGAAGTGGAGCCGCGATGGCCGCGGCGACAATCAGTATCAGTTGCACGCCTACCACAGCCATTCCAAGGCGACCAACCAGGCTTACCTCGGGCCGGTGTACAGTTTTCTCGGCATCGATGCCGGCACGGCGCAATTCCTCACTGCCGTTCGGCCACCGCCGCCGCATATCGTCGCGCTGTTTTCCGGCCTCTCGGGCCTCGATCACGCCTCTTCCCGCACAGTGCTCGATGAACTCGACAGCGATATCATCGGCGGTTTCGGGCGCCTGGAGTCGGAGCGCTACGATCTGGAGTTCCAGCACAGCTTCGCACTGGGCGACGATCTGCGCGGCACCTGGGGTGTGGGCGGGCGCCATGAAGGCCTGATCAGCCATCACCCCCAGTCGTCGGATCTGGACGTGGATGAAACCAGCTTCCGCCTTTTTGGCCACAGCGAGTGGCGGGTGGCCCCCGGCCTGACCTGGAACGCGGGCGCCATGGTGGAGGACAGCCATGTGGGTGTCCTGTTCTCGCCGCGCGTTTCAGCCAATCTCGAGCCGCGCCCTGGCCACAGTCTGCGCATCGCTCATGGTCGCGGCCTTCGCGCACCTTCATTGATGGAGGCCAATGAGAGAAGCATCGCGCAGGTGGGCGACCTGATCTACGACGTGCTGCGCATTGCCGACCCGCAACTTCGCGCGGAGCGCCAACGCATGACGGAGCTGGCCTATATGTTCCGGCCACACTCGGCGCTGCATCTGGACGTGCGTCTGTTCCGCGAACACATCAGCCGGGTCATCGACGAAGTGCAGGAGCCCAATCCCCCGGAAATCGTCGTGTTCGGCGATCGCAGCTTCAAGCACATCGAAAACTCCGGGCACTGGACGTTCACCGGTGGTGAAATGCAGCTTCACTGGCAGGCGACGCCGGCTACCCTGGTGCGCCTGCACTACGCCAATACGGACATGGACTCGCAAACGCTGATCCGGCGTCTGCCCGATTTGCTGTACCTGGACAAGGATGATCGCATGGCGCGCCACAGCGGCGGAGTGCTGATCAGCCAGGATCTGACCTCCAGGTTCAGTGTTTCGCTGATGGCCTACCATCAATCCGGCCTGCGCTGGGAAGACGGCAGCGAGATCGACGCCTTTACGCGGGTGGATGCCCAGCTGGCCTATCGCTTTCAGGTGGGCCGCAGCGCGGCCAGTGTGCGCTTCATCGTTCAGAACCTGGGCGAAACCTACTCCGAGTTCAACGCCAACAATCTGTTCGAGACGCGTTACTTTCTCACCGTGAATCTGGAACTGCCGGAATGACAGCCCTGGGTCGATGCCTGCGCAAATGGGCATCGCTGCTGTGCGGACTCTGTTTGTGCCACGGTGCACTGGGGGAAGATATAGTCCTCGTGTTGTCCGAGAAGGAGAGCTATTACGAGGAGGTAGCAGAGGGGATCGTTGATTATCTGCGCCGCGCCCAGCCCGGCGTCGAGGTGCGCACCCAGGTGCTGACGGACGGGGTCGCGGTGGCCGCGGATGACCTCGTGATCACCATCGGCTCGGCGGCGAGCGCCCGGGTGATGGCGCACCATCCGCAGGTGAAACAGTTGAGTCTGCTGATTACCCGGCAGGCGTGGCGCGGCATGCTGCCCGGCGCTACCACGGCGACCAAGGCCGCTGTGCTCATGGACCAGCCCGCCGAGCGCTATCTGCGCCTGGCGCGCCTGCTGGCGCCGCGGGGCAGCCTGTCGGCGGTGTTCGGTCCGGCGGCGCAGGATCTGCGGGACAGCTTCCTGCATGCCGCGCACCAGCTCGACGAGACGCTGCGCCATGCCGCCATCGATCGCGACAGCAATCCCATGCACGTGCTCAACCCCCTGTTGGAGAACAGCGCGGCGTTCATTGCCGTGCCGGATCAGGCGGAGTTCAACCGCAGCATCGCGCGTTGGGTGCTGCGCCTGGGTTTTCGCAAGCGCGTACCGGTGATCGGCTTTTCGCGCTCCTACGTCGAGGCGGGCGCGGCGGCGGCGCTCTTCAGTGCGCCACGGGATGTGGAGCATGAAGCCATCGACTGGCTCACGGACTATTTCGACGGTGCGAAGGCGGCGCTGTGGGCGGAACACGCGCCGCGCCATTTCACGGTGGCACTCAATCATTCGGTGGCGCGCAGCCTGGGGCTTGAGCTGCTCGACGAAGAAGAGATTCACAGGCGCATCGCCGCCCCTCTTGCCTGGAGTGAAAGCGAGTGAAGAGACTCTATCGACTTTTTCTTTCCCGGATAGACAACAAGCTGATCATGCTCAGCGTGATTCCCGTTGCGGTGGTGACGGCGATCATCACCTGGCACACCATCGACACCCGGCGTGCGGAAATCCAGGATTTCCAGACGCGCACCGCGCTGATGCTGGCAAAAAACCTCGCCAAGAACGCGGACTTCGCACTCTATTCGGGGCGCGGCGACATCCTCGAACCGCTTGCCGTGTCCGCCCAGAATTTTCCATCCGTGGTCGGCGTGTATTTCCTGGATGCCAACCGGGAGCTGTTGCTGGCGCCCGAGCTGCCGTCGGAGCTGGATCGCGACATGCTCAAGCAGGGTTCCTATAGCGACGCGGGGGAGAATGTTTTCGTGGTCGAGGAGCCGGTCTATCTGATTCCCATGGACCTGGACGATTACGGAGACGAGGTCGAACAGGAAAGCAGCAGCCTGCTCGGCTGGGTCGTGGTGGTGGCGGACAATTCGGAGTCCGCGGCGAAGTCCCGGGAAATTCTCATCACTCACCTGTTGATCAGCTTCTCGGTACTGCTTGGCGCTGTGCTGCTCACCTACATGCTTAGCAACACCGTGGTTTCGCCGATTCGTGCCATGACAGCGGTGGTCAGGGAACTGGAGCGCGGCAATCTCGATGTGCGCATCCTTCCTTCCACGGGAGACGAACTGGCGATTCTCGCCAATGGCATCAACCACCTCGCGGAGACCGTGGCGGAAGGCAGGGAAACGCTGGAAAACAAGGTCGAGCTATCCACCCATCGCCTCACCATGACGCTCGAGGACCTGAAGCGCAAGAACCGCGAACTGGAGCTGGCGCGCCGCGAAGCCGAGGAGGCGAGTACCGCCAAGGGCGACTTCCTCGCCCAGATGAGTCACGAGCTGCGCACGCCCATCACCGCCATTCAGGGCTTCATCAGGCTGCTTGCTTCTTCCGATCTGCGTCCGGCAGAGGCGCGCTACTGCGCCATCATCCAGCAGGCCTCGGTGCAGTTGCTGCAACTCATCGACGACATCCTCGACATCACGCGCCTGCAATCCAACGCCATCATTCTCGACCGGGCACCGTTCAACCTCGCCGAATGCATCGAAGCGCCGGTGTCTCTGATGGCGCCGAGCGCCCACGAGAAAGGGCTGGAGCTGATTCTCGACATTGCGCCCAATGTGCCCTACACACTGCTGGGCGATAGTTTGCGGCTGCGCCAGATCGTCAACAACCTGGTCTCCAACGCCATCAAGTTCACGCCGGCTGGCTATGTTCTGGTGAAAGTGAAAGCCAGCGCTCATGCCGGAGAGCGGATGACGCTGCTGCTCCAGGTGATCGACACCGGCATCGGCATTCCCGATCGCCAGCAGACGGGTTTGTTCGAGCCCTTCAGTCAGGCAGACTCCTCCATTTCGCGGCGTTTCGGCGGTTCCGGCCTGGGACTTTCGATCGTCAGGCGTCTGGTGGAACTGATGGACGGCGACATTCGCCTCGACAGCACCACCGGCAAGGGATCCACCTTTACGCTGGCGCTGCCGCTTGAGGTGCAGTCCGGCGATGACGTGCCGAAAAGCGCGCCTGCCACGCGCTGTGTGCTGCTCTTCGACACGCACCCGCAGAGCCGCCAGGCGCTGGAAAATATTCTGGGCCGCTACGTGGAGGTGATCGAGTCCTGCGACAGCTTTGCCGACCTGGAAATCAACGAGCTGCATATGACGCCGGAGCTCATCGTCTACTCGCCTCGGGTCGAACAAACCCTCGCGGACATCGAGGAAGACATCCGTCGCCTGCGCGCTGTCAGTGACAGCCCCATCGCGGTGCTCATTCCCACCACGCCGATCTACAAGAAATTGCCCGAACATTTTCTGGATGACTACCAGCCCATCCAGTTCCTCGACAAACCGCCCATGTCGGCGGAACTCAGCCGCTGCTTCGGGCGCGCCGATGCGGAGGCTGGCGGCGAGCGCGGCGCCATGCTCGATGCCCGCATTCTGGTGGCGGAAGACAACGAGTTCACCCGTATTCTGCTCAGCACCTTCTTCGAGCATACTGACTGTCAGCTGGTGCTGACCAAGAACGGTCGTGAAGCCATAGACGTGTGCCGCGAACAGCGTTTCGATCTGATCCTGATGGACGTGCGCATGCCGGAGGTCAACGGCATCGAGGCCGTGCGCGAAGTGCGCCGCGACAGCCTCAATCGGGATACGCCGATCATCATGCTCACAGCCGACATTCTCCAGCAGGAAGAAAACGCGCTGTTCGACGTGGGCGCGTCGGACGTGGTATTCAAACCTTTCGACGAAGGAAAGCTGCTGGCCGCGGTGCGCAAACACCTGCGCCGCACCCTGGTCGAGCAGGTGGCGCGCACGAGCCCGGATGCCGATAAGGAACAGCGCCGACGGCTCTTCGCCAGCGAGGTCGCACGTCTCACGGACGTGGCCAGGCAGGCGCTCGAAGACCAGGACGTGGCGGTGTTACAGGACGCCATCCACCAATTGCTCGGCATCGCCGGCGTCTACCGCATGGCCTATCTGGAACGGGCCGTGCAGGCGCTGCATCAGGCGGTCAAGGCGGGCAGCGACAACAAGGCGGTCGCCGCGATGGAGACGTTGATACTGGAAGTGGAGAAGCTTCAGACCGGCAAAGCAGAAAGCTGAAGAGAAGCTATAAGCTGTAAGCTCTAAGTTGGACTCTGGTAGAACTCAGTTCTTCCAATGTTCCTGCTTAAAGCTTACTGCTCGCTCCGGTTTTCACGCCGGGCTGGAACCCGAATTTCCACCTGCTGTGTAAACTCTGGCAGAACCCGGTTCTTGCAACGCTCCTGCTTAAAGCTTACGGCTTACAGCTCGCCCTGCCGGAGGCAGGGTGCTAGAGCACCCTGACCTGTATGACGCCTTCAGTGCCGCGAATCCGGGCGATGGCGTCTTCGGACGGTTCGTCCTCGACATCGATGATGTTGTAGGCGAGGTTGTCGCGGCTCTTGTTCACCAGGTCGATGACGTTGTTGTTGGTTTCCGAGAGAATCGCCAGGACGTTGCTCAGCACCTTGGGCACGTTGTCGTTGCTGAAGGTCAGGCGATGGCCGCCGCTGCGCGTCATGGCGGCGTGCGGGAAATTGACGGAGTTCTTGATGTTGCCGTTTTCCAGGAAGTCCATCAGCTGGTCGGCGGCCATCATCGCGCAGTTTTCCTCCGCCTCGTGGGTGCTGGCGCCGATATGCGGCATAAGCAGCACATTGGCTGCGCCGATCAGGCCGGGAGCGGGGAAGTCGGCGGTGTAGCCACCGAGCATGCCTTGCGCCAGAGCTTCCTGCAGGGCGGCGGTCTCGACGATTTCTTCACGGGCGAAGTTGAGCAGTTTGGCGCCTTTCTTGAATTGCGCCAGGGTTTCCCTGTTGATCAGGTGGCGGGTCGCTTCGATGGCGGGCACGTGCAGGGTGACGTAGTCGGAGCGGCTGAGCAGCGCGGCCAGACTGTCCATCTTTTCGACGCTGCTGTGCAGGCGCCAGGCCGCTTCCACGGAGATCGCGGGATCGTAACCCACCACATGCATGCCGAGGTCGAGAGCCATGTTGGCGACCATGGAGCCGATCGCGCCGAGACCGACCACGCCGAGGGTCTTGCCGTACAGTTCGGAACCGACGAAACGCTTCTTCTCCTTCTCGA
>CAYXXZ010000065.1:0-9385 GCA_964469165.1 uncultured Porticoccaceae bacterium
TCGGCCACAAGCCCTCTAAAAAGAGGCTTGTGGCGATATCGGAGAGATGGTATCTCGCGTTGGCGGCGCAAAGCGCGGATCAAGGCGCAAGCACCAAAGACCCCGGTGAATACCGCACCCTGCTGCGCTACCGGCGCGAGACCTTCCCGGCCCTGCCGAAGCTTGACCCAAAAAACTGAAACTAAAAGGCGCTTTCTTGCAGGAGCAGCTTTGTGTGGGAGCCGGGGCCGCGCCACAATTGCCTGCTATCATCTCCCGACCCCTCAAGCCGGAGAACCCCATGGGCTACACCTATCTCGCCATCGCCATCATCACGGAAGTGATCGCCACCAGCGCCCTCAAGGCATCGGACGGTTTTCGCAACCTCTACCCCTCGCTGCTCGTTGTGGCGGGCTACGGCACGGCCTTTTATTTTCTCTCCCTGACGCTCAAGACGATCCCCGTGGGTGTCGCCTACGCCATCTGGGCGGGGATGGGGATTGTCCTCATCGCCATCGCGGGCGCCATTTTTTTCCGCCAGGTACCGGATGCCGCAGCCATTGCCGGCATGGCCCTGATAATATCCGGGGTTGTCGTGATCTCCGCCCTGTCGCGGACGGCGGGCCACTGACAGGCACGGGACATTCCATCAACAGCGATAAGAAGGTTTGAACATGGATACTCAAAAGATCGGCAAACTTGGCGTCTGGGCCAACATCTACACCGACAGCCACCCGGAACAGATCCGCCTCGCGCAGCAGATCGAGCGTTGGGGCTACAGCACCCTGTGGGTGCCAGACCCCCTGCAACAAGACCCCTTCGTCAGCCTTTCGGTGATCGCCCCCGAAACCGACAAGCTGTTTCTCGCCACCGGCATCGCCAACGTGATGACCCGCGCGCCGGTCGCCATGGCGGCCACCCGCGCCTCGTTGGGTGCGCTGAGCAACGGTCGCTTGATTCTCGGCCTCGGCGTATCCCACCCGGAAGTCATCAGCGGCATGCTGGGAATGGACTATCGCAAACCCGTCACCACCATGCGCAACTACCTCGCCGCCATGCAACCGGTGAGCGTGCGCGACAAACCAGCCGACAGCCCACGTGAAAAACACGGCATCGTGGTGCTGGCCGCCCTCGGCGACAACATGCTCGCTCTGTCCGCGAACGAGGCCGATGGCGCCCATCCCTACCTGACCACTCCGGAACACACGGCACGAGCGCGAAACATCATGGGACCCACCAGCTTTCTGGCACCGGAGCAGAAAGTGCTTCTGGTCAAGGATGCTTCAACCGCCCGCGCCGCCGCCCGCAAACATATCGCTATTTACCTCGGCCTGCAGAATTACCGCAACAACCTCAAAACCCTGGGCTTCACTGACAATGATTTCCAACACAGCGGCAGCGACCGGCTGATCGACGCCCTTGTCGCCTGGGGCGACGAAAGCGCCATTCGCAACCGCATCGAAGCCCATTGGGAAGCGGGAGCCAGCCATGTCTGTATCCAGCCCCTGCGCCCGGACGGTGAGTTCGGCTACGACCGGCGCGCGCTGGAGGCGTTTGCGCCGGGTTGAGTCTTGCATTCGTTATAAAAACCCCCACCCAAATCCCTCCTGTAGGAACCTGCCTGCCGAAAGTTCACCATGAATGCCAGGCGCAGGCGGGAGTTGGTGGCGATGCCGATATTGTCGTGCGGGAACGCGGCCGGTATCGAGCCTGCTGAAATTCGAGCGGGGCTGTAATTGAGCTTTAAGCTGTGAGCTGTGAGCTCTAAGTCAAACCCTGGTAGAACCCCATTCTTGCAATACTCCTGCTTAAAGCTTACGGCCTACAGCTGGCTGCGGCCCACCCAGAGCTGCCGCCCGAGCCTCCGATCTGAGAGCAACACAAAACGCCGTCATTCCTGGCCCTGGCTAGCCGGAGCAAGGCAGCGCGCAAAACCCGCCGCCATGTCGGCGAGCAAGCCAGGGTAACCTTCCGTGCTGGCCACTGCCGTGCCCAGCGGGTCGATGGCGATCAGCGGCACATCGAGCGCCGCCGCCAGGCGCCGCGCGCGCGACGGTGCGGGCAGGCGCTCCACCACGACACAGCGGGCCTGAGCAGTTTCGCCCAGCTCGCTCAGCGATTTCGCACCGATGGAAAGGCCGCGCGCATCGACCAGCGCGCCCGCCACCGAAATACCGAAGTAGGTGGTGAAATAGCCGTAGGCCTGGTGATCGACGATCAAGGTCTGGTCTGCAACGCCCAGCGCCGCGAAGTCCGCCGCTATTCTCGTGCTGATTCGCGAAAGCTCGGCGAGAGCTTGCTCCAGCCGTGTCTCGATTCGCTCACGCTGCGCCGGGAAGCGTTCGGCCAGCACTGTCGCCACCGCCCGATAGTAGACCGCCACCACGTCCGGTTGCAGCCACAGGTGAGCATCGACATGGGCGTCGACGGCGGGAAACTCTCGGTCGACGATCTCTTCAAGGCTCAACGAACTTCCCTCGGGGCGCGACTGGATGCCCTGGGCGAGATAGTTTTCCAATGTCGGCCCCACCCACAGCACCAGCTGTGCATCATCGAGAAGGCGCCGCTGGGAGATGGTCAGCGACACGTGATGGGGCTCCTGACCGTCTTTCAACAGCTGACGCACGTCCAGCCAGCCGCTGCCAAGATCCGTCGCGATCAGCATGAGCGGACGCACGCTGGTCACGGCAAGCGGTCGTTCCTGCGCAGCCAGCGGCGCGCAAATCAAGCAGAAAAGGAACAGAAAGAGGGCGCAGAAAATTTGCCGCACAGGGGGCTCCAGGGCATGAAAAATTGGTATAGTATAACATACTGTTTGGCGCCCCCTGAGTTTCCAGAGGGCACAAAGACGTGTTTCTCTCGCTGTGGACGCATCACCATGATCAGCAATTCAAGGGCGGCATTTTACCCCCACAACCACCAGAAGTGTGTAAAGGCCGCACTGCAACAGGCCCGCGAACGTGCCGCCAAAACCAACGCCCGCCTCACCCCCATCCGCCAGGCGGTGCTGGCGCTGATCTGGGAGAACCACAAACCCATGGGCGCCTACCCCATTCTCGAGCAATTGCCACTGGTGCTCGGCAAGAACATTCAGGCGCCCAGCGTCTATCGGGCCATCGACTTCCTTCTCGAACTCGGCCTGATCCATCGCATACCGTCGCTCAACGCCTACATTGGTTGTCCGTTTCCCGGCAGCGAGCACAGCAACCTGTTCATGATCTGCAAAAGTTGCAGCGCCGTCGCCGAGGTCAGCGACGAGGGCATGAACGCGATGATCGCCGACACCATTCGCAAAACCGGATTTCACCCCGCGGGCCAGTCCATTGAACTGACCGGCCTGTGCCCCGCCTGCCTGGCCGAGGAGGCCTGAACCATGTCTCCTCTGTTAAACGTCGCCGATGTAAGCCTGAAGATCGGCGAAAACCTCATTCTCGAGAACATCAGCTTCCGCATCGGTGCTGGCCAGATCACCACCCTGATCGGCCCCAATGGCGCGGGCAAGACCAGCCTTATCCGCATCATTCTCGGGTTGCAGAGAGCCACGGCCGGTACCGTCAGCATCCTGCCGCGCACCCGCATCGGCTACATGCCACAGAAGCTGGTGATCGATCCTTCGCTGCCCTTGAGCGTGCGCGCTTTCCTCAAGCTGGCGGATCGCAACCACGCCAACACCACCGCGGCTCTCGAACGCGTCGGGGTCCCGCACCTGTTCGACAGCCCCATGGCGCACCTTTCCGGCGGCGAAACCCAACGCGTGCTGCTGGCGCGCGCGCTGCTGCGCAAACCCCATTTATTGGTGTTGGACGAGCCCGTGCAGGGCGTGGACGTCAACGGCCAGGAGGCGCTCTACAAGCTGATTGGCCAGATTCGCGACACCACCGGCTGCAGCATTCTGATGGTGTCGCACGACCTGCACCTGGTGATGGCGGCCACCGACCAGGTATTGTGCATCAACCAGCACCTGTGCTGTCACGGCACCCCGGAGGTGGTGTCGGCCGACCCGATCTACCGCGAGCTGTTCGGCGCGCGTACCGCCCTCTACACGCACCACCACGACCATGAACACGATCTTCACGGCGGCGTGGCCCATCAGCACGAGGACTGCAACCATGGGTGAGTTTCTGATCTACGCCCTGCTGGCCGGTCTCGGCGTGGCCGTGATCGCGGGGCCTCTCGGCGCGTTCGTAGTGTGGCGGCGCATGGCCTATTTCGGCGACACGCTGGCGCACTCGGCGCTGCTGGGCATTTCCCTGTCGCTGTGGCTGTCCATCACGCCCGGCGTGGCGGTGGCCCTCACCTGTGTGCTGATCGCCGTCGGCCTGTTCGTGCTGCAACACAGGCAAACGCTGGCAACGGATACCTTGCTGGGCATTCTCTCGCACAGTTCGCTGGCCCTGGGCGTGATTGCGATCTATTTGATTCCCAACGCCAACATGAACCTGGAAAGCATTCTGTTCGGCGATTTGCTCACGGTATCGGGCGCCGATCTGATCACCATCTGGGCGGTGGGGCTCGGCGTACTCCTTGTGCTGATAAGGCTGTGGCGACCGCTGCTGGCGATCACCGTCCATCAGGACCTCGCCCAGGTGGAAGGCACGCCGGTGGCGGCGGTCAAGGCGGTGTTGATGCTGTCACTGGCGCTGGTGATTGCCATCGCCATGAAGGTGGTGGGCGTGCTGCTGATCACGGCGTTGCTGATCATTCCCGCCGCCACCGCGCGCCATTTCGTGAGAAGCGCAGAGGCCATGGCGCTGCTGGCCAGCGCACTCGGCTGTCTGGCAGTGGCCGCCGGCCTGATGCTGTCGCTGTTTGCCGATACCCCGGCAGGGCCATCCATCGTGCTCTGCGCCGGGGTGCTGTTCGTCGTTTCCCAGATAGTGTCGAAGGCGCGGCCGTAGGGGCAATTCATGAATTGCCCCTACGATCACCCCCCGAAGGTATACATCAACGAGCGCAACACCACCCGCATGCCGCCTTCCTCAAACGGCGGGCGGAGCATGCCGTGATAGTCGCCGTGCGGGTTGATCAGCACGATGTTGCCGCTGTGATCCACCGTGTAGTTGTCATCGCCGAGCGGCACCTTGGTATAGATCGCGCCCAGTTGAGTGGCCAGACTCAGAATCTCGGCGGGCTTGCCCGTCAGGCCGATGAAATCCTCGTTGAAGTAGGGCACATAGGCGGCGAGTTTTTCCACGGTATCGCGCTCGGGATCCACGCTGAGCATCACCACTTGCACCTTTTCTTTTTCCTTGTCGGTCAGCGGTTCGACCAGACGATTGAGCACACCCAGAGTGGTGGGGCAGATATCGGGGCAGTGCGTGAAGCCAAAGAACACCAGTGTCCATTTGCCCTGCAGTTGTTCGGGCACGAAGGCATTGCCGTTGTGGTCGACCAGCTCGAAACTGCTGAAGCGGCGCGGCGTGTCGAGCATCATGGCGCCATAACCGCGCATTTCATGGTCGGCCAGAATGCGCGGCTTGCTGAGTTTATTGATGAAGCCGATAAGCACCAGCGTGGAAAAGGCCAGGCAGGCTACTACGGTAAGGGCAATTCGCTTTTGCACAACAGTCATCCAATGAAGAAGGGAACGGTGACGACGTAGTGATCCACCAGCATCACCAGGAAGAGCGCCATCAGATAAACGATGGAGTATTTGAAGGTATCCATGCCCGCATTGGGCTTCTTGCCGATGTAGAGCACCACGGCCCAGTAGAGAAAACCGGCACCCAGAACCAGCGCACCCAGCAGGTACAACCAGCCGCTCATGGCGGTGACGAACGGCATCAGCGTCACCAGCACCATGATGATGGTGTACAGCAAAATATGCAGGCGCGTGTATTTGTCGCCGTGGGTCACCGGCAGCATGGGGATTTCGGCCTTGGCGTACTCCGCCTGGCGATGCACGGCAAGCGCCCAGAAATGCGGCGGTGTCCAGGCGAAGATGATCAGCACCAGCAGCAGGGCATGGCCGTGGATCTCTCCGGTGACCGCCGTCCAGCCCAACAGGGGCGGCGCGGCACCGGCAAGACCGCCGATAACGATGTTCTGCGGCGTGGCGCGCTTGAGAAACAGGGTATAGACCACCGCGTAGCCCACCAGCGACGCCAGCGTCAGCCAGGCGGTGAGCGCATTCACGTACACCAGCAGAATGGCCATGCCGGTGAGGCCAAGGGTGGCGGCATAGACCACCGCCTTGCGCGGCTCGATGCGCCCCGCGGCGATGGGCCGGTTGAGGGTACGCGCCATCTTGAGATCGATCTGGCGATCCACCAGGTGGTTTACCGCCGCCGCGGAACCCGCGCACAGTGCGATGCCGAGATTGCCGAAAATGAGTGCATTCCAGGGCACCATACCCGGCACTGCGAGGAACATGCCGATCAGCGCGGTGAGGATCATGAGGGCGACGACGTTGGGCTTGGTCAGCTCCAGGTAGTCTCGCCAGGTGACGTTTTCGTAGCTGCTTTCCATCATGGTTGCGTGGTCTCTCCGGGCCTGGCCATCCACACCCGCGAAGCCAGACTGACCAGCGTGATCAACAGGAGCCCCGCACCGGCATTGTGGGCCACGGCCATGCCGAGAGGGATATGCATCAGCACGTTGCCGATGCCCAGGGATATCTGAAGGGCCAGGGCGGCGAGCACTGCCCAGGCCATCGCCTTCAGGCGGCGGTCGCCCATGACCATAAGCCGGATCGCCAGCAGAAGCAAATAGACGGTCACCACCAGCGCGCCGACACGGTGCATGTAGTGGATGGCAACCCGCGCTTCATTTTCCAGCTGACCGCCCAGATAGTTGGGGCCGATGGTCTGGAAGATATCAAAGCCCTTGGCGAGATCCATGGGCGGCACCCATTCGCGGTGACAGGTCGGGAAGTCCGGGCAGGCGTAGGCGGCGTAATTGGAGGTGGTCCAGCCGCCCAGCAGTATCTGTATCGCAACGATCACGATGGCCGCGATGACCCACGGCTTGAGGCGCATGAGACGCGCGAAGGCGTCGACATCGAAGTGCCAGCGCACATTTGCCAGGCGATTGGCCAGCAGCCAAAGCAGCGACAGTACCGTCATGCCCCCGATGAGATGCAGCGTGACGACCTGCGGCCACAGCTTCAGGGTCACCGTCCACATCCCGAACAGCGCCTGCCAGACCACGACGAACAGCAGCAGTACCGGCAGGCGGAAGGGGTAGTCGTGCTCCTCGCGGCGGCGCCAGGCCTTGACCGCAATGATCGCAATGAGCACCCCGAGGAAGCCGGCAAAATAGCGATGCACCATCTCCGGCCAGGTTTTGCTGTGATCCACCGGCATGTGCGGCCAGGCTTCGTTGGCACGCACCACGTTGTGATCCTGAATCGGCCACAACAGGTGACCGTAGCAGCCTGGCCAATCGGGACAGCCCAGCCCCGCGTCCACGAGGCGGGTGAAGGCGCCCAGCGCGACGACGATGATGGCGCAGCAGAATGCGGCGGCCACCAGGGCGAAGCCGCTCTTGTGCCGTGAGGAATTTTCGGATGCCATTGGCTCTCTCCCTTACTTGGCCGAATACTTGAGCAGGTGGTTGATGTCTTCGAGCATGCCGTTGCCCTCATGGCGCGTGTCGTAGACCATCATGGCGCGCCCGGCCGGATCGACCAGAACGGCTTCGGCAACGCCTTCTCCGATGCGGCTGCCGGTAGCATCCAGCCAGCCCCTAAGTTCGGCCAGTGTGGTGTGCAATATCGGGGTGTGGGGGTGGTTGACGCCGATGTCCGACGCCAACTCGGCGCCCGGCAGTCCTTCGGTCGCCACGAAAGCTCTCTCGACGCGATGGGCGTGTTTGGCGAGTCTCACATGCACCTGTCTCGTCAGGTAGAGCAGATCTTCGCAGCTCTTGTCACAGGTTCCGGTCGCGGGCAGGATCAGCAGGCGCCATTTCACCGGCTGGTCATCGAAATTCCACGACGTGCCGTACTCGTCCGTCAGAGGCAGGGCGCGGATATCCCTGGTGGGCTTGAGGAGCACGCCGTGATTGGTGGTTCCCAACTCACTAAGCAGCTTGTCCTTTTCTTCCTGGCTCGACGGCATCATGTAAAAGCCAAGGGCGATGGTGGCGATGACGATGGCAAACATCAGCAGCACCTGGTAGGGCGCTGACCCCCGGGATGACGGCTCGGTCATGATTGGCTCCGGTTTTTCCCGCGGCGCTCCTTGATGACGGCGCCGAGATTGGAATTGTTGAACAGGGACAGCAACACCAGCACCGCAGCGAGGGCAAACCACTGCACCGCGTAGCCGGTGTGCGTTTCAGGGCGAATATTGACGACTTCCCAGCCAGTGCGCAACGCGGCGGGAGAGTCCTGGTCGAGGCGCAACACATAGGGAAAGAAAGTGACCTGGAGACGCTCGCTCAGCAGTGTCATATCGGCGTTCTGAAAGACCTGGGGCCAGGTCTCTCGCCACACCTCCTCACCCAGCGTGAACGCGTCGTCACTGCGGTAGAGATGGCCGTGCAGTGTCGGCGTGCCCTCGACGGCGGGAACCTGGGGCAGAATGGCACGGTCGTAGCTGCCCTCCAGCCAGCCGCGATTGACCCAAAGCCAGGGCGCGCCCGGTGCCGTTTCAAAGGGGGCCAGCACCTCGTAGCCGGGTTTGCCGTCCCGTATCCGGTTCTGCAGCAACAGGGTGCGGTCAGCAACGAAGCGTCCCGTCACCAGCACGCGCCGGTACTGCTGGTCGCTCTCTGCGTCGAGACTCTCCAGCGGCACCGGCGCGGCGTGCCCGCGGCTCTGATATTCCGTCAACATGGCGCGCTTTTCGTCGGCACGGCCCAGCTGCCAGACGCCCAGCGCCAGGGTGAGAGGCAAAAACACTGCCGCAAACAGCAACATACCGAGATTGGGCTGCCAGCGGAAGGGGGTTGGAGTCTGTGTCACGGCAACCATCTATCTGTGTTTAAATACGACTTTTGACGAGGATGTCATCGCCATGCTTTTGAAATTTACCATCGTCGTGCTGTTCATCGCGGTGCTGGCCAGTCTCAGCAGCGGCTTGTATTTCCTCATGAAGGATGTCGGCAGCCCGCGTCGGCGCACGCTCTATGCCCTGGGGGTGCGGGTGACACTTGCCGTTCTGCTGGTGGGCAGCATCACCTATGGCTTCGTGACAGGCAAGCTGAAAAGTACCGCACCCTGGGACCGCCAGCTTCATCCGGAGCACAGCGTGCCGCTAGCTCCCTGAGTCAACCTGCGCAGACGTGGACGACGGGTCTGCGCCTCTCCTCCAATATTTCCTCGCAAATGGGCTGACATCCGCTCAAACGCTTGCGCCAGATGCGAAATGGCCAGGAAGATTCCTGGCCATCCAAGACTGGCGTACTGATCGGTGATCAGGAGCCGAGCACGTAGACGAAGATGAACAGTCCTACCCAGACG
>CAYXXZ010000065.1:9485-17070 GCA_964469165.1 uncultured Porticoccaceae bacterium
GATCGGTGATCAGGAGCCGAGCACGTAGACGAAGATGAACAGTCCTACCCAGACGACATCGACGAAGTGCCAGTACCAGGAAGAGGCTTCGAAGCCGAACGCATCGTCGTGGCTGAAATGGCCTCTGAGACCGCGGATCAGCTGAATGCTCAGCATGATGGTGCCCAGGGTGACGTGAGCGCCGTGAAAACCGGTGAGCATGAAGAAGGTAGTACCGTAGATACCCGACTCCAGGGTCAGGCCAAGCTCGTTGTACGCCTCGACATATTCCTCGACCTGGAAGAACAGGAAGGCGATGGCCAGCAAGACGGTGGCGGCCAGCCAGGCGTTGAACATCTTGCGGTTGTCTTTCTTGAGCGCGGTGTGGGCAAAATGTACGGTGACACTGGAGGTCAGCAGCAGAATGGTATTGACCAGCGGCAGATGCCAGGGATCGATGATCTCATTCGGGCCCTTGACCTTGGCGGCCTCACCGGCAGCAGCCATGTCCGGCGTTTCAAACAGCGGCCAGGAAAACTCGAAGCCGGGCCACAGCAGATCTGCACTGGCCTCGAGGTGCGAGGAGGAAACCGTGCGCACATACAGCAGGGCGCCAAAGAATGCGGCGAAGAACATCACCTCGGAAAAAATGAACCAACTCATGCCCCACACGTAGGAGCGCTTGAGCTGAGGACTGGTAAGTCCCTGCATGTTTTCCTTGATCACCAGGCTGAACCAGCTGTAGAGCACAAAAGCCAGAATCAGGGCGCCCACGAAGAATATCATCGGCGAGCCGCCGGGCTGCACCCAGGTGCCAGCACCATATGCCATGGTACCCAAGCCCAGAGCAGTGAATATGGGCAGTTTGCTGCTCTCGGGAACGTAATAGTTGCTGTCAGTTGCCATCATACTTCTCCGAATTTATACGACTTGCATCCGTTTTGTTAGTGTCAGTTGCTGAGGCTAGCCACGTTTTCGCTATGTGCAGTGATGTCAAACAGCGTATACGACAGGGTGATGGTGTTCACCGCCCGGGGCAAATCCCTGTCGACGATGAATACCACCGGCATTTCTGTCTCTGCTCCCGCCGCCAGCGGTTGCTGGTTGAAGCAGAAGCATTCCGTCTTGAGGAAATGACGGGCCGCATTGGCAGGCGATACGCTGGGTACCGCCTGTGCCACCATATCCATGTCGGTGGGGTTGCGGGCGAAGAAGGTCACCGGTGTCGGTTCGCCGGGGTGAACGCGCACCTCGTGCACGGTTGGCCCGAAGTCCCAGGGCATCTCACCGTTGTTGGTGGCGACGAATTGCACCCTTATCGTGCGGCTTTCATCGATCGTGGCATCGGTTGCGACGTAGCGGTCACCCGTCTTGCCGCCGAGCCCTGTGACCTCACAGAACACGTCGTACAAAGGCGGCATCACGAACATCGCGAACAAGAACATGACGACCGCCCCTGCGGAGAGTTTTGCAATAAGCTTCCCGGTGGTTTTCGTCGCCATGGTCTCGCCTCCTTATTTCACTTCCGGGGGAGTGGAAAACGTGTGGTAGGGCGCCGGCGTCGGCACGGTCCACTCAAGACCTTCCGCACCTTCCCAGGTTTTGGGCTCGGTGACGCGCTTGCCGGCAACGATGGTCGCAATCACGTTATAGAGAAGCAGAATCTGAGCCGCGCCATAAATGAAGGAGCCAATGCTGGATACCATGTTCCAGTCCGCGAACTGCAGTGAGTAGTCGGCGTAGCGGCGCGGCATGCCGGCCAGTCCCAGGAAGTGTTGCGGGAAAAAGGTGATGTTGAAGCCGATGAACGCCAGCCAGAACTGCAGCTTGCCCATGGTTTCGTCGTACATCCGGCCGCACCACTTCGGCAGCCAGTAGTACACCGCACCGGTACCGGAGAACACCGCGCCAGCCACCATCACATAGTGGAAGTGGGCAATCACGAAGTAGGTGTCGTGATACTGGATGTCGGCCGGCGCCATCGCCACCATGACGCCGGTGAAGCCGCCGATGGTGAAGAGAATGATGAAGGCGATGGCGAACAGCATCGGTGTTTCGAAGGTAATCGCACCCCGGAACATGGTCGCGACCCAGTTGAACACCTTCACGCCGGTAGGCACTGCGATCAACATGGTGGCGTACATGAAGTACAGCTCACCGGTGAGCGGCATGCCCACGGTGAACATGTGGTGCGCCCACACGATGAACGACAGGAAGGCGATTGCCGCGGTGGCGTACACCATGGACGAATAACCGAACAGCGGCTTGCGGCTGAAGGTGGGGATGATCGCCGAAATCACGCCGAAGGCGGGCAGGATGATGATGTACACCTCGGGGTGGCCGAAGAACCAGAACACGTGCTGGAACAGTATCGGGTCACCGCCGCCGGCGGCGTCGAAGAAGCTGGTGCCGAAGTTGACGTCCATCAACACCATGGTGACCGCGCCTGCGAGTACCGGCATCACCGCAACCAGCAGGAACGCAGTGATCAGCCAGGTCCATACGAACATCGGCATTTTCATCATGGTCATGCCCGGCGCACGCATGTTGAGCACGGTGGCGATGATGTTGATCGCACCCATGATGGAAGACGCACCCATGATATGGAGCGCAAAGATGAAGTAGTTGACCGAGTCCGGCGCATAGGTGGTGGACAGGGGCGGGTAGAAGGTCCAACCGAAGTTGGGGCCGCCGCCCTCCATGAACATGGTGGACATCAGGATCACGAACGCGACGGGCAGGATCCAGAAACTCAGGTTGTTCATGCGCGGCAGCGCCATGTCCGGCGCGCCGATCTGCAGCGGGATCATCCAGTTGGCCAGGCCCACGAAGGCGGGCATGATGGCGCCGAAGATCATCACCAGGCCGTGCATGGTGGTGAGCTGATTGAAGAATTCCGGACGCATCATCTGCAGGCCCGGTGAGAACAGCTCGGCGCGAATGAGCATCGCGAAAAAGCCGCCCACGATGAACATCGAAAAGCTGAACCAAAGGTACATCGAGCCGATGTCCTTGTGGTTGGTGGTAAAGAGCCAGCGGCCAATACCTTTAGCGGGACCGTGTGCCATGACTTAACCCTCCCTTATTGGCCGTGTTTGAAGTTGTAGACGTCGATGGGCTGGACCGCATCGCCGGTGTCGTTGCCCCAGGCGTTACGCTGGTAGGTAATTACCGCAGCGAGTTCGACCTCGTTGAGCTGAGCACCGAAGGCCTGCATCGCCGTGCCTTCGACGCCGTTCACGACGATATCCAGGTGGTGGTTGACATCACCCAGCGCGACGTCACTGCCCTTGATGGAAGGGAAGGTGGGCGGAATGCCCTCGCCATTGGCCTGGTGACAGGCTGCGCAGGAGCGGTTGTAGACGCCTTCACCCTGCGTCATCAGCTCGTCCAGTTCGAACGTTTTCTGGGTAAGCTCGCGAATCGCAGCGGCCTCACTTTTCTTCTCTTGCAGCCAGGTCTGGTACTCGTCTTTTTCCACCACCTGCACCACGATCGGCATGAAGGCGTGCCCCTGACCGCAGAGTTCCGCACAGTAGCCGCGGTAAACACCGGTTTCTTCAACTCTTGCCCAGGTTTCGTTGATGAAGCCGGGCACTGCATCCTTCTTGATACCGAAATCGGTCATCCACCAGGCGTGAATCACGTCTTTGGAGGTGATGAGAAAACGTACTTTGGTATCGACGGGGATGACGAGCGGGTTGTTGACATTGGCCAGGTAGAATTCGCCTTTGGCTTCGTTGTTATAGATTTCGGATTCGGGCGTTGCCAGTTCACTCATGAATTGCACATCTTCGCCCAGGTACTCGTACTGCCATTTCCATTGATACCCGGTGACCTTGATGTCCATCTCCGCCTCGCTGGTATCGTAGAGATGGATGAGTGCCTTGGTTGCGGGAACGGCCATGACGATGAGTATCAAGGCCGGGATGACGGTCCAGGCGATTTCCACCGCAGTGCTTTCATGGAAGTTCGCGGCTTCGCGCCCACTGCTTTTGCGGTGCGCGATCATGCTGTAAAACATGATACCGAAGACTACAACACCGATGACCACGCATATCCAGAAAATCGCCATATGCAGGTCGTAGATCGTCCGGCTCACTTCCGTGACACCGGGAGTCATGTTCAACACCTCACGCCACATACCACCCTCTTCCGCAAAGGATGCGGCAGACAGCGGGAGCAGCAGTAAAGGAGCAAGCACGCGAACAAACAGCAACTCGGCTTTCGCTAACATCGCCCAATTTCTCCGTGATTAATTCGTATTCTAAGGTGGAATGAGAAGCCCACCTACGGCTCTACTCTTTTTATTAAACAGTAGATGCGGTGCGCGAGTATAACAGAGACTTTTCGCTCAGTCACTGCAACCTTGACATGAATCAATGCTTTCCGCGCAAGCCTTCGTTTCGCTCGCACCCTGTTCGACAAGGGTTTTTAATGCATATTCGTTCTTTGCCAAGTACCGCCCACAAGGTCTAGTGTTGGTTGATGGACACTGTAATTATTCGCAACCAGATCGCCAGCGCCCGCTCTCACGAGGCGCAAACCCGCGAGCTCGCCCATCTGCTGCGCGCGCGCCTCACACGTTTGCACAGCACGATCTCCGTGCGCGCCGCCGATCCGCACCTGCATTTACTGGCCTTCGCAACGGCCTTCGTGGAATGCGTTCCCGACCTGCTGGACGTCCTCGAGGAAGTGTCCCGCAATACCGCCAGAGAAGAATTGAGCGATCTTTTCGGCGCCGCGTGCCGGGATTTTTTCATCGCGCCGCCGGCCTTGCTGCAAGGGCACAACGGCATGAACGGCGCCATGGCAAAGTCCTACCTGTGCCACCGCACCCTCGAGGAAATCAACGATCATCTGCGTGTAACCTGCCAGCAGCCTTTGCTGCCCGTGGACTTCACCGGTTCGAGTCTGATCATCCATCACCTGCTCGGCGAGCCTTTCGGCAACCTGCTCGATAGCCTGGTGCACAGCACCGCCATCGGCCTGCTGGATCGTTGCGATCTCTCGCGGCTCGACAATGCGCACGAAGTCGACCCCGTCGATCTGCTCGCAGCCTGCCAGCGGCGCCCCCTGATGGATGACGGCCTGCGCCAGGCAGTGGTGATCAGCAGCCTTTTTCCTGGCTGCACGATTCATTGAATTGTCGAAATTTTTCCCGCCGGTTGTAATTGAGCCGTAAGCTGTAAGCAGAAGCGCTGGAAGAACCGAGATCTGCCCGAGCTCAACTTAAAGCTTACGGCTTACAGCTGAACTTCCGACTGCAACGCAAGGCGACTTCCGCAACGCCCCGTTTTGCCGACTCTGTATGCAACACTGTCAATTTCTAATCATCGATGAGCTTGACCGGGCGCACGGCGTCGGCGCGCTCGTCCGCCGTGCGATTGACACGGGTATCCAGCTCTTGCCCGGGATGGGAAAGGCGCATTTCATCGCGAAAGCCGCAGTTGACGCATTCGCGGAACTGCTTGTCGCCCTCGACGTACATCACGACCCGGTCCATCGCCCCGCATTTGGGGCACACGGCTCCGGCAATAAAGCGCTTGGTCACCACAGGATCACCGTTGAATCAAAGCCAGCAGGCCTTATTATACGCGCTTCGTTCATCCGATCAGGAATTCTCCCATGGCAGTTCGCAGCTTCAAGGGCATTACGCCGCAACTGGGCGCACGCGTCTACATCGATCCCGCCGCCACCGTGATCGGCGACGTGACCCTCGGCGACGACGTTTCCGTGTGGCCGGGCGCGGTGATTCGCGGCGACATGCACAGCATCCGCATCGGCAACCGCTCCAACGTACAGGACAACGCCGTGCTGCACATCACCCACGCCAGCGATTACAACCCCGGCGGCTGGCCGCTCAATATCGGCGACGACGTGATCATCGGCCACCGCGCGCTGCTGCACGGCTGCACGCTGGGCAATCGCATCCTGGTGGGCAACGGCGCGATCATCAATGACGGCGCAATCGTGGAAGACGAGGTGATCATCGGCGCCGGCTGCGTCGTGCCGCCCGGCAAGCGCCTCGAAAGCGGCTTCGTCTACGTGGGCAACCCGTGCAAGCAGGGCAGGGCACTGAAAGATTCGGAACGCCGCTTTTTTACCTATTCACCGGCCAATTACGTGAAACTGAAGGATCAATATCTGGCGGAGCAGGCATAAGGGCGCCCTGTAGGAGCCTGCCTGCAGGCGACACGACCGTCAATGTATACACAACAGGGGTCGCCTGCAGGCAGGCTCCTACAGTTTCACGTTTCACGCAAGTTCGCGGCGCAGCGCCTCGATCACCGCGGCTGTTTGCGGAAACACGCCGCGCCACAGCTGAAAGGATTCCGCAGCCTGTTCCACGAGCATCCCCAAACCATCCGCAACGGCAGCCCCGCGGCGCCGGCCCCAGGCCACGAAGGGCGTATCCTCCCTGCCGTACATCATGTCGTAGCAGCAGGCCTTTGGCGCCAGCAACTGCTCCGGCAGTGGCGGCAGATCCCCAGCAAGGCTGGCGCTGGTGCCATTGATCACGAGGTCAAAGACCTGGCCGCTCAGCTCGTCGTAGCCTCCACCCGCCACCGGCCCGAGGTCCGCAAACCCCTCGGCGAGATCGAGCGCCTTGGCGCTGGTGCGGTTGGCGATGAAGAGGTCGCGCGGCTCTTGCGCAAGCAGCGGCGCCAGTACGCCGCGCACCGCGCCACCCGCACCGAGAATCAGCAGCCGTTTGCCGGCAATTTCCCAGCCGAGGTTGACGCCGATGTCCCGCACCAGGCCGGCGCCGTCCGTGTTGTCGCCAAGGGTTCGGCCATTGCCCCGATACGCTAGCGTGTTGACCGCTCCGGCGCGGCGCGCCCGCGGGGTCAGCTCGGTGGCATAGCCGAAGGCGTCCTGCTTGAAAGGCACGGTGATGTTGAGCCCCTTGCCGCCACTGGCGAAAAACTGGTCCGCCGCCGTGGCAAAGCCATCGACGGGGACGCACTGGCGCTCGTAAGTCAGATCCTGGCCGGTCTGCGTCGCGAAGCGCCCGTGAATCTCCGGTGATTTGGAATGGGCGATGGGGTTGCCAAAAACGGCGTAACGGTCGGTCATGACTATCTCTTCACAGCCAGTCACGAGGTTTGAGGTAGTTTTCGTAGAGATCCGCCTCCGCTGTGCCCGGCTGGGGTTGCCAGTCGTATTCCCAGCGCACCAGCGGCGGCAGCGACATGAGAATGGATTCAGTGCGCCCTCCACTTTGCAGGCCAAATAAAGTGCCGCGATCATAGACGAGGTTGAATTCCACATAGCGGCCGCGCCTGTAGAGCTGGAACTCGCGCTCGCGTTCGCCCCAGGCCATGTCCTTGCGGCGCCTGACAATGGGCAGATAGGCCTCGATATAGCTGTCGCCCACGGCGCGCATGAAGGCAAAACTGGCGTCGAAGGGCAATTCATTGAAGTCGTCGAAGAAGAGTCCACCGACCCCGCGGGTTTCACCGCGGTGCCTGAGGTAGAAATAATCGTCACACCATTTCTTGAAGCGTGCGTAAAGCTCGGCTCCGGAAGGGTCGCAAGCCGCCTTCGCGGTGCGATGCCAGTCGACACAGTCCTCGGCGAACGGGTAGTAGGGCGTCAGGTC
>CAYXXZ010000066.1:0-11582 GCA_964469165.1 uncultured Porticoccaceae bacterium
TTTTCGTCCGCCATGGTCAGACGCCGGCAAATGTCGAGCGCGTCTGGCACGGCAGTACCGATACCCCCCTGACGGAGCTTGGCCATGCCCAGGCTCGCAAGTTGAGCGGTTATTTCCACAACGTGATGAAGCCCGACGTGGTCTTCGCAAGCCCCCTGCAGCGGGCGCGCAACACCGCGGAGGCACTTGCCTCGCGGCACGATCTGGAGGTCAATCTCGATCCCCGGCTCCAGGAACTTTGCCTCGGCGATTGGGAAGGTCTTCATTTCGACGACATCAACAGTGGCCACGACAAGGAGGGGCGCCTCTACAGCGACCCGGATTTTGCCCCGCCCGGCGGCGAGTCACAGCGCATGGTGCGCGATCGCATGGTCGCGGTAATCGAGGAAGTGCTCAATGCTCATCGCGGCCGAAATATCGTGGTGGTGTCTCACGGGGTGGCGATCGGCGTCACCCTTTCCCACTTTTTGCACAGCGATACCACGCGCTGGCTTCAGTACAACCACCAGAACACCGCGTTTTCTGAACTCTGTCCACGCGAGAAGAAACTGATCTATTTTAATAGAACGGATCATTATGATTGGGTTTGATGCGAAGGGCGCTTTATTCCCGTAAGCTTTAAGCAGGAGCATTGGAAGAGCTGGGTTCTGCCAAAGCTTAACAGCTTATAGCTCAACGGCAGCCCGTAGCGCTTATGAGTACGATGTATGGCACTCTGTATCCCGGCCTCTGCGCCGGGGCAGGCTTCCAAGACACGCCGAGATCCCCTCCCTGGGGGCTCGACAGCGCCATCCCTGGCGCTGACGGTCTTGGAAGCCTGCCCCGGCACAGAGGCCTCACAACGGCACCCATCCGTAATCAAGGGCCCAGCCGTTCGATGAAGGCATTGATTAAGCGTCGGACGTCAAGCATCAGACGTCATTCCACATGAAAGGAGAGTTTCCCCATGACTGGATTTATCGTTCTCTGTATCGCCCTGCTGGCTCTGGCCTATTTCAAGGCGAGCCTCTTTGCTTCCGCAATGGCGCTGGGGGCGATATTTCTCGTTCTGCTCATCGCCGATCAGCCTCTGTGGGTGGTCCTGCTCAACATCGTTCTGGTACTGGCGTTTGCCGGTCTGGCGCATACGCCGACGCGGACACAATGGGTGTCCCGCCCCTTTTTCCAATGGTTCAAGAAAATCGCGCCGAAAATGTCGGACACGGAGCGCGAGGCCCTGGAGGCGGGAACCGTGTGGTGGGACGCGGAGCTGTTTTCCGGCAATCCCGACTGGAACCGGTTGCTCACCGCGCCGCCACCGACACTGCGGGAAGATGAGCAGGCCTTTCTCGACGGCCCTGTGGCGCAACTTTGCGCCATGCTCGACGACTGGGACATCCAGCAGCGCGGCGATCTTCCCGAAGAAGCCTGGGACTTTTTGCGCGAACACCGTTTTTTCAGCCTGATCATCGACAAGAAGTACGGCGGCCTGGGGTTTACACCCTGTGGCAACTCCGCCGTGGTAAGCCGGATCGCAAGCTGCAATCTCACCGCCGCGATCACCGTCATGGTGCCCAACTCCCTCGGGCCTGGAGAACTGTTGCGCGATTTCGGTACCCAGGCCCAGCAGGATCACTACCTGCCGCGGCTCGCCAGCGGCGAGGATATTCCCTGTTTCGCGCTCACTGGCCCCTCGGCCGGATCGGACGCGGCGTCCATGCCTGATCGCGGCATCGTCTGCAAAGGCGAATGGCAGGGCGAGGAGGTGCTCGGTCTGCGGGTCAGCTGGAACAAACGCTATATCACCCTGGCGCCGGTCGCCACGGTACTCGGCCTCGCCTTTCGCACCTACGATCCGGATCAGCTGCTCGGCGATCAGGAAGAGCTCGGCATCACCTGTGCACTGATTCCGACCTCCACGCCTGGCGTGATCACGGGCCACCGCCACTACCCGGTCGGCGCCGTATTCATGAACGGACCCACCCAGGGCGAAGATGTGTTCATTCCCATGGATTACGTCATCGGCGGCCAGGAGCGCATCGGTCAGGGCTGGCGCATGCTGATGCATAGCCTGGCCGCGGGCCGCGGCATTTCACTGCCGGCGCTGGGCACCGCGGGCACCAAACTGAGTGCGCGCTTCAGCGGTGAGTATGCCCGCATTCGCAAGCAGTTCGGCATGCCCATCGCTTATTTCGAAGGCATCGAGGAGCGCCTGGCACGCATGGCGGGAGAGGCCTACCGGGTGGATGCCGCGCGTCGCCTCACCCTGAGCGCCCTGATGCTCGATGAAAAGCCCGGCGTGCTTTCCGCGATCCTCAAGTATCACGCCACCGAGGTGAACCGCAAAAGTGTCAACGACGCCATGGACATCCACGGCGGCAAGGGCATCATCACCGGGCCCGGCAACTACCTGGCGTCGCTCTATCAATCCCTGCCCATCGCCATCACCGTGGAAGGCGCGAATATTCTCACCCGCAGCCTCATCATTTTTGGCCAGGGCGCGATACGCAACCATCCGTATCTTCAACAGGAAATGCAGCTCGCGGGCGAGGAGCAAAGCAGCGAGGTGGTGGAGCGCTTCGACCGCGTGCTGTTTGCCCACATCGGCTTTGTCATCAACAATTTTGCCCGCGCCTTCGTGTTCGGCATCACCGGTGCACGGCTGATCACCGCGCCGGTAACGGATAAAACCACTGCCCACTACTACCGCCAGCTGACGCGCCTGTCCAGCGCCTTTGCCTTCGTTTCCGACATGGTACTGCTGTCGCTGGGCGGTGCCTTCAAGTTCAAGGAGAAGATCTCGGGCCGTCTGGCAGATGTTCTGACCCACCTCTACCTGGCATCGGCGGTACTCAAGCTCTACGAGGACAACGGGCGCCCCAGGGAAGATCACCCACTGTTGCACTGGGGCATGCGCGACAGCCTGTTCCAGGCCCAGAATGCCTTGATCAACACTCTGCGCAACTTCCCCAATCCCTGGCTGGGCAAGCTCATTCAATGGTTGATCTTCCCTCTCGGACGCCCTTACAAGGAGCCGTCCGACAAGCTCGGCAAATACGCCGCACGAATTCTCTACACGCCCGGCCCCGCGCGTCAGCGCTTGTTTGACGACCTCTATGAGTGCTCCGTCGACTGTCCTCCCGGCAAACTCCACCAGGCGTTCGCCGGCATCATCGAATTGGCGGCCGTGGAAAAGGCCATCAAGAAGCAGTTCAGGGAAGAGTTGAGCATCGACAATTTCGAGCGCCTGGCCACCCAGGCGCAGGAACAGGGGCTGATCACCGCGGAAGACGCCGCGAAGATCAGAGCGGTCTACCCCCTGGTGCGCGACATCATCAATGTGGATGATTTTCCGCCTGCGGAAGAAACACCGAAGGAGTAACCAAAGGAGCCGGGCTCGCCCGGCTGCTCTCAACCTTTGTGGAGCAGAATCTCCAGGCGGCCGTCCTCGCGCAATACACCCTGGCGCACGGCGATGCCCTGGGTGGCGCCATTGATGACGGACTGGCTGTGGCGATGGGGAAGTTCGCCCCTGCCCTGGCTCTGGGTCGACAGCAGCTCGCTGTTGATGATGCCGTAGGTCTGCTCGTGCAGCGGTGTGCCCTTGTTGAGCACGGCAAAGCCGTGGCCGCGAAAACGCGTACTGAGGTGAGGTGCCAGCGCCTGCAGAAAAAGCCCCAACACCCTGGGCTCGAGATAATTGAACATATCCCAGAACAGGCAGATATCGACCTGGGTCCCGGACAGTTGTCGCAAGGCCGCCTTGAACATCTCGAGAATCTGCTCGTCCCCGATATCCTCAGCATTTTCGATCTTATTGTTTATCTGAATAAAATCTTCTTTTATATCAATGACAACCAATCGACAGTTAAACTGGCTCAGAAACTTTATCGTGTCGCCATTGGCGGGGCCGAACTCGGCGACCCGAATCGGAGTGCCCTCTTCCAGTTGTTTCAGGTCAAACAGATCCGGCAGCAGGCGGCTGTTGAAACAGCTGGGCTGAATGGCAGGCTTTGAGAGCATATTGTCGTCGGAAGCGCGCGGCGCCGCTGGCAGCGGCACCGCGTCGGCATTTTGTCAGAGGCGCTTTACTACAGCGGAGGTATCCGGAGCTTCGCTCAGAATGGGCTTGGGGGCCTTGCTGGTGTTGAGATCGCCAATGGGGAGCTCCCCAGACGTGCCCACCGCAGGGCCCATGTCGATGCTGCCCTTGAAGCGGCCGCCGTCTTCAAGAATCACTCGCGGTGCGAGAATATTGCCGCGCACATTGCCGGATTTGCTGATCACCACCTTTTCCTTGGCAACCACGTCGCCATCGACAAGCCCGTCGATCTTGACATTTTTTGCATTGATGTTGGCGTGAACCCGACCCGATGGACCGACGATCAATTCGTTGTCCTTGAGCGTGATGGTGCCTTCGACCTCACCTTCGATGACCAGGTTTTCATCGCTGATGATCTCGCCCAGAATTTTTACCGTAGAACCTATCATGGCTGTCGTTCTCGTCGTTGGCGTTGATGTTTGCTGGGTAACCGGTTTGACCGGTTCCTGCACCGGAACCTCGGGAGTGGGTTCAGGTGCTTTCTTTTTGGAGCTTAGTCTGTCAAACATTTTGCTATTCCGCCGAATTGTCACATATTGAAGAGCGCTGCGGGATACGTACACATGCCCCATCACGCAAAACCGGTGAAAAGGTCGTCAATGGTACTGCATGGGCCGAGCGCCAGGCAATGAAAATCAATGGTGGTGGCCGCCCGCGCCATGCGCGTGACCGTGGGCGATCTCCTCTGCGGAGGCCTCTCTTATGTCGTCGATGTGAACTTCGAAGTCGAGCGCGCGCCCCGCCAGAGGGTGGTTGGTGTCGACATCGACATTGAAGCGCCCGACCTTGATGACGGTGGCATCCCGCAGGCCCTGCGCGGTGTTGATCTTGACCGTCTTGCCGGGGGCGAGCTTGCTTTTGCCGGCAAGGTGCTTGATGGGAACCCGCTGAATGGCATCAGCGACCCGTTCACCGTAGGCGTCCCGCGCCTCCAGGGTGACGTTTACCTGCTCGCCCGCGCTCTTGCCCAGCATTGCCGCCTCGAGCGCCGGGAGAATGTTGCGATGTCCCACCAGAAAAGCCACCGGCTCGGCCTTGTCGGAAGACTCGGAAAAATCACCCTCCGCGGTACTGAGGGTGTAATGGAAAAGTACGACCTTGTCTTTTTCTACGATCATCGGATATGCATACCTGAATCAAAAAAGCGGCACGGGAGCATACCCGCGCCGCCACACTTTGCAAGCCTCCGGTCAGTCAGAGACGCCGAGCCGGCCACCTCTGCCGAGGCCACCCTCTACGGTCTGTGCCTGGTAATTGCGCAAGGCCCGCACCATTTGGTTGTACGAATCGGCAAAGGCCGCAGTGATCACCTTGCCCTCCGGCGTGTTGGTGAAGCCGCCCGCAGCGCCACCGCCCCTGCTGCCGAACAGTGCGCCGCCAATGCTGAGATCCATATTCTGCGCGCTGCCCTGGGCCGCCGCAATCTGTACCGATGAACGATTGTCTATCAGCAGCAACGTGGTGGAAGCCTCGTTCTTCTTGAGGCCGCCCGCCAGGCCTCCGATCACCCGACCGGTGCCGCCGCCGATGAGCCCACCAATGGCACCGCCAAGGCCGCTGGTGCCCTTTTCGGCGAACTGGATACTGGGGCTCATGGTGTAGTCGGCGGACACCATCTGGCCCTTGCCGAAGTTGCTGCCCGAACGCAGTTCACCGGAGTCTTCCAGGGCGCGTTCCTGCATGACGTTGGCCATGGCCCTGCCGCGCTCCACCACCACGAAACAGTTGGACTGCTGGATCATCATGCGCAGCACGGGAATGGTGCTGCCAAGTTGCGGGTAGCGACTGTAATAGATGGACCACCAGTTGGCGCTCTGATCTTCCTCCAGCGCCAGGGTGCCGAATGTTTCCGGACAGTGCTCCAGATCACCCGCGGCACCCTGTGAACTGGCTCCGCCCGCACCACCGGTAACGGCGTTATCCGAGGAGCCACCTTTTTTGATGCCCGTGATCTGGGCACTCGCGGTACCCACCAGGAGCGACATGAATAATGCGATTCCCAGTCTTTTCATTGTTTGTTCTCCGCTTGATAGTCCGTGCGTCAATAATGGGGTGCCACATGCCAAAGGGCAGCGGCATCGGTGTCAAAGATTATCGCAAACGTGGTGATTGCGATTTTCCCCGGAATCGGGATCGGCATAGGCTGAATAGTCAGGAATGTCGGGCATGACCTTCAGGGCCATCTCGCCACACTGCCTGAGTTGTTGAATATCCTTGGAATCCGTGACTTTCATGGCAAAAGCCACCGCTTTGTCCTGCGCCTTGTCGCGTTCACCATTGGCGCACAGCTGCTGCAAGTCTTTCTCGAGCCGCTGGGCTTCCTCACCGATGGCGGCCAGCCTGTCCTGATCCAGGTTCTGGAGGCAGATGGCCATTTGCGCCATCCCCTGCATCATCTGATCCATGTTGGTGCCATTCTGCGCCACGACACTCGTGCTCAGCAACAGGCAAATGGGGGCAATCACGTTCTTTATGATGGGCATGTCGATCTCCTTGAATCACCTGCACGGCCCGCCTGCTGTGGCAGAGACCGTATCCACAGGGCATTTGAGCACAGCACCACCGCTTTGCCAAGAGACCCGACACTACATCCGAAGGGCTTGGCACCTGCTGCTGCGATCAAAACAGACGCCGGTATGGACACGGACCGCGCGGCGGTGTAGTGTCGCCTCCAGTATCTATGATAAAGACCGTCGCCTTTGATGAACATTGAAGCCGAGTTACCCACGTACCGGATCAATCCCCTCAGGGTAAAGAAAAGTGCAACCTACCGCGCCGCCATGGCCCGTGCCGCAGGGTTGCTGAAAAAGCCCAAAAAGCTCTCCCGCCTGGCTGACGAAGCCATGCAGCGCGCCAAAAAGCTCAACCCTGCCCCGTTGCGCGATCTCGCCGCAAACCTTGCACTGATGGCGCGCCTGGTGAAAGCCTACGCACGAGGCGACTATCGCGGTCTGTCCTGGTCGAGCATGGTACTTGCGGTGACCGCCATCATCTATTTCGTGGTGCCCTTCGATCTGATTCCAGACTTCATCTACGGCCTGGGTTTTCTCGACGATGCCACCATCCTCGCCTGGACGGTTGCCACCCTGCGCGACGAACTGGTGGATTTTGCCGGCTGGGAACGGCGCCAGCAACCCGATCCGCAGCCCGCTTGAGGCGCGCGCAAGTCCTTCTGTTATCATCCTTTCTCCCCGCGTGTCGAAGGAGAAAAAATGACGAGCCTGCCGGCGAGAGTCCACCGTGTTCTCATCATCGTGCTCATGGTCATCATGGGGGCAGAACTGGTGGCAACCCTCTACAAAGGGCTGTGGACGCAGGGCTTTCTTATCGTCGGCATCATGATCGTCACCTTCGTCCCCCTGGTGCTGGGGCGCAAATACCAGTTCCACATTCCTGCTGAATTCCAGATTCTCGCCGTCATATTTGTCTTCGCCGCGCTGTTTCTGGGCGAGATCTACAGCTATTACGAACGGTTCTGGTGGTGGGACATCGCCCTGCACACCAGTTCAGGCCTGCTGATGGGTATTCTGGGTTTTCTGCTCGTGTATCTGCTCAACGAGAACGACCATGTCGAACTCACCATGACGCCGCGGTTCGTTGCGCTTTTCGCCTTTCTGTTCGCGGTGACGGTCGGTGCTCTCTGGGAAATTTTCGAGTTCACCATGGACAGCCTGTTCGGCATGAACATGCAAAAACCCATGCTCGGAGATGACAGCGGGTTGACAGACACCATGTTCGACCTGGTCGTCGACACCATCGGCGCGCTGATCATCAGCTTGCTCGGCTGGTGGTACATGGTGCGTGGCGAGAGCTACTTCGTCGACAAATGGATCCGCAAATTCATCGCCAAGAACCCTCGCCTGTTTCACGGTCAATTGGAAGACGGGGACGCCGCCAGGAACGACGAATCGTCTCCCTGAGTGCCCGCCGTCAGGAACCGATCCGGTAGATGCCGCTCAGGGCGGCGTGATCGGAGAGCTTGCGCCAGGGTCCGCTGGCAAGGCAGGTGCAGGATACGGGATTGAGGCCGCGAAAATAGATGCGATCCATGGGCAGCATGGGCAGCCACACCGGATAGGTCAGGGCATGGCGACCGGTTATCTCTTCGAACAGCTCGCGCACTTCCAGATCCTGCTCGAAATGCTGTTCCGCCACCCGTTTCCAGTCATTGAAGTCTCCCGCGATCAGCATGGGTTCCGACTGTGGCACATGATTTGCGATGCGTTCGATAAGGCGGTCCAGCTGGCGCGTGCGCTCCGCCTGAAAAAGGCCCATGTGCACGCAGAGCGTGTGCAGTGGAATGCCTCCCGGCAATTCGATGATGCCGTGCAGAATACTGCGGCTGGCCAGGCGATGATTGGAAATGTCGATATTTTCCCAGAACTTGAACGGGTATTTGCTGAGAATCGCGTTGCCGTGGTGGCCCTTGCGATAAATCGCGTTCTTGCCGTAGGCATAGTGAGGCCAGAGCTTGTCGGCCAGATATTCGAAATGAGGAATATCCGGAAACGTGCCGAGCTTGCTTTTGTGGCGCCGCGTAGCACCGTGAACTTCCTGCAGAAAGACCAGGTCTGCACGCTCTTGTTCGAGAAGTTCGCGAATCTGAGTCAGGACAAAACGCTGATTGCCCGTATTGAAACCCTTGTGAATATTGTAGGTAATGACCTTTATTTCCATCGAACGGCTACAACCTCCTACTGCATTCAACATACTGGCATAATCGCTGGTGTCACACCAGCGGCCTGATATGCGGGCCTGGAATTCCGCCAACACCCTGTGAGATATATACCATCATGAAAAGAACCGTTGTCGCGCTGCTGTCCACGCTTGCCGCCGGTCTGGCCGCCGCCGATGGCAATACCCTGCTGCAGGAATGCTCGGAAATCCTTCATTTCGCGGAAACCGGCTACCTGGACGAAACCAGCACGGGAGCCCCGTTCTGCATGGGCATGGTCAATGGCATGATGGCAATGAACGCCATCTACCGCGCCCAGTCCGGCAACGCCCCGCTGTTCTGCCCGCCCCAGACCACCATCACCAACGCCGAGGGTGCCCGCATCGTGGTGGAATACCTCAAGGCCAACCCGCAACAACTCGACAAGGACCCCGGTTCGCTGATGTATTTTGCCTTCCGCGACGCCTATCCCTGCGCGCAGTGATTAGCTGCGCGCCCTGGCCAGCAAGCGATCGAGGTTGTTGGCAAATGCCTGGCGCTCCCTGGGCCCCATGGGCGCTGGCCCGCCGGTCTGAATACCGCTGCTGCGCAGGGTATCCATGAAATCGCGGATATTCAGCCGGCCGCGAATATTCTCGCGCGTGTAGAGCTCGCCGCGGGGGTTGAGGGCATGGGCTCCCTTGTCGATGACCTCCGCCGCCAGGGGGATATCCTGGGTGACGACGATATCGCCGGCCGCCACGCGCTGGACGATTTCATTGTCGGCGACGTCGAAGCCCTGCTTCACCTGAATGGCGCGGATCAGCGCTGAATTGGGGATGCGAATGGCCTGGTTCGCCACCAGCGTCAGGCGGATTCCCGTGCGCTGCGCGGCGCGATAAAGAATCTCCCTGATCACCAGGGGACAGGCATCGGCGTCGACCCAGATATGCATGTCTAGCGCCTGCTCAGCGATCCGAGGATGCCCCGCATGATCTGCCTGCCCAGGGTGCTGCCGATGCTGCGCGCGGCGCTCTTGGCCATGGCTTCCACCACGCCCTGGCGCTGCCTGCCGGCTGCTTTGGCCGGCTTGCTCTTCTCCGCCGGCGGCTGTTTGTGCTCCGCCTGGCGGCGCAGTTCTTCCCAGGCCGAATCGCGATCGAGAGGCTCGTCGTAGCGCCCGCGCCAGGGTGAGCGGGACAGCACGTCCGCGCGCTCCGCCTCCGTCAGCGGCCCGATACGGGATTCAGGCGGCGCGATCAGCACCCGCTCCACCGCTGTCGGGACGCCATCGCGGTCCAGCACCGACACCAGCGCCTCGCCAACACCGAGTTGCGTGATGGCCGTTTCCGTATCGAATGCGGGGTTGGCGCGAAAGGTCTGGGCCGCCACGCGCACGGCTTTCTGGTCCTTGGGCGTGAATGCGCGCAGCGCGTGCTGGACGCGGTTGCCCAGTTGGCCGAGAACCGCGTCGGGAATGTCCGCCGGGCTTTGCGTAATGAAGTAGATGCCAACACCCTTGGAGCGAATCAGGCGCACTACCTGCTCGATCTTTTCCAGCAGGATCCTGGGTGCGCCGTCGAACAACAAATGGGCTTCGTCGAAAAAGAACACCAGCTTGGGCCGATCCCTGTCGCCCACTTCCGGCAGTTGCTCGAACAGCTCGGAGATCAGCCACAGCAGAAATATGGCGTACAGGCGCGGCTGATGCATGAGGCGCGTGGCATCCAGCACGTTGATCACGCCGTTGCCGCTGAAGTCGTGCTTCATGAGATCGCCGAGCACCAGGGCCGGCTCCCCGAAGAACTGTGAACCGCCCTGCTCGCCCAGCATGTTCAGGTTGCGCTGAATGGCCGCAACACTGGCTGGGCTGATGCCGCCATGATCGCGCTCCAGCGTCGCGCGCTCATCCTTCACCCAGTTGAGTACGGCCTGCAGATCCTTCATATCCAGCAACAGCAGGCCCGCATCGTCCGCCGCCTTGAAGGCAGTGTGCAGCACCCCGGTCTGGGTAGTGTTGAGGTCGAGAAAACTGGACAGCAGCAAGGGGCCAAAATCGGACACCGTAGTGCGCACGCAATGGCCCTTTTCGCCGTAGATGTCCCAGAACACCGTGGGATACGGGCGCTGCCGATAATCCGCCAGCGGCATTACGGCGAGGCGCTCATCGATCTTGCGATGCGCCGCGCCCGCCGCTGCGATGCCGGACAGATCACCCTTCACGTCCGCCATGAAAACAGGCACCCCGGCGCGGGAAAAGCCTTCCGCGAGCACCTGCAAGGTCACGGTTTTTCCCGTGCCGGTGGCACCGGCGATCAAGCCGTGGCGGTTGGCCATCGCCAGGTCGAGCGCCACGCCCTGACCATTGGTGCCGCCGATAACGAAAGTGTCACTCGCTGCCATTGTCGATTTTTCTCCTCAAGAAGCTATAAGCCGTAAGCTTAAGCACGCCAGTTTCTGGCTATGCGGCAGTCGTCATTGAATGCTCTGAGTTTCACGTTGCACGTTGCACGTTTCACGGAAGAACGGCGTGATCTGCGAGTCGTTGAGGCTCTCTGTACTACGGTGAGTGTTCAGTGCGATGCCATCGCCGCAGGCACCTACTTGAAAACGTGAAACGTGCAACGTGAAACTCAATCAAACACTCTCAGTGCCCCTCCAGACTCTTCGAGGCCACCTCGAACACGTCCGCCGACAGCGCCGGGCTGGCGGCGATACGCCGCAACTGGTCCTTCATCTGTACCGACAGCGCCTCGGGATACCTGCGCCAGCGGGTCAGCGGGTTCAGCAGGCGCGCGGCAATCTGGGGGTTCAGGCTGTTCAGGGCGAGCACCTTGTCGGCGAGAT
>CAYXXZ010000066.1:11682-17013 GCA_964469165.1 uncultured Porticoccaceae bacterium
CGCGCGGCAATCTGGGGGTTCAGGCTGTTCAGGGCGAGCACCTTGTCGGCGAGATAACGATAGCCCTCGCCATCCTCATGGTGGAAATTGATCGCATTGGCACTGCCGAACGCAGCGATCAGGGCACGCACCTTGTTGGGGTTGCGGATATCGAATGCCGGATGATTTTCCAGGGTCTTCACCCGCTCCAGTCCCCCCGGCAGCATGGAAGTCGCCTGGATCTGAAGCCACAGGTTGACGGCGAGTGGCTCGTGCTGCCAGCGCTCATGGAACACCGCCAGCGCATCCTGCGCCAATGGCGCGGCCGCCGCCACGGGCGAATTGACCAGAGCGACCAGCGCCGCGTGGCGATCCGTCATGTTGTCCGCCGTCACGGCTTGCTGATGCACCCTGTTCAGCAGCGCTTCGTCGTCGAGCAGCGCCAGATAGCTCAGGGCAGTGTTCTTCAGGCTGCGCCGCGCGATTTGCTCGGGATCCGGGCGGTAATCTTCGATCAGTGCGTTCTCTTCGTAGCACGCCAGCAAATCCTTGCGCAGCGCCATGGCCAGCGCGATGCGCACGTCGAGGCGCACATTATGAATGGCCGCAACATGGATGAGGTCCATTTCCTCACTCAGGTACGCTTCACTCGGCAGCGTCAACATCAGCGCAACCATGGCCTTGTCGAGGGTTTTGTCCGCCAGCAGCGCGCGGAACGCCTGCCCCAATCTTTTGTCCAGTACCAGATGATGACCATCCGCGCGCGCGGCGATGATCGCCTTGAGAATATCGAGCGCCAGGCGGTTGCAGGCCTCCCAGCGGTTGAAGCCATCGCTGTCGTGGGCCATCTGAAATGCCAGATCGTCCCTGCTGTAGGGGAATTGCCATTTCACCGGCGCGGAAAAATCGCGGAACAGGGACGGCAACGGCTTCTCCGCAACCTTGGTGAACACCACCTGCTGGCGCGGCTCGGTGATTTCCAGCACCGTTTCAGTGGCGCCGGCAACGCCGTCGCTGTGCAGCGGCAGATCGCCGTCCCTGCCCAGCAACCCCATGCGCACGGGAATCAGGTAGGGCTTTTTGTCCGCGCACTCCGGTGTTGCCCGGCAGCTCTGCACGAACGTCAGCGTGTAGGTTTGGGCGGCCTCGTCATACACCCCCTCGACATTCACCTGCGGGGTGCCCGCCTGGCGGTACCAGTTCATGAATTGACTGAAATCCCTGCCGCTGACTTCCGCCATGGCGGCGATGAACTCCTCGATCGTCACCGCCTGACCGTCATGGCGCGCGAAATACAGATCCGCGCCCTTGCGGAACAGTTCCGGCCCCAGCAGGGTATGCACCATGCCCACCACCTCACTGCCCTTCTCGTAGACCGTGAGTGTGTAGAAATTGGAAATTTCCATGTACGACGCCGGCTGCACCGGGTGCGCCATGGGGCCGCCGTCTTCGGCAAACTGGAGTGTGCGCAGCACATTCACGTCCTGCACACGCTTGACCACGGGCGAGCCCATGTCAGCGGAAAAGCGGGAATCGCGAAACACGGTAAAGCCTTCCTTGAGACTCAGCTGAAACCAGTCGCGGCAGGTCACGCGATTGCCGGACCAGTTGTGGAAGTACTCATGGGCGACGATGGCCTGAATGTTCTGGAAAGACTGGTCGGTAGTGATCTCGGGCTTGGCCAGCACCGCGGAGCTGTTGAAGATGTTGAGCCCCTTGTTCTCCATGGCACCCATGTTGAAGTCGTCCACCGCCACGATCATGAAGGTGTCGAGATCGTATTCGCGGCCGTAGACCTCCTCGTCCCAGCGCATGGATCGCTTCAGCGCATCCATGGCGAATGCACATTTGTCCAGATCCTTCTCTTCCACGAAGATGCGCAGCGCGATCTCACGGCTACTGCAGGTGGTGAAACTGTCTTCGACCTGCGCCAGGTTTCCCGCCACCATGGCGAACAGATAACTCGGTTTGGGAAAGGGATCGTGCCACATCGCCCAATGGCGGCCGTGACCGCGCTCGCCGCTGGCCACCAGATTGCCGTTGGACAGCAAGACCGGATAGGCAGCCTTGTCGGCACTGATGGTGGTGGTGAACTCGGACATCACGTCGGGGCGATCGAGATAGAAGGTGATCTTGCGAAAGCCCTCGGCCTCGCATTGCGTGCAATACATGGAGCGGCTCTTGTAAAGCCCTTCAAGAGAAGTATTATTCTGTGGCTTTATAACGACTTCCGAGTAAAACCTAAAGTTTTCATTGAGTTTACGTTCGACGCGCAGGGAAGTGCCGGAGTACTGGTATTCATGCGCGGCAAGCAGTTTTCCATCGATTGCCAGACTGTCGATTTCCAGATCGACACCCTGCAGCTCCAGGTTGGCATCGGGATTGGCGGACAGTGGATTGCGGCGCATCAGCAGTTCCGCCCGAACCCGCGTTTCCTCGTCACCGAGGTCGATGTAGAGCTCGGTTTTGTCGATCAAAAAATCCGGCACCTGATATTCGTTCAGGTAGACCGTTCTGGGCTGGCTGTCACGATAGGCCATAACGAACTCCGATTTGAGGGTGGCTAGGGCCTGTTAACACTACTGGAATAGTCGGCGTTGTGCCTGAAAAAGTGCCAATCAAGGCGCGACGAACGTGGTTTGGTTATTCCAAATGAGCGAGGAGCAACGTGGAGTGGCGCTTTTTCAGGCGCAACCCGAAGGGCTGGGGCCATTTTCCGCCCAGCTTCGTTGTCACTCGTTCATATAGGCCCACTATATTTCTCTCCTTCCGCCTCGCTGGTCGAAAAAATGGCCTCCAGCGACGACTATTCCAGTAGTGTTAACAGGCCCTCCTAGCCTATAGCTACTTCCACCAGGTATGAGGTGTACTTGCGAATGTTGATGACGCCTGTGTCGAAAATCAGGTATTGCCCCTTGATGCCCAGCAACGTGCCCTCCACCAGCGGCTCCTTGTCCATGTTGAGGGATACCACTTTTTTGGGATAGGTGTGCACTGGATAGCTGAACGTCACCGCCTCGGCGTCGTCGAGGCGCTGGAAGGCCTGGAGTCCGAAGCGCTCCTCCAGCTCACTCAGGCGCAGGTCGCAGCGCTCGAAAAGTGCATCGCGCAGGCTCACGAGATCGACGGGCTCGGCGTCGCCCTTGAGCATGGCACGCCAATCGGTGCGGTCCTTGACGTGCTCCCTCAGGACATCTTCCACCAGCCCGGATTGTTGGCGGGTCCTGACCCGCATCACCGGCAACGCCTGGGTGGCGCCTTGATCGATCCAGCGCGTGGGCACCTGGTTGCCGCGGGTGATACCGACCTTGACCCCCGACGAGTTCGCCAGGTAAACGATGTGGTCGACCATGCAATGTTGTTGCGCCCACTCGGGTTCGCGGCAGGTGCCCTGATCGTAATGGCATTTTTCGGGGGCGAGGATGCAGCTGTCGCACTGGGCGAGGCGCGTGAAGCAGGGATAGCAGAAACCCTGGCTGAAGCTCTTTTTGGTCTTCCGGCCACAGTGGAGACAGTGAATTTCGCCCAGGTGACGGATGCTCACCACATTGCCGATGGCATCGTTCAGCGGCAAAAGGCTGTCGTCCAGAGGTATCTGGTAGCTGACTACTTCGCCCGGCGCCACGTGCATCTTGCGCAGATGCCCGCGTCCCGCTGTACTCATTGATCGCGCCACTTGAGTGGCTGGGGCGCATCCGGCTCGACGCTGCCGCCATCCTCACCGCAGTGCTCGTGCTTTTCGGTGTGAATGTAGCCCACCCGTTCGTCTTCGCGCTTGTGCAGGTGATCGTAGGCAATCACCGCCTGCAGACAGCTTTCGCGCTGCTGTGCATTGAGTCGTTCGCCATTGGGCCACTTTCCCAACTCCACGGCTCGCTTGAGGCCTTCGTAGAGCTCCGGCGTCATCGCTGTGATCAGTTGCTGATAATCCATGTATTGTGCAGAAAGGCTGAGGAAAGGCGTCATTATAGCCCGGAGCGCCGAGGTTTCGCCCGCCTCCCCGCTCAGTGCCTTGCTGCGGAACGAGCAGGCAGCTTGAGAACGCCGAAGACAAATCCCAGCACCATGCCGCTGATCAGGCCGGAGGCATGCGCCGCATTGGCCACGCTGCCCTGAAAGAAAAGATCGATAATGCCCGTCATGCAGATCAGCAACCACGCGATCATGAAACCGATGATGCCCGGCGGCAGCGCCAGTGCCGGGTGTGGCGCGATCCTGTTGCGAATCCACAGATACCCGAGCAGAGCGTAGAGCACCCCGGACATGCCGCCGAACAACGACGGACCGGACCAGTAATACTGGCCGAAATTGGACACCAGCCCGGATATCAGCACCAGCATCGCCAGGTGGAGACCGCCCCCGAAGGCTTCGATGCGACGGCCAAATTCCCACAGCCAGAGGCCGTTGAAGGCGATATGAAAAATACCGAAATGAATGAAGATCGGCGTGATGAGACGCCAGTACTGACCGCTGGCGAGGGTGTCATCCAGCGTGGCGAAAATGACCTGGGTGGTACTCACCATCCGGAAATCCTGGAAGGTGAACCAGTGCAGCCCATCGAAGTGCCATTGCGGCAGCATCGCCCCGAGGATGCTCAACGCCAGCAGAATCATCACCACCGGCGAGCGCGGCGCCTGCGTCGCGGCGCCACCGTATACGGGGCTCAGGGCGGCCTTGACGAGTTCGAGAGCAACGTCGGGGTCTGCCCGCTCATCGATGCAGAGAACCGTATGTTCGCCCTCGACGATCAATTCATGAGCGATGCCGGCGCTGCGCAAGGCATCGCCGGCGGGGCGGAGGTCGATGTGGGAAGGAAATGCCGCAAGGCGCATCAGGGCCACGCGCGCTACCTTTCGATATGGTGGCCGGCGTCCAGGCGGCTGCCCCAGCCCAGCTTGCTGCGGCAGATGCCGTAAAAATTGTGATCGACGGGGTGGATCAGGCGCAGCATTTTTTCTTCGCGCCAGATGCGGATGACGTCGCCGGGCTCGGTGACGAAATCCTCCTGGCCGTCGCAGGTGACTTGCGGTTGTATGTCGCGGCGATCGCCGACGCGAATCTCCACGGCACTGTCGCCGGAAATGGCGATGGGGCGGCTGGTCAGGGTATGGGGGTTCATCGGCACCAGCACCATGGCATCGAGCTTGGGATGCAGGATGGGGCCACCGGCGGACAACGCATAGGCCGTCGACCCGGTGGGCGTCGACACGATCAGGCCATCGGAGCGCTGGCTGTAGACGAACTGACCATCGATATAGAGTTCGAACTCGAGCATGCGCACGGACTGACCGGGATGAAGCACCACATCGTTGAGCGCCAGCCCGGTATCGACCACCGCGCCGTCGCGGGAGA
>CAYXXZ010000067.1:0-16899 GCA_964469165.1 uncultured Porticoccaceae bacterium
CGCTTTGAGCGGCTCACAAACTAAAGCCCCCGGCTTGGCCGGGGGATATTTACTCTCTGGTGCGTTGCCTTGCCAAGCCTTCCTGGATGGTGGTCGCCACCAGCGTGCCCTGGGGGTCGTAGAGGCTGCCGATGGACAGTCCGCGCGCGCCGGAGGAGGATACCGGGCGGATGTAATAGAGCAGCCACTCGTCGACCCGGAACGGGCGGTGGAACCAGATGGCGTGATCGATCGAGGCGAAGATGAAATTCGGCGTGGTGTCGTAGCTTTCCTCGGTGGTGATGCCGTGGGGCAGTAGCGAGGCGGTGAGCAGGCCAAAATCCGAGATGTAGGCCAGTACCGAGCGGTGGGTGTCCTGGTTGTCGGGCAGGGCGTGGCGAGTTTTCACCCACCACTGGAATGACATGGGGTCGGTCTGGTCCTGAGAAGCTACTTCGTAGATCTGAAATTCGCTATGGGGGCGGTGCATGTTGCGCTGGCCGATGATGGGCATGGGCGGCGCGCGATGCTCGCCCTCTTTCGGCAGGGGGGGCATTTCCAGCAGCATGCCGTGATCGAGACCTTCTTCCGGTGCCTGGAAGGAAGCGGACATGGTAAAGATGGGGCGGCCGTGCTGAATGGCCACGACGCGCCGCGCGGTGAAGCTCGCGCCGTCGCGACTGCGGTCCACCTCATAGATGATGGGCGCGTTGAAGTCGCCACGCCGCAGGAAGTAGCAGTGCACCGAATGAACGGGGCGTCCCTCGACGGTGAGCTGCGCTGCCTGGATGGCCTGGCCGAGCACCTGTCCGCCATAGACTTGCGGGGTACCCAGGTCGCGGCTCTCGCCGCGAAAGATATTATCTTCGATACGCTCGAGTTGCACGTAGTCGACGATCTTGCTGATTTCGTTGGTCATGGTTTTTCGTTTGCTCCTGAGCGGGACCGGCAAAGTATATCCCCGATTGCCAAGGCCGCGCACGGCGGCGCTGCGCTCATCGCGGCAATCGCATGAAGATCATTGCGCACGCTGCACGCCGGCCGCCATCCGGGTACAGCCTTTCGAGACACGCCGTAAACCCATCCATGGGGGCTCGGCAGCGGCATCCCTGCCGCTGACGGTCTCGAAAGGCTGTACCCGGATAGCGTCCTCACACTGTGCCAAATTCAGATATGGCGCAGCCGCCTTCAGGCGATTGCCGCGCCAGTCATTGCCTGGAACGCCTCGGCGCACAGCCTGTGCTTGCCTTTGACGAAGGCCTTGGTTTACCCTTGGTTGGCAGTATAACGTGTGTTATAGGAGTCGTCCCGGCTTTGCACCGAGGCGGGGTGTGGGGTATTTGCTGTGCCGGATTGGCGAAAATAGCCGGGCTTTTGGTATAGTGAGCGCCACTTTTGCCTCCGGCAGGGTGAGGTATGCCCGCGGATGACCGGGGCTTGGCCGCCTGGCGCGACTCCTTTTCCATGGGGACACACAGGACAAGGCGGGCCACACTGTTATCCCTCCGGCACTCCGGCAGCCATCGCGGCGCGTTTTGCGGCAAAGTGCTTCGGACGCAGCGGTGGGTTCGCCCGATTTCGTTTCACTCCGAAACGGGGGCGGCAGACAAAGACACGTTGGTGTTTCCACACTCCGGCAAGCCGGTATTCCTGGCAGTTCCGGAGTTGCGGAGCTTTTTTTGATTTGACAAAACGAGTAACGAGTAGAGGAGAAACGAGATGAAACTGTGTGAAGGACGTGTTGCGATCGTCACCGGCGCTGGCCGTGGCGTAGGGCGTGCCGAAGCCGTCATGCTGGCCAAGCACGGCGCCAAAGTGGTCGTCAACGACCTGGGTGGCACCAAAGACGGCATCGGTCAGGACCTGAGCGCCGCTCAATCCGTGGTCGACGAAATCAAGGCATTCGGTGGTGAAGCCATCGCCAACGGCGCCGACGTAGCCGACTGGCAACAGGCAGGCGAAATGGTTCAGCAGGCCATCGACACCTTCGGACGCCTGGACATTCTGGTCAACAACGCCGGTATCCTGCGCGACAAGATGATCTGGAACATCAGTGAAGATGACTGGGACGCCGTAGTACGCGTCAACCTCAAGGGCACCTTCGCGCCCATGTCCCATGCCATCAACTACTGGCGCGCCCAATCCAAGGCGGGCAACAAGATCGATGCCCGTATCATCAACACCTCTTCCGGCACCGGCCTGTTCGGCAATATCGGCCAGGCCAACTACTCCGCCGCCAAAGGTGGTGTCGCCTCCCTGTCCATCGTTGCCGCTCTCGAACTTAAGCGCATCGGCGTCACCGTCAACGCCCTGGCGCCGCGCGCCCAGAGCCGCATGACCGAAGGCCTGGCCGAGCGCACTGAAGAGCAAATCGCGCGCCGCAACCCCGACTACGTCGCGTCCCTGGTTACCTGGCTGGCCAGCCCCGAATCCGCGGACATCACCGGTCGCTTCTTCGAAGCCTGGGGCTACGGCTACGCTGTTCTGGAAGGCACCAGGCACGGCGCCCGTTGCGATGCAACCCCCGATGACCCCGCGAGCCTCGGCGATGCCATTCACCGCATCGTGCGCAACTCCCAGACGCCGGTTCACTTCGAGCGCGATCAGTTCCACGATCTGTAAGACGCACGCAAGCAAATGGCTTGGCAATCGCCAAGCCATTTCTTTATCCGTACAACCCTTTTCGTATAAAAGGAGCCAATAATGAGCCAGCAGATTCTGTATTCCGTCGAAAATCATATCGCCACCATCACCTTGAACAACCCTGACGCCCTCAACGCCATCGATGAGGAGATGCACCACGAACTGATGAGTGCGCTGCTGGATGTTCGCGGCAACCGGGAGGTGCGGGTGATAGTTCTGAAAGCAGCTGGCAGGGCTTTTTCCGCCGGTGGTGATCTCGACGAGATCAAGAAGTTGCAGGAAGACCTGATCCGCCGTTCGAGAATGTGCGACGTCGGCGTGCGCCTCATCGAAGCACTCATCGACTGCCCCGTTCCCGTGGTGGTCGCTCTCCATGGCGATGCCTTTGGCCTCGGTGCCTCCATTGCCCTGTGCGGGGATATCATCGTTGCCAGCAAGAACGCCCGTCTTGCCGACACTCACGTCAAGGTCGGCCTGGTGGCCGGTGACGGCGGCTGTCTGACCTGGCCGATGTCCATGGGCTTCAACCGTGCCAAGCGCTATCTGCTTACCGGCAAGGTACTGCCCGCCGAGAAAGCCTACGATTTCGGCCTGGTGACCGATCTGGTCGACGCGCCCGAAGAAGTATTGCCTGCCGCCGTCGCCATTGCGCAGGACATCGCCGCGCTGGCGCCGCTCGCCGTGACCGGCACCAAGAAAGCGCTCAACCAGCTTGCCAAGGCGCGTTCGAACGAAGTGTTCCCGCTCGGCATGATGCACGAAGTCATCTCTGCCGGCTCCGAGGACGTTCTCGAAGCGGTCGCCGCCTTCAAAGAGAAGCGCAAGCCCGTCTACCAGGGGCGCTGAGCAGCACATGCACCCGCGCGACATCGCAAGCCACCATCCCCAGCGCACGGCCATCGTCGTGCCCGGGGATGGCACCCGCCTCGAGCAGGCAATGAGCTACGGGGAACTGGTCGCCGCCATGGATCGCTGCGCGGTCTTTCTTCAGGAACTGGGGCTCGAACCCGGCGACGCCATCGCGCTCTGCCTGGAGAATCGCCTCGACTACTTCCCCATCTGCTGGGCGGCGTTCAATCTGGGGCTTTACTTCACGCCCATCAGCACGCGCCTCAAACGCGACGAGATCGCCTATATCATCGGCGATTCGGATGCGCGGGCATTCTTCACCTCGGCGGAGTTTCGCGGCGAAGTGGAAGGGCTGCCCGCCATGGTGCCGGGGGTCGAAGCCTGGCTGATGCTCGACGACGTCGCGCCGGGTTACCGCTCCTACGAGCAAACGCTGGCAGCCAGCGAACCTCGCCCGGTGGCCGCGCCCACCCAGGGCGCGCCCATGATGTATACCTCGGGCACCACGGGCTTCCCCAAAGGGGTCAAGCCGCCGCCGTCCGAGTTGCCGGTGGACGAGCCGCCGCCGCTGCTGAACCTGCTGGGCAGGCTCTATTCCTTCGACGGTGAAACCAGCTACCTTTCCACAGGGCCGCTCTATCACGCTGCGCCCCTCAAGTACAACATGGCCGTACAGACCATGGGCGGCACCTCGGTGGTTCTGAAGAAATTCGACCCGGAGGCTGCCCTTGCGGCCATCGAGCGCTACCGCGTCAGCCACTCGCAATGGGTGCCCACCATGTTTACCCGTGCGCTGCGTCTCCCCGAGGAAACGCGCAAGCGCTACGACCTGAGTTCCCACAAAGTGGCGATTCACGCCGCGGCGCCCTGCCCGGTGGAACTCAAGCAGGCCATGCTGGCGTGGTGGGGGCCCATCATCCACGAATACTATGCCGGTTCCGAAAGCGCCGGCATGTGCGCCATCGGGCCGGAAGAGTGGCTCAGCCACGTCGGCTCGGTGGGCAAGGCGGTTCGGGGCGAGATCCATATTCTCGGCCCGGACGAGGAAGAATTGGCGCCCGGCGAGTCCGGTTTGATCTTCTTCTCCGGCGGTGGCCAGTTCGTCTACCACAAGGATCCCGAGAAAACCCGGCGCGCCCACAACAGCAGGGGCTGGGCCACGTTTGGCGACATCGGTTACGTGGACGAGGAGGGCTATCTCTATCTCACGGACCGCCGTGATTACGTGATCATTTCCGGGGGCGTCAACATCTATCCCCAGGAGGCGGAGAACGTTCTCTGCCAACATCCGGCAGTGGAAGATGTCGCGGTATTCGGCGTACCCAACGAAGAGTACGGCGAGGAAGTGAAAGCTGTCGTGCAGCCCGTCGATCCGCAGCGCGCGGGGCCCGAGCTCGAACAGGAATTGATCGCTTTCTGCATCAGCAAGCTCGCCAAACTGAAGTGCCCGCGTTCCATCGACTTCATGGCGGACATGCCCCGCGAACCCACCGGCAAGCTCCTCAAGCGCAAGCTCCAGGAACAGTACCGCCAGAGCAACAAATAGCAACCTCATCGAGTGGAGAAATTTCCATGACCAGCGACGATTCACAAGACCTGCTGACAACCATCGACGGCGCCGTAGCCCGTATCACCTTCAACCGCCCCAAGGCGCGCAATGCCGTCAACGGTGCCATGATCCTGAAAATGGGTGAGTTCCTGCAAAAAGTCGCCCTCGATAAAAATGTGCGCTGTGTCGTGCTCACCGGTGCGGGCGAGCATTTCATGGCCGGTGGCGATGTCGCCGGTTTTGCCAAGGTGCTCGACCAGAGCTCCGAAGAGCGCCGCCTCGACTTCGAGCGCCGCGTCAACAATTCGCGGACCATTTTCCAGGCCATGCGCACCATGCCTCAGCCCATCATTGCCCGGGTTCAGGGCGCCTGCGCGGGCGCGGCGGTGGGCTTCGCGGCAAGCAGTGATTTCGTGATCGCCTCTGAAAGCGCGCTGTTTCTCGTCGCCCACGTCAACATCGGCGCAAGCCCGGATGGCGCCACCAGTTACGCCTTGCCACGCCGCATCGGCGCGGCCCGCGCCCTGCAGATGGCGCTGCTGGGCACGAAAGTGGATGCCGCCAAGGCGCTCGACTGGGGATTGGCCAACAAAGTGGTGCCCGATGCTGAGCTGGATCAAGTAACCGAGCAATTGGTGCAGAAAATCATTGCCCTGCCCGCATCCAGCGTGCGTAATATCAAGAATATATTCAATCAGTCTCTGGACAACGATCTCGACACACAGCTCACCCTGGAGGCGAAAGCCTTCGGTGATTGCGCCGCTTCGCCCAATTTCATCGAAGGGGTCAAGGCCTTCATGGAAAAACGGCCTGCGGTGTTCAATCAGGAATGACAGGCGCGCCTGTCGCATGGCAGCCCCAACGCTGACGGGGCTTTTGGATAAACCGCTTTTTGTAAAGGCAATGACACGATGAGTGGAACAGACACCATGGTAATTATCGGCGCCGGCCTCGGCGGCGTCTCCGCCGCGGGCGCACTGCGCCAGGATGGCTTCACGGGGCGTATCGTCCTGATCAACAATGAAAAAGAACTGCCCTACGACCGTCCCCCGCTTTCCAAGAGCGTTCTGCAAGGTGTGGAAACTCTCACCGACGTCTATCTGAAGGCGCCGAACTGGTACGACGACAACAACGTGGAACTGCTGTCCGGCGTCGCGGCGACGCAGATCAAGCCCGATCAGCACCAGGTCGTACTCGACAATGGCACTACCCTCGAATACAGCAAGCTGCTGATCGCCACCGGTGCGCAGGCGCGCCGCATCCCGGCCCTGGAGCAGGGCGGCGTTCCCTATTTCTATCTGCGCACTGACCTCGACGCCCTCGGCCTCAAGGAACAACTGGGGCCGGGCAAGAAGCTGGTGCTGATCGGCGCCGGCGTGATCGGCCTGGAAACCGCTGCCAGCGCCACCAAGCTGGGTTGCGAAGTGGCGGTGGTGGAAATCGCCGAGCGGGTCATGGCGCGCTTCATGTCCGAGGACATGTCCGCCTGGGTGCAGGCGAAACATGAGGCGCAGGGCGTCAGGTTCTATCTCAAGGATTCCGTGGCCGGCTTCAGCGACGATTCCAAGGGCCTGGTACTGGCCAGTGGTGCGACATTGGAGGCCGATGTCATCCTGATCGGCGCGGGCGTGGTGCCGGTGGCCGAACTCGCCGAAGCCTGCGGTCTGGAATGCAACAACGGTATCGTGGTCAACGAATATTGCCAGACCAGTTCGCCCGATATTTACGCCATCGGCGATGTGGCCTTCTACCCGGATGCCTGGATGGGACGTCCGATGCGCAGCGAAAACTGGCTGCACGCCCAGAAGCAGGGTGAATGCGCGGCGCGAAACATGAATGGCGGCAATGAAGCCTACGGCGACATTCAGTCGGTGTGGAGCGACCAGTACGACTTCAAGTTGCAGACCTCCGGTGTGCTGGAAGGCGATCAGGTGGTGCTGCGAGGCGACATGTCCGCCGATAACTTCATGATCTTCTATCTGCAGGATGGTGTGGTGCGCGGCGTGCTGGGTGTGAACTCCGCCAAGTTCATGCGCCTTGCCCAGAACATGATCAAGGCCAAGGCGCCAGTGGACGTGGCCGTGCTCGCGGACCCGGCTGCCAACCTGAAGAAAGCCATGCCCTGAACACGTGTGCAGCGCCTCGGGTGAATACGAAAAAGGCCGGGAAATCCCGGCCTTTTTCTATTGGACTGAACAGGCGGCTCAGTCCTGAAGTTTCTTCCAGGTGGGGCGCGCCAGGCAGCGGCCGAGCCAGGCAGTGGTGTTCGGGAAGGCGTCGAGGCTGGCGCCGATCACAGGCAGGGAGCAGACCACGGACGCGGTGTTGAGATCGGCCATGGTGAATTCGCCGCCCAGCAGGTAGTCGCTGCCGCTCTTGGCCAGATGGTTCTCCAGCACGGCAACGGTCTTCAGGGCCAGCGCGATGTTTTCCTTGTTGCGCTCCGGGTCGGCCTTGTCGCCACGCTTCAGTTCGCGCACCACCAGGGTGAGGTAAAACTCCACTTCGGTGACGGCCCACAGGGTCCAGCGGTGAACCTGTGCCAACTGCTCGGGATTGCTGGGCAGCAGAGGGCTGGCAAACTTGTTGGCCAGGTACAGATTGATGGCCATGGACTCGGTGAGAATGAAATCGTCCATCACCATGGTGGGCACCTTGCCCGCCGGGTTCAGGGCAAGATATTCCGGCTTCTGGCCTTCACCGGCATTGAAGTCGACAGGTTGGAACTCGTAGGGCAGGTTCAGCTCTTCCAGCATCCACATGCAGCGGATTGCGCGGGATTTCTTCCCGCCGTAGATCTTGATGTTGGGGGTGTTGGCCATCAGAGGCTCCTCAGTGTTTATGGAAGGGTTTGCAGATGGCCAATCATACAGGCAAAGCCACCGCCTGCTAAGTGCTCGCGTAGGAGCCTGCCTGCAGGCGACACCAGCATCGGGACGCACGGCATATGGTCGCCTGCAGGCAGGCTCCTACACAGGCAGGCTCATACACAGTCTGCGGTTTTTCCAGGGTGCAATATTTCATTGAATATTCAGCGGGCGCAGACTAAGGTGGCTATGCTCGCGCTGGCAGAAGCCACTGAGCTTTTTGCTGTCCCGTATACCAATAATGCCCAGAGTCTCACCGGGCTCTGATAACAGGAGCGAAGACCATGTTGAAACCCGCCCTCGCCATGTTTTTTTGTGCGCTGTTTGCCGTTGTCGCACTGGCTGAAACAGCGGAAGAAAAAGGGCTTGCCATCGTTATGGAGGCCGATCGGCGCGACGCCGGCTGGATCGATTCCACCGCCGACATGCGCATGATTCTGCGCAACAAACAGGGCCAGGAAAGCGAGCGCATCTTGCGCATCAAGAGCCGTGAAGTGGAGGGCGACGGCGATCAGAGCCTGACGATTTTCGATACCCCGCGCGACGTCAAGGGCACCGCCTTTCTCAGCTATACCCATGCCCTCACGGCGGATGATCAATGGTTGTATCTGCCCGCGCTCAAACGGGTGAAGCGCATTTCCTCATCCAATAAATCGGGGCCGTTCATGGGTAGTGAGTTCGCGTTCGAGGATCTCACCTCCTTCGAAGTGGAAAAATACACCTATAAATGGTTGCGCGATGAAGCGCTCGACGGCGTCGACTGTTTTGTGATCGAGTACTACCCTGCCTATCAACACTCCGGCTACACGCGCCAGCTGGCCTGGGTCAACAAGGACACCTATCAGCCCGAACGGGTCGAATTTTACGATCGCAAGAATGCCTTGCTGAAAACCCTGAGCTACAAGGGCTATCAGCAGTACCAGAGCAAATTCTGGCGCCCCGGTGTCATGCATATGGTCAATCACCAGACTGGCAAGGAAACCGACATTTACATGGAAAATTACAAATTCGCCAACGGCTTCAGCGACCGGGATTTCGACCAGAACAGCCTCAAGGAAGCTCGCTGAATCAGGCGCTGCGGGGAGCGCAGTGCCCATGTTTGTAACGAAAAGGTTTGCAGCGAAAAGGTTCGCCGCGAAAAGCGCCAGACGCCTCGCACCCCTGGTGTTGGCGGCCCTGTGCGGCACCGCCAGCGCCCTCGACATCTTCGGGCAGGTGGGGCTGGAAGCGCGCTATTTTCTCCAGTCGCCACAGGATGATGCGCAGGTAGATGGATTCAGCGCATCGCTGAATTTCGAGCCCCAGTTCTACCACGCCTGGGACAGTGGCCGACAGAGCATTGCCGTGGTGCCCTATCTGCGCCTGGATCAGTACGACGCCGAACGCAGTCATTTCGACATGCGTGAGCTCACCTATGTCAAGGCCGCGCAGAGCTGGGAGCTGCGCGCCGGTATCCGCAAGGTGTTCTGGGGCGTGATCGAATTTCAGCATCTGGTGGACGTGATCAACCAGACGGACGCGGTGGAAAATCTGGATGGCGAGGACAAGCTCGGCCAGCCGATGCTCAATCTGGCCTTGATCAAGGACTGGGGCACGGTAGACCTGTTTCTGATGCCCTATTTTCGCGAGCGCACATTTTCCGGTAGAGAGGGCCGCTTTCGCCCCGCGACGCCGGTGGACATGGACGAGGCCCGCTACGAGTCTGGCGCCGCGGAAAGGCATGTCGACGTTGCCGTGCGCTATGCGGGAACCTTCGGCGATTACGATATTGGCTTCGCCCATTTTGCCGGCACCAGCCGCGACCCGCGTATTCTTTCGGCCCTTGATGCGCAGGGTGACGCCTTTCTCTACCCCTTTTACGATCAGATCCATCAGACCTCGCTGGACCTGCAGGTAACCCGCGAAAACATCCTCTGGAAGCTGGAGGCCCTGCATCGCAGCGGCCAGGGCGAGAGCTACTACGCGGCGGCGGGAGGCTTCGAATATACCTTCTACGGCGTGTTCGGCACGCCCTGGGATATCGGCGCACTCGGCGAATACCACTACGATGAGCGCGGCAAGAGTGCGCCCAGCGGCCTCGACGACGAAATCGCTCTCGGGGTGCGCCTCGCGATGAACGATGCGCAATCGACGGATGCCATTGCCGGCATTCTGGTGGACAGGGATACGGGAGCAAGGTTTTTCAGCGTGGAAGCCAGCCGCCGCATCGGCGACAGCTGGGTCCTGGAACTGCAGGCGCGCTTCCTGCAGGGACAGCGCCACGAGGATCCCGCCTACGGGATCAGTAAAGACGACTATATCGAGCTGTATCTTTCCTACAATTTTTAGAGGCCCCATGGGGTGTAATGCCAGTCAGTCAAGCGTCGTCGGTGTACGATCAGTCCCCTCGCCCCTCTGGGGAGAGGGTTAGGGAGAGGGGAAACGGCGATTTCGTGGTATTTCGGCCCTCTCCCCCAGCCCCTCTCCCGTAAACGGGAGAGGGGAGCCAAAAGTGCAGAGCCTTGGCTTGGCAAAACCTGGCTCAAACTCCGGCTACCGTATAAATAACGAACAACGAGATTTTCACATATGGCTGACAGAATCACGGCCTTTTTTCAGGGGATGCTCGCCCGTCCCTGGCTCATCATCCTGCTCACGCTGGTCTATCTGGCCGTGACGGTGAGCGGTCTCGATGGACTGGTGAGACGTTCGGATTATAAATCCCTGCTCGATCCCGAATACCCCGGCATGGTGGAGCTGGACGAGGTGGAGGCAATTTTCAATGAAAACAAAAATGCCCTGCTGGTGGTGGTGCCACGCGACGGTGACCTGTTCAGTCCGCAGACACTGGTGGCCATTCAGGAACTGACGGAGCGTTCCTGGCTGATTCCCTACGCCGCGCGCGTCGATTCGCTGACCAACTTTCAGCATACCGTAGGGGCAATTCATGAATTGCCCCTACAAGGGTAGGAAAAAACTGAGCTTTGGCAACTTGGAGCTTACAGCTTATAGCTCACATGCAACCCGATTTCCGGCTGACGCAAATAACAAATAATGAGGTTTTCGCACATGGCTGACAGAATCACGGCCTTTTTTCAGGGGATGCTCGCCCGTCCCTGGCTCATCATCCTGCTCACGCTGGTCTATCTGGCCGTGACGGTGAGCGGTCTCGATGGACTGGTGAGACGTTCGGATTATAAATCCCTGCTCGATCCCGAATACCCCGGCATGGTGGAGCTGGACGAGGTGGAGGCAATTTTCAATGAAAACAAAAATGCCCTGCTGGTGGTGGTGCCACGCGACGGTGACCTGTTCAGTCCGCAGACACTGGTGGCCATTCAGGAACTGACGGAGCGTTCCTGGCTGATTCCCTACGCCGCGCGCGTCGATTCGCTGACCAACTTTCAGCATACCGAAGTCGAGGAAGACGATCTGGCCGTGATGGATCTCGTTCCGCATGGCCGTGCGGATGACTCCGCGGTCATCCAGCGTGCGCGTCGCGTAGCCAGCGAAGAGCCCGCGTTGCGCGGTTTTCTGGTGTCTGAGCGACAGGATGTGGCGGCGGTCAATATCACCTTCCAGTTCAGGGAAGGCACGTTGCTGAGCCAGGAGCAGGAGGAAATTTCCGCGGCAATCCGTGAGCTGGTCGCGGATTTCGAAGCCAACCATCCGCACATCGACATGAAAGTGACGGGCTCGGTGGTGCTCGACTACAGCGCCGACGAATACACGGCGCGCGTCAACAGCATTCAAATGCCCATCATGCTGGCGCTGATGGGCGTTCTTCTGGTGATGACGCTGCGCTCGTTGTGGGCATCGCTCGCCACCGCGGTCATCGTCATTCTCACCGGCGTCACCACCATGGGGTTTTTCGGCTGGTTCGGCATGGAAATCGATGGCGTCACGGCGATCGCTCCCATCGTCATCATGACACTGGCGGTGGCCGGTTGCGTCCACGTGATCGGCGGCATCGCGCACGGCATGCAGCAGGGCCAGGAAAAAAGAGCGGCGATTCTTTACGGCCTGCGCCTCAACCTGTTTCCGGTATTTCTGACCACGGTCACCACGGTGCTGGGGGTGATCACCTTCACGTTCACCGACTTCCCGTCACTGCGCAAACTGGGGGTGATCATCGCGTTCGGCGATACCGTGGCCTTCGTGCTCGTCGTGACGCTGCTGCCGGTGCTCCTGCTTCTCATGCCCTATGACGCGGGCAAGAGGCGCATTGCGCGCTTCAGTTTCGATGCGCTCGGCGATTGGGTGATTCGCCACCACAAAAAGATTCTGCCGGTGTCCGTGGTGCTGTGCATTGCGGCAAGCGCCATGATCCCACGCATCGTCATCAACGAATCCTTCGAAAACCTTTTCGATGAATCCACCGAGCAGCAGCGCGCCATTGCGTTCGTGTCCGAAAACCTTTCCGGTTTCCTGGCGATGGATGTCGCGGTGTTCGGCGCCGAGCCCGGTGCGCTCAACGATCCGGATTTTCTCGATACCCTCGACGCCTTTCAGGCCTGGGTGAAAGATTGGCCGGGGGTGAATCATGTCAATACCATCACCGATACCTTCAAGCGCCTGAACCAGAACATGCACGGCGATGACCCCGACTGGTACCGGCTGCCGGACGATCAGGAACTCGCCGCCCAGTATTTGCTGCTCTATGAAATGTCGCTGCCCTATGGGCTCGACCTCAACAACAAGGTCAACCTCGACAAGTCAGCCACCCGCCTGACGCTGACCATGAGCGGCATGAACAGCGGTGAAACCGTGGCGTTGAAGCAGGCGATCATCCACTGGTTCGAGCGCGAGGCGCCGCATTTGAAGGTGGTGCCCACGGGCATGATCCCGCTGATGGCGGAAGCAGGCTATCTGCACATGATTCCAAACATGATGAAAGGTGGCATCGTTGCCGTATTGATGGTGTCTCTGGTGTTGTTTTTCAGTCTGCGCAGTTGGCGTTTGGGCTTGCTCGGCATGTTTGCGAACATTGTGCCGATCATGATGGGCTACGGTCTTTGGGGCGCAACGCATGGCATGGCGAATTTTGCCGTAATGAGCGTGGCCGGTATCTGTCTCGGTGTGGTGGTGGATTTTGCGGTGCACTTCCTGATCAAGTACCGCCAGGGCAGCAGCCGCAGCGGCTCGGTGGAGGAGGGCATACGCTATGCGTTCAACCGGGTGGCGAGTCCGCTGTGGATCACCATGGTGGTGCTGGTGGCGGGTTTCTGGGTGCTGGCGACGGCGCAGTTCAACCTGGTGAGCGAGCTGGGGCTGCTGACAGGTATCATCATTTTTCTGGCGCTGGTGGTGAATTTACTGATGTTGCCGGCGATATTGCTGACGTTCAACAAGACTTTTCAAGTGCCCGTTGCCGCGGCACCGGCCAGCGCAGCCTGAGATTCGGGCCCTGGTAGTGCTTTAATTCGATTCTGTGGGGTCCACCTGTAGGTTGGGCTGAGGAACGAAGCCCAACACCCACGGCCACATCCACCCTGAACCTGTTGGGCTTCGTTCCTCAGCCCAACCTACAAACTCCGCGTGGGAACCAGGAAAAAGGGGAGTGGGCACCGCTTAATAGCGGAAATTCTTGGCGTAGATGTTTTCTGCGTTGAGCGTGTTGATGTACTCCATCATCAGCGCCGTGGCCTCTTCGGCGGTTTGTGCGTGGCGGTGGGCGGAGCCTCCCTCGTGGGAAAAATGGCTGATGTCCCAGGAAAAAACGCCAAGTTGGGGGTCGGGGGCGAGGTCCCGCATGACTCTGGCCTTGATGCTTTCGCTTATGCCGTCGAGGTGAAGGACGTATTCCCGGAGGACTTCTTTGGGCGAACTCATGTTTGCTCTCCTTTTCTGATGGAACTGCTGCTCACGAAACCTTTTCTCGCGAAGCTTTTTTTCAGGTTTTTTCTCGCGGAGTTTTTCTTGCGGAACGCCGATGGGGCAATGGTTGTAAACTGCCGCTTCGATGAAACTATAGTCCAGATACGAAAGACAATATGAAAAAAATCATTTCTGCTGGTATTCGCGCCACGGTCGTCTACCCGAAAATCATCATTTTTGTGGCGCTCGTGCTGTCCCTCCTGTTGATCGCCGGAGCCCCGAAATTCGAGGTGGATGCATCGGTGAAACGCTACATCGGCGAGGACAGTCCGGTGGTTGAGCATCTCAATTTCCTCGAGGCGGAATACATACAGGACAGCAACGTACTGTTGATGGTGAAGCCGCACGGCGGCACGGTCTTCGCGCCCGAGGTGCTGGCGGCCATTGCCGAAATGACGGAAATGGCCTGGCAGATTCCCAATATTCGCCGCGTCGATTCGCTCACCAATTTCCAGCACACGCAGGTGGAAGGGGACGATCTGGTAGTGGAGGAGCTGGTTTCCGCCGGCGAGCCGCTGAGCAGTGAAGATGTCGAGCGCATCCGCGCCATTGTGCTGAACGAGGTGCGCCTGGTGGGCGCGCTGGTCGATGAGCAGGGCAGCGTCGCGGCGCTCAACATGCTTTTTACGGTGGATATGAGCGATCACGGCGCACTCAGCGCCTCGGTCGAAGGGGTGGCAAAGCTGCGCGAGGCCTTCGCCGACGGCCCCGTGGATATTGCCTTCCACGAGACCGGTTTCGTCACCATGATGTATGAGATGACCAAAACGGCAGCGCAGGATGCCGCCAAGCTCTACACGCTCGCCCTGGTTTTCATCGTGGTTTTCCTCACCTGGTTTTTCGCCTCTGTGCGCGCCGCCCTGGCGGTACTCTTCATCGGCCTGCTGGCGGTGCTGGTCGCCGTCGGCTTTTACGGCTGGATTGGCGGTTACCTGACGCCGCCCACGGCGATGGGCACCCTGATGGTGCTGATTCTCGGCATTGCCGACGGTGTCCACATCGTCAAGAGCGCGCGGCGCTACCTGGCGCAAGGCAATTCCACGCGGGATGCGGTTCGGGAGGCGGTGGCCGCCAATTTCACGCCGGTGGCGCTCACCAGTATCACCACGGCAATCGGCTTTTTGTCGTTCAATCTCAATGATTTCACCGGCATCAAGCTGATGGGCAATTTCGTGGCCTTCGGTGTGATGGTGGCCTTCGTGCTCTCGCTCACGCTGCTGCCCGCGCTGCTGTGCTATTGCGGCCTGAAACCCGCGAAAAGCGTCGGCGACGGGTCCGGCTATGAACGCCTTGCCGAGCTTGCGATACGCCATCGCACGCCGATTCTCGCGGCAACGGTGCTGCTGACCCTGGTCTCCGCATTCAGTATGCGTTTCAACACCATCGACGACAGCATCTCGCGGCACATCAAGCCCAGCCACCCTTTCCGCCAGGATACCCGCCAGATCGAAGAGGATCTGACCGGCTCCGTCCCGGTGATCTACAGTTTCGCGGCGACCGGCGCGGCGGGCGTGGCCGATCCCGGCTTCATGGCGCAGGTGGACCAGTTCGTGCGCTGGGCGCGGGCGCAGCCCGAGGTGCGCTACGTGAGCGCGTACACCGACACCATGAAACAGCTCAACCAGGATCTCAACGGCGGCGACCCCGCGCTGTACCGTCTGCCCGACAATGAAGAGCTGGCGGCGCAATATCTGCTGCTTTACGAAATGTCGCTGCCCTATGGCCTGGATCTCGGCAACCAGCTCAATATGGATAAATCCGCGACCCGCCTGGTGCTTTCCATCGACGACTTGACGCTGCTGGAAATGAAGGCCTTTCTCGAGCGCGGTCAGCACTGGCTGGCCGCGAACGCGCCCGAGTTCGACAGTTTTGCCAACAGCTCGGTGCTGTGCTCGAACCTCACGGTCGAGGAGTCCATCTGGAATACGCTCAGCGGCGCGATGCTCGCGCTGGCGGTGATCGCCCTGTTCCTGATGCTCACTTTTCGCGCCATAATGCCCGGCGTGCTGTGCGCAATCGCCGTGCTGGCACCGCTGGTGGTCACTTTCGGGCTCTGGGGTCTGGCGGTGGGCATCGTCGATCTGCCGGCGGCGCTGGCGCTGTGCATGGTGATCGGCATCACAGTGGATTTCGGCATCCATTTCATCGTTCGCGAACTGCACGGGCGCCGCGCCCTCGGTTATGACAGCCGGCAGAGTATCCGCTACACCTTCAGCTATGTGGGGGCGCCTATCCTCACCAGCACGCTGGCGCTTGGCGTGGGTTTTCTGGTGCTCGTTCTCGGCCAATTCCAGTTTGCCGCGCGCATGGGCTTGCTGACGGCGCTGTGCATCGGCCTCTCCATGGTAATGACCTTCATGTTCCTGCCCGCGCTGCTGTTGTTGGGAGAGCGGCGGGCGAGTGATTCGCCGGTGGCGTGATGGCCAGTGCACGCCATCCGCCGCCCGTCACAACCCTGTAATCATTGACAGGGCCGATTTATTGGGGCAAAGTCCCCGCCCCATAAATATACCTCCGCGATAAGAAGAGACCCGCCACTGGTGAAAGGGTCTGTTTCACTGAACTTTTGTTGTAGCTCACATCACGAGGTAGTTATGAGTAATGCACGCAAGAAACTGGTGCTCGCCACCGCCGGATTGATGCTGCCCTGTGCAGCGGTCCACGCCCAGCCCCAAGCTCCCACCTATGCACTGGAAGAAATCGTCGTAACCGCGCAGCGCCGCGAGCAGAGCATGCAGGAAGTTCCTGTTGCCGTCTCCGCCGTGACCGCAAACATGGCGGCCGACCTCGGTATCGGTGATACCCAGTCCATGGCTCAGTTGGTTCCCGGTCTGACGTACAACCGTCAGGCGAGCGGCACCATGCCGTTCCTGCGCGGTATCGGAACCAGCTCTTCGTTCATCGGCAACGAGCCCTCCGTGGCCGTTTTCGTCGACGATGTGTACGTGAACAACGGCAACGCCGCTGTGTTCGAGTTCAACAACATCGACATGATCGAAGTTCTCAAAGGCCCTCAAGGTACCCTGTTTGGTCGCAACGCCACCGGTGGTGTGGTTCACGTTCGCACCCGCAACCCCGAATTCGAAACCACCGGTGATGTTTCCGTGGGTTACGGCAAGTACGACACCTTCACCACTCAGCTCTACGGCTCTACCG
>CAYXXZ010000068.1:0-15160 GCA_964469165.1 uncultured Porticoccaceae bacterium
CATATGGTAGGTCTGGTCGCCGCAGGACCCCTGGTGGACCGCTTTGGCGGTTCCCTCCTGTTTGTGTCGGTGGGCGGCAATTCATCATCGCAGGTGATCTCGTAGGCCAGGTGGCCATCGAGCCGACTAATGCGCCAGGACTTGTAACTGTTGGAGTAGGAAAGGGCGGGGCTCCTGGCTGCTTTGCCATCGGCGCGATCCCAGGCCATCCTGTCATTCCAGTAACCCGGGCTGGATAAGGTGCCGGATTCCGATTTCTGCGGTGGCGCCTTCGAGGGTATATAAAGGCCGTCCACTTCGGGCAGGCCGGCTCCGGTGATCTCAATAAATAACGTGTTGGGTGGGAATTGCGTATTTTCAGTCATAACGTCTCTCATTTTTGATTGTCGACTTTAGAGGGAGCGTTTGTCTGCTACAAAAGCGACCTCGACGGGGTAGCGCCCGGACTGAGCCGGATGCTGTTGAAATACCCTGAGTACCGGGGGCGTTGATGATCCCAGAAACCGACGGGAAGCCCAAATTCGACTTGTGTACAAATCCGCCGATCTATTGTCGGGAAGCTGTAATCCAGGTCTGACTCGAGTGCGAGACTCATTTCACAGAGTGCACATAATCCATAAGTCTTGGCACGACCTCCTTCGCACTGCGGGCGGCTCCAATCAGCGTGGCAGAGCCGGGGCTGGCCCAGTCACCATAGCCGAACAGCCAAAGCTTGGGCTCCTTGATGGACTGCCCATCCTTTACCATAACCTTTCCATTGTCCTCGACCAGGTTCAGCGATCTGAGGTGATCCAGTGCAGGCTTGAATCCGGTACACCAGATGACGGCATCAACGGCCTCTTCGTGACCCTCACTCCACACCACGCCCGATGGGGTGAAGCCCTCGAACGGCCGTTTGCTGGTGAGAATACCCTTGTCACGTGCCCTTCTGACCGGCGGCACCATCACAATATCGCCGATACCACCCACATTGGCACCCGCCGCATCTCCCTTGAGCCGGGCGGTTGCCCGTTCGAACAATACGCGGCCATCCACATCATCGGGCAGAAATACGGGCTCCGACAGGGTCACCCAGGAGGCATCCGCTACTTCAGCCACTTCCGCCAGGATTTGCGCTCCGGAGTTGCCGCCGCCGACAACCAGTACCCGTTGGCCCTTGAATTCATCGGGGGTTTGATAGTGCGCAGAGTGAAGCTGCTTGCCCTGGAAGCGTTCCCGTCCGGGATAATCGGGAATGAAGGGGTGACTCCAGGTGCCGGTAGCGCTGGCGACGGTGCGGGTTCGCCACTGGTACTTGCCGTCAGATACCAGCAGGCAATCATGATCCGTATCCCGCATTACTTTGTTGACGTGGTGGGACCGATAGAGCGGTAATTGATAGCGCTCTTCATAGCGGCGCAGGTAGGCCAGCACATCGTCACGATGGGGATAACCTCCATCGTCGACCTGCTCCATCATGATGCCCGGCAACGAACTGTAGGCGGCAGGGGAAAAAAGCCGCAAAGACTCCCAAGTATGGCGCCAGGCGCCTCCTGCCTGCTGTTGATTGTCGAGAATAATAAAGTCGACCCCCGCCTTCTTGAGGAAATAACCCACGGCGAGCGCCGCCTGACCTCCCCCAATAACAATCACATCGAACACTTTGCTTCCCATCAACGGCTCTCCTGATTGTCGTCACCATGGCAGTACTCCCGGTTAATCGTACAGTCATCCGCCAAATCCCGGGACTCGCACTGCAGCGTCGCATGTTGAATACCATAGTCATCCCGGAGCATTGCCCCGGCCTCACGCAACAATGCAGTCTGGTTGGCAGCAAGCTCTTCACAGATCAGATGCGCCGTCAGCGCGTTTTCTGTGGTACTCATGGCCCAGACGTGCAGATCGTGTACAGCCAGCACATTGGGCAGCGCCAACAGACGGTCGTGGATCCGATCAATGTCTATACCCTCCGGCACCCCGTCAAATAACAAATGCAGTGAGCGGCGAAACAATGACCAGGTGCCAACAATAATTGCCACCGCAATCCCGATACTGACGGCGGGGTCGATCCATGACCACTCACGCCAGAGGTATAAAGCACCCGCTACCACCACGCCGGCCGAGACCAGCGCGTCCGCAGTCATGTGCAGGAATGCGCCACGTATATTGAGATCGTGCCGGCTGCCCGCCACAAACAGCCAGGCGGTAATACTGTTGATCAGCACTCCAATGCCCGCCACCAACATCACCGTCGGCGCATCAATCGCTGCCGCCGGCTGCTGCAGACGCTGGATGGCTTCCCACAACAGTGAACCCATGGCCACCAGCAGCACGATGGCGTTGATGAAACTGGCCAGAATGGAACCGCGTCGCCAGCCATAGGTGTGCCGCCGGTTGGGCTTGAGCTGTGCCGCACCTAAAGCCACCCAGGCGAGCAACAGGCCCGCCACATCACTGAGGTTATGGGCGGCGTCAGCCAGCAGCGCCAGCGATCCGGTACGCCAGCCGTAGAACGCCTCCACCAACACGAAGCCAAGATTCAGGCTAATCCCGATGGCAAAGGCGCGGCCGAAGCTGGCCGGCGCGTGATGGTGATGCTCGCCGTTCACCGCAGTCGCACATTCAGTTGGTCAACCAGCTCCGCCCAGTCGGCATCGGCACTCAGCTGTTGGCTCAGAAATTGCCGCTGTGACGGGTTCCAGAAAGGCGCATCGACAAGCGCTGTTTGCGCTGCCAGAGGACGGTGCGAGTCGATAAATGCATCGACGTCGGCAGCGGAGCACGGCAGGCCCAGTTGCTCGAACAGATCGCATAGGGGGTGTGTGGCTTTTTCCATTGCATTAATTCCTTATCGCTTCGAGATTTTCATTATCAGGTTGATACCCCGAGCCTTCCTATAATTCGCCGTGGCGGCAGACACTGATTACATATCTCTACCGCGATTTAACTGCTGAGCCATTTGCCGGGTTTCGTTTTGTTCTGCGTCCAGCAGGGCTTCCAGTAGCTCCAGTTCTTCGGGGATCGCGGAACGCCCGATCAGGTAACGGTAGAGTTCAATCACCTGGTTGTGAACGGCAAAGACCTGCTCTGAAATCTGATCAAAGGTCATACTGTGCCAGGGTTTGTCGCACAGCTCTCCGGCTACGATGGGTGGGTGCATGTCGTAGTCGTACACCAAGGTGTGAAGCGCCCTGGGATCGCCTTGCGCCTCGAAGCCGGCAATGATGTTTTCCAGCCGTTGCTCGTGACCGGCCAAGTAGTCCAGGAGTTGCCGGGCACGCTCCTCCGGCTCGGTCGGCGCAGCGTCCCGTAGACACAGGGCAAGATTTCCATGCACGGACTTGGTCCACTCTATAAGCGCTTCAACAGATTCGATTTTCATAGGCACCGCTCTCTCAAAAAGTTGGATAAATCGCCGTAACAGTCAGTATCGCAACCTTGCCGCTCGCCTCACCGAACACAATAGCCAGTTCACTGGCTTGCTTGGGCCACGACGACTCCATCCCGCAAGGCCAGTAGCTGCCCCCTATCCATTGCCTGCCAGGGGTGGTCGGACAGCGGCACGGTAGCCAGCAAAATCACGCGCTGCACGTCCCCAGTGAGAGGCGGCTCGGCATCGCAGACCAGGCCGGGTATTTCATCGGCGCTGCATTCAAACATGTGAAGTGCCGGCGGCGAGATCACGCCGACAGCGTCCTGATAACGCTGATCTGCATGGACAAACAACGCATCGCCATCACCGTACAGAAAGTTGCTGGGGCCACAGTCTCTGAATTGGCGCGCCATATCGGACAGTACGACCATCCGCGCCTCCAGGGATGCCAGCTCTCCTTCCCCCTTGGGCAGTGCAGCCATGTTCTCCAACAGTTCGCAAAAAGCGCGCTCGGAATCGGTTTCACCTATGGGTTGAAAGCGACCATCTCTGAGTGTCCGGACCTTGTCCGGGTGCCGCAAATTGCCGTTATGAACGAATGTGTGGATGCGGCCGTTCAGTTCCCGTATAAAAGGGCCGGTATTGGCGAGGGAGATTTCGCCCTGGGTACTGTGACGGATGTAGCCAATGGCTGTTTGAGTGGCCGGCCCGTGCTGCATGAGCCAGTCCACCAGTGGATGGTGATCGGCGGACGTCGTATCCCGGTAGAGGGCGACATCCGGCCCCTGATAATAGGCGAGCCCCCAGCCATCCTGATTCCTGCTGGGCAGTCTGGCACGGTGAGCCAGGGCCGCCAGGGAAAATGTCAATCTGGCGGGGTGGCGGCAGGACATGGCCAGCAGTTCACACACGGGACATCAGCCTCCGTTCTCCGCACGCCCGGGCTGACAGTGGTACACCGGCGCGAAACCCCCACCCGGTGAGCGGAAATTGGTGGTCTGGCCCTGATACAGCCTTGCCGCCACCCACTGCACTGCGCCGTCGTAAACGTAGTTGCGCAGGTCGTACTTGAAGACCATCGGCGTGGATTCGCCCAGGGCGAAGCGCTCCGCCGGAGGCATAAGTGCCTGGGCTACGTAATCGCCAGCCAGTATTTCACTCCACACCCGTTTGGTGATCTTGTCGCCGCGCCAGGCGGCCTTGCTGCCATAACCCGATGCAGGCTTGAAGAACAGCCGCCTGCGCTCGGCCCAGAGGTGATCGGCCTGGGCGGGGTCGACCACTTCGGTGCGGGGAATACCTGCCAGAAGCACTTGCTGAATGCCGTCGGGCACATTCATGGCATTCAGTTCAGCAGGGTCGGTCAGCAGCGCCAGATTGCGCTTGTCCGCATAGAGGGCGTGAGCCTGCGGGTGGGGTGTCAGTACCACCGAGCGGGCCAGATAGGCTTCGCGAATAGCCCTGACGCCGGATTGCTCCAGCAGAAAATCCGTCAGACGGTTATAGACCAGGTCGATGGCCAGATTGTCAGCCCACAGCCTCCCACCCCTGAAATGCAGTTGCTCCGGCGCCACGATAACGGCCTCGAGTCCGTGACGTTGAAACAGCTCCCGAAACAGCACGAATTCGGGATACAGGTATTGCTCTGTCGGCTTCTCATCGACAATGGCGATGGATTGAAGTGGCCGGTTACGGCCTGACAGCTGCCACTCCCGCTGAAACATGGCTACGATGGCCTGTTCCAGCTGGTGGGCGGTCGCTGCGGTAGGGACCAGATTTTCCACTTCCGGGCAACAAGCGCGCTGGGCGCGGGCCAATACGGCGTTGAGCAGTGCACCGCCGGCGTTGGTGTTGATTTCAATCAATCCGACCGATTCGGCGCCGATATGAAAGTCGTAACCCATAAACACGCCTTTTGCGCCGCCGGGGTCGTGGCGGGCGATAGGCGGTGCGGCATTGAGCACCCTTTCCCTCCAGGAGTTGGAGTTCACCACGGTTTCAATTGCACCAATCACGGCCTGCATCCGCTGGATGTGACTATTAGCGACAAAAACTGGCTGGGCTGAAAAAAGGTAGGGGCAGCGCTCCCGGGTCAGCTGGTAGAGTCCCCGCTCTCCCAATTCCATTTCCAGCGCCCGGCTCAGTGCGCCTTCATCGAGACTCAAACACAGGCATTCGCGGTTGAAGGCCGTCAAGCCTTCGGGCGTCGCACAGGGGTGATACGGAAAAGAATGGGATGTCATAGCATTAGCCGCCCGGCTTGGTGCCTGGCACCAGAAACACCGGCAATTCATCGGCGGGCTTTTCCGCCAGTTCCGCGTCCGTCAGGCGGGCGTAGATTTCAATCAGGTTACCGCCCGGATCTTTTAGCCACAGTTCGTGCAGCGGCGTGCCTTTCCAGGTGGTGCGTGGCGGTTTCTCTATGTGGACGCCAACCGCCAGCGCCTTGTGATAGGCATCGATCACCGCCTGCCGGTCTGCCACTCCAATACCCAAGTGGTAGAGCGTATCGTGGTGCAGAGTTTTGCCATCGGACACCAGCAGCACAAAATTCAGATTCAGGTCGGGCCTGATAAATGTGGCGTAGCGATGGGTCCATTCCCTGGGCCAGGTATCCAGCAGCCAGGCGTAAAAGCGCGTGCTGGCTGGCAGGTCGTTGACCCGCACACTGCCGTGGAACTCCTCGGAGACCGGTGCGCTGGGCAGGTCCAGCAGACCGGCCAGAATCTCGACGCGCATGCGGATCTGATCCCGCGCGGTCGCGAAGTGGGCCGCGATATCGCTATCCGTCTGGCCGCCGGATGGATCGGCGATGGGCCAATGCAGTCGTTTAACGCGGCCAGGCAGTACCGGGCAGACTTCGTCGGCGCAGAGCGTCACCACCAGGTCGACATTATCGGTGTCGATATCGTCGATGGACTTCGAATGGTGGTGACGGATATCGATGCCGATATCGGCCATGGCCGCCACGGCTTGCGGGTTGAGCTGAGACGGCTCGGAGCCAGCGCTGGCAACGTCGACAGCCGTCCCCAGAATCTGGCGGGCCAGCCCCTCGGCCATCTGGCTGCGGGCGGAATTGGCGACGCACAAAAACAGAATGCACTTGATGTTGGTGGATCTTTCTCTGGCAGAGATCATTGGTTCTCATTCCTCAGCGGTACCATGAGCACCGGACGCTTGGCGGTTTCACACAACTTGGCGGCGGTGCTGCCGATGACCTTGCTTTCCAGCCAATCCTGACCGTGCTTGCCGACGATGATCAGCGAGCAATCCTGTGCAGTAGCGATTTTCGCAATAACCTCGCAAGGCTTGCCGGTTTCGGTCAACAAACGCCCTTGTCGCGCTTCCGGGGTTAAATCGCTCTGAATATCTCCCAGTGCAGCCGCGACCATGATGGGGAGCCGTGGTGTTTTTCCCAGGGCATCGGGAGTGATCACTGTTAGCAGGTCCGTCTGTTTCGCCTGGGCGGCGAGTGTGACGGCGGCCTTCTCGGCGCCACCAGCGTGTCTGGAGTGATCGGTGGCCAGCAGAATATGATCAAGGGTGTGCTTGCAGACTGCTTCACAGCGCTCGCGCGTCTCATCGGCACTGGGTTCGACCCATTCCAGCAGAACCGGCAGTGACGTTTTGCGAATGACCTCCCGGGCAACACTGCCGAGGAACAGGCCACGAATCCGACTTTGACCTCGCGAGCCGATGACCACCAGATCTGCTTTGACTTCAGCAGCGGTGTTCAGAATTTCCTCTGCCACCGCGCCGGAGGTTCGCACCGCAATATCGACCTCAATGCCGGCATCGCGGAGGGGTGTAACGCGTTTCTGTAACCAGTTGCGGTAATCATCCTCGTGACCGTAACCGGCAAACTGGTTGTAGCCCACCTGGATGACATGCGTGAGGGTGATCCGTTTGACCCCCCAGGTGATCAGATCGGGCAGGCAATCGAGAATCGGCTCTTCGGCCGGTGCAAGATCCAGGGCAACAAGCGCGGAAGTAAACATCAGACCTTCTCCTCTGTGGGTGAAGCGGCTCTTGGGCTACGAGGCGTTTCAGATGTGGGGAACCAGTGTTGCGTGCGGTTGGCAAAGGCCACCAGGGAAAGCATCACCGGCACCTCCACCAGCACGCCAACCACCGTCACCAGCGCCGCACCGGAATGGAGTCCGAACAGGCCGATGGCCACTGCCACCGCCAATTCGAAAAAGTTGGAGGTGCCGATCAAGGCACAGGGAGCCGCCACGTTGTAGGGCACGCGCCAGAAGTAGGCCGCCGCGTAGGCAATGATGAAAATCCCGTAGGACTGGATCAGCAGCGGCACGGCAATCAGTGCAATCAGCAGAGGTTGATCGAGGATGATCTGCCCCTGAAAGCCGAACAGCAATACCACCGTGGCCAGCAGCCCCAACACCGACAGGGGCTTAATGCGGGAGGTAAACCGGGATACCTCAGCTTCCCCGCGAGGGCCTGGACCGGCGTTGCGGGTCAGTCGCATCCGGGTCAAGGCGCCGGCTATCAGGGGTAGAATCACATAGAGAACAACTGACAGAAACAATGTTTCCCATGGCACGCTGATGTCGGTAACGCCCAGCAGTAGCGCAACAAGGGGCGCGAAGGCGAAGATCATGATCACATCGTTGAGGGACACCTGCACCAGGGTATAGGCGGCATCGCCCCGGGTCAGTTGCGACCACACAAACACCATGGCGGTGCAGGGCGCCGCCCCCAACAGAATCATACCTGCGATGTATTCGCTAGCACTGGCCGGGTCGATCCACTTGGCAAAGAAGAATTCAAAAAAGAGGACGCCAAGCGCGGCCATGGTGAAGGGCTTGATCAGCCAGTTGACCACCAGGGTGATCACCAGGCCTTTGGGCCGTTCGTGAATGCGTCTTAGACTGGTGAAATCCACCGACACCATCATCGGATAGACCATAAACCAGATCAGTACCGCCACGATAAAGTTCACCGAGCCGTACTCCAGGCTTGCCAGCAGCTGTACGGTATCCGGCATCAGGGTACCCAGGGTGAGACCGGCAAGGATGCAGAGTAAAACCCACAGGGAAAGGTAGCGCTCAAACAGGCTGAGCGGTGAAGCTGCACGCTGGCTGGATGAAATCTCTGTCATTGCTGTGTTCCCTGGTTGTCGAGGCGCGCCCGGGTTGGTAAGCCGAACGAAATAAAGACGGTGGCGACCAGCATGGCGGCGGAGATCCACAGACAGGCCGCCAGCCCTGTTGTGCCCTGGCCGGCTAGCTGGAATACCCAGCCTGAGAGCAGGGTGCCGATCAGTCGCCCCATGGCGTTGGCCATATAGTAGAAGCCAACATCCAGTGACACGCCATCACTTCCGGCATAGCTGACGATGAGGTAGCTGTGCAGCGAGGAGTTGATCGCGAACAGCGCGCCGAACAGCAGCAGGCCGCCGATCAGGATTGTGGCGGGGTTCACTCCCGCCCCCAACCCCAGGGCGATCAGCGCAGGCAGCAGAGCCAGGCTCGCTGCCCAGGTTGTGGCAGACCGCCCATCCGGTACTGACCCGCTGCCCCTGCCGGTAATGCGCGGCGCCATGGCTTGCACCGCACCGTAGCCAATCACCCAGAGAGCAAGAAAGCCCCCGGTCTGGCTGTGATTCCAGCCCAGGGTTTGCGACAGGAACACCGGCAGGGCCACCACGAACCAAACATCCCGGGCGCCGAACAGCAGCATGCGGGCGGCGGAGAGAATGTTGATAGCGCGACTTTTGGAAAAAATATCGCGGAACTTCGGCTTGTTTTTGGCCTTGCCGAGATCCTTCTTCAGCAGCACCAGGCTGGCCAGCCAGACCAGCGCCAGGGCTGCCGCCATCGCCCCCACGGCTCCGGCAAAGCCCAGTCCCATCAGCAGCACCCCACCGAGGAAGAACCCCGCACCCTTGAGGGCGTTTTTCGATCCGGTGAGGATCGCCACCCACTTGTAGAGGGTGCCCTGGGCATCGGCGGGCACCAGCAGTTTGATGGAGCTCTTGGCGCTCATCTTGTTGAGATCCTTGGCGATACCGGACAACGCCTGGGCCGCCATCACCCAGGGCACCGTCAGCAACACCGTCGGCACCAGCAGCATGGACAGGGCGATGACCTGCAGCGCCAGCCCGATATTCATGGTGCGATTCAAGCCAAGATGAGCGCCCAGCCAGCCCCCCACCAGGTTGGTGATGACCCCGAAAATTTCGTAGAACAAAAACAGCAGCGCGATCTCCAGCGGCGCATAACCCAGCCCATGAAAATGCAGGACTACCAGCATGCGCAGGGCGCCGTCAGTGAGGGTGAAGGCCCAGTAGTTACCGGTGACTACCAGGTACTGACGGATTGCCGGGGAGAGTTGGCTCAGCATGGTAATGCACCTGTTTCCATGTCCGTTTTTCTATGCACTTTGGTTTGAACGCCCGACTTTCAGCGCCAGTTCGGCGGTACGGTTGGCATAGCCCCACTCGTTGTCGTACCAGGCGTAGATTTTCACCTGGGTGCCATTGACTACCAGGGTCGACAGGGCATCGATAATGCTCGAGCGCGGATCGGTCTTGTAGTCGATGGACACCAGCGGGCGCTCCTCGTAACCCAGAATATCCACAAGCGAGCCTGACCCGGCTGCCGTCTTGAGCAACCGGTTGACGGCTTCAGCCGTAGTCGGCGTCCCCACCTCGAACACACAATCTGTCAACGAGGCGTTGGCCAAAGGCACCCGCACTGCATGGCCATTGAGCCGCCCTTTCAGATCGGGGAAGATTTCGGTAATCGCGGTGGCAGAACCTGTGGTGGTGGGAATCAGACTCATGCCGCAGGCCCGGGCGCGGCGCAGGTCCTTGTGGGGCGCGTCGAGGATGGTCTGGGTGTTGGTCAGGTCGTGGATGGTGGTCATGCTGCCGTGGCGGATGCCGAGGTTTTCATGGATCACCTTGACCACCGGCGCCAGGCAATTGGTGGTGCAGGAGGCGGCGGTGACAATCCTGTGGCTTTGCGGATCGTACAGATGGTCGTTGACGCCCATCACCACGTTCAGCACCCCCGGCTCTTTAACCGGCGCGGTAACCACCACCCGCTTGACACCCTGGGCAAGGTAGGCGTTGAGGATATCCACCTTTTTCATCTTGCCGCTGGCCTCGATGACCACATCACAGCCCGACCAGTCAGTGTCCTCGATGCGGCTGTTACAGCTGGAGGTGATGCGCCGCCCGTCAACCAGAATGGACTCGCCATCAGCGATGGCCTCATAGTTCCAGCGGCCGTGAACGGAATCGAAAGTCAACAGATGCGCAAGAGTGGCCGCATCCCCGGCGGGATCGTTGATATGCACGAACTCTACATCGGGCCAGTCCCACGCCGCGCGCAACGCCAAACGGCCCATGCGGCCAAAACCATTGATGCCAATTTTGATACTCATAACCTACTCCGGAACAAAGTGACAATGAGAAAGATTGATTGAAACTCTTGGCTGCGGTGCCTTGCACGCAGTCAGTATTCAGCCAGGCCTAGCGGCAGTCGCTGTCCTGTTTATGCTGTTCGATAGCCAGAAGGCGCGACAGATCTTCGCTGTAGGGCGTCTCGGCTTCTAGCCCTTCACGGGTTGCAGCCAGGACGTTGCACTGCCAGGCGGCAAGACTAGTGTGCAATCGGTAGTACACCCACTGCCCCTCCCGGTGATCGCTCACCAGATCGCAGGCTCGCAGCTGTGACAAGTGGCGGGAAATCATGGGCTGGGAAACACCCAGCGAATCCGCAAGATCACAGACACAGAGCTCTTCACGTGCCAGCAATAGCATCAGGCAGCGCAACCGGGTCTCGTTGCCCAGACACTTGTAGAATTTGTCGCCCTTCACAGTTTGTTGCCATTTGCGGATTTGCGGCGTTTTTCCTCAATGATGACCAGGTACGCGAGGCGGGTCTTGAGGTGCTTGAGCGCAGCCTGAAAATCCCGGTAGCGATTGTCGGCAGCGGGGTCGTCCACGGCCCAATTAATGGTGTCGAACTGGCCTCTCAGGTTGGGGCAGTTCTCATGGGCTCGATGGCAAAGTGTGATCACATAGTCAAACGTGTCATTGTGGTAGGCCTGCAGAGGCGTACTTTCCTGATGTGAAATGTCGATGCCCTGCGATGCCATTACGTCTATCGCCAGGGGGCGCAGGTCGCGGGGTTGCGTGTCGGCGCTATAGACATCGAACAACTCGCTCGCCATGTGGCGTAACAGGCCTTCCGCCATTTGCGAGCGGGCGGAATTACCCGTACAGATAAACAAAACGCGACTTTTCATATCTTGACCATCGATGCTTCGGTATACATTGATATATGCCGATAACCATATATCTTTGTCAAACGGTGGTCAACCGCGTTTCGATAGCGTTGAGGTGTAATGAATACTCGCGAATCACCTGCCAGATAATCGATCCCCAACGTCCGGGGATAACCCGAGCTATCGCAAGACGATGTTTTCAGTCACGGACGATGTTCAGGTAGGGATTGTCCGGCAGCGCTTCGTCAAACAGCGCCTGCATGTCGGTCAACAGGTAGCCATACACGCGCCGGGTTTTGCGGGGGCCTTTGACTTCGCAGGTCCAGATATTCAACCCATCCGCCTGCTTGCGGTGCAGGCCCAGCTTCTCGAAGCGCTTCTGAATCCACTGCCAGGCGGGTAGATGTACTTCCTTGGCCAGTGCGGCCACCTGTGGGTACTCCTGGGTATAGCGCTGGAATACGCCGGGACTGATCAGATATGCGGTGCCGCTCACGGTATGCACCAGTGCTTTGGCGTCATTGATGATCAGCTTACGCGATCGAATGCCGGTGCGTAACCAAGTCATGAAATGCTCCCCTGACGGAGAATCAGAAGTCTCTGTTGAACTGGTTGAATCGGTAATCACGGTTGAATTTTGAGCTTCCGGTGACCCTTTGGCTGCCGGACTGTCTTGAAGACTGGCCTCCCCCAGCAGATCAAGCAGATCATCCAGGCCGTTGCTGCTCTCTTGGGGGGTGGACGGTTCGGGCTTGTCGTCTTCAATTGGCGTGGGCGTGTTGTTGGCTGAGACATCTGTCAGTGCAGCAGAATCAGCGTTCTCAACTGTGCCGGCTTCAGGCTGGACTGTGCCAGAGAAGGCCTCCGGACGTTCGTTTCCCTCCCAAATGGCTGCCGGGGAAAGTTTCAGAAACGTGAAGCTATGCTGCCAGCCGGAGTCACTGGTCACGGTTGCCTTCCAGATCGCCTTGCCATCGGTGGTAGGCAGAGCGATACCGTATTCCTGAAGAATGTTGAACAGCGCGGTGTTATTGGATGGAATGCCGTCAATGCCCTGAGCCAGCAAATAGGCACGCAGTTTGTCGGAAACAGTCTTGCTCACCAGCCAGAGCGCGTCCTGGGTCAGCCAGCCATCGGAGGCCTGGGGCTGGTTGATCTTGAACTCTTCCTTGAGCAGGTAGCGCAAACCATCCAGCAGCTTGCGCTGTAAGGTATGGCGGGGAGCCGCGATTGCCTTGCCAGGATCTCCACCGAGTTCCTGTGCTACGGAAGCCTGATCGGCCCGGATAACCAGTTCACCCAGGATGCCGGCATGCTCATATTGCCCTGCCAGCACGTACAGCAAGGATGCCCACAGATTGGCATACTGGCTGAGCCAGTCCAGAATCACGCGGTCGAGTAGCTGATTGTATATGAGCCCTGTGGCGGCGCTATGCAGGCGGTACTCCCGATTCTCGCGGTAGCGAAACCGATAGGGTTGCTGTAGTGTGCCGTGCCAAGGGTGCCATGGTGAGCCGTCGGCATATTCCACGTACAGGTCAACGGCGATCTTGCCAACGTCGTGCATAAGTGCGGCATAGGCCGTTCCGGCAGTCCATGCCTCAGCCTGCGCTGCCTGCTCTTCAGGCTTCATCCCAACGGGAAGCAGGTGTGACTGCCGCAGCTTCAGGGCGTAGGCAACAATCTCCAGGCCATGATCCAGCATGCCGCCGGGGTAGGCATGGTGGTGACTTTCGGATGCGGGGAATTGCTGCACAAGTTCGGCGTAGCGCTCGAGCGGGGTCAGGTAAAGCAAAGAGAACTGGGTCCGCGAGAGTGACGTTCGCTCCCAAATATGATCGAGCAGCCGCTGTCGGCGCGGTGTGGCCAGTAACGAGGAGGCGGATTGCGGCAAAAGTAGCGCTGCCGAGTTGATGCGAGAGTTCGCGATGGGTGCGCGCTTTTTGCGGTGAAACCCTTTGTAATGAAACAATGAGAGCATGGTTATCCCCAGGTGTCGGGCTGGGGAGGGAGCCTTTTGGCCTTTTCGGGTAGAGCCTTTCCCCTTGGCGCCATTCCCTTGCTCCTTTCCCCAGCCCTTTGGCCGTTTCAAGGCTCCGGTATAGGGCAATTGCCAAGCGGCATCCATGGGTAATACGGAATGCGGTGGCTCCGATACATGCCAGGACGGTCAGGTTTGGTTCAATCCGGCATCAAGCGCATCGGCCTGGGCAGCAAAGTCTGCGGGACGCCGCTTGCGGAAGGTTTCAAGGTTGCTGAGCTTCCAGCGCAGCGCTGGCAGTTCCGCAGCGTGGGGGCATTGCAATAGCGACCAGTCTGGTTCGGCACGAACCAGCCCGCTCAGAAACTGCCGGTGTGTTGTGGTCAGCCGCTGCGGCAGTGCGCGCTGCAACCGAGCGCGAGCCTCCAGAAGTGTTTCCAGGGAGCATTCCACTTCAGTCATACCGACGAAGGCCCTTTCGTACTCGTTGGCAATGTCCTTGTCATTGCTGAACAGCACTTCATGGGGCGGCCTGTTGTGCCCGGCCAGGTAGATCACAAAGCACTCGACCATACCGTCGCTGATACCGCCCGACTCATACAGTTGCCACACGTCAAACAGATCGCGAGGGTGCTGCCTGTCCAGGGCGGCCACCAGCTTGCTCGCATACAATTCGTCAGGTGTCAGGGTCGGCAGGTCGAGTTCGACGCTGAACAGGTCGCTGGTACGGGCGCTCAATCCGCGTCTTTCAGCAGGAAGCACGCTGCCGCGGAACACAACGTTGACCTCGACTTTGACCTGGCTGGTCTCGTTCTCGACGATCAACTTGGTGTCTCCAAGATCCCTGGCGGGAATCAGGCGTGTCTGTACACCCAATGCCGCAATACGTGAGGCGATAGCGGCCAGTTCCTGGTTGATGGTTTTCAGTGCCTCATCGCGGGGCGTTTGCCAGGGCAGGTATACCACGTCGATGTCCACTGACAAACGTGGCATATCCTGCACAAAGAGATTGATGGCTGTATCGCCCTTCATGGCAAAAATGTCATTGGCAAACACGTCGGGGGCGATAGCCAGCAACAGTCGAACGGTATCGGCATAACTTTTATCCATGAGAGTTTTTATCCATGATCACTCCTATCCATGGGGGCGCAGACTCAGCAGAGTGCCGTCGTCAAGGCGGCTCATCCAGCGTGAGGCGCCGCCTGTGCGGACCGGATATTGTGACAATAAGGCATCGACGTCCACCAGGCTGGTCTCACGCGCCCAGGTAAGGAAAAGGCGCACGGCCTTTACACTGGTGCAACAGGACAACAGCTCGCCGACAACATCCTTGCGAGGTGAGCGCAGGCCGTCGAAGAGGTTGCGCGCTTCTTCCAGGCTTTGTTTCACGCCGACTTCGTACAGCAGTTCCAGCACGGCTCGTTCAGGGCAAGCCATCTCGATAGGGTCTGGCATGCCCGGTGGTGTGGTCAGGGTTCTGGTCGCCAGTGCCGCGTCTGGCCAGTCGAACAGGCGAGCATGGCAATAGCGCGCTGGAAAGCGGTCGGTGAACCATACCGGTAATGCAT
>CAYXXZ010000068.1:15260-16846 GCA_964469165.1 uncultured Porticoccaceae bacterium
CGAGCATGGCAATAGCGCGCTGGAAAGCGGTCGGTGAACCATACCGGTAATGCATAACGCTTGTCGCCCCACAGTACCCAAGTCTCGCGACTGCCGAGGTTGTGTCGAACGCCCTGCAGGGCAAGCGCAGTCTTGCCGCCGATATGCAGGCCGGGCACCCGTTGCTGCAGGAGCTTCAGGGCACCGTAGACATCAAAGTTGTCGTTCGGGAAGGCATAAACCCCCTGCGCCAAACGCACAAGCCAGCCAGCCCCCGCATATTGAGCGGCAAGTTGTGGCGACACGCCGAACTGCGCCAGGATGGCCAGGTCGAATGGCGCCCCCCGCGGCAGTTCCGCCTGCAGGTGCTTGATTATCTGGTGTCTGGGTATTTGGCTCATGGGTGAAAAGTAGCACATAATCTAATCATCTGAAAGCAGCTTGCGTAATTTCGGCGTCAGAAATAGCGCCTAGATTTAATAATTGTTGAATATCTAATCAATAGCTGGTGGCGGGATGCACAGGCTGGATCAGTGGATGGAATGGGGCCTTATGGAAAAGTTGGCGAAGATATGAGCTTTTTGAACCTGGGGAAGAAGGATGAGTACGGCAAGCAGACGCGAATTGAGCACCGGGGCAAATACCTCCGGGCGAGCCGTACCGGGGGTGTTTCGCTACGGGCGCAAACCAGGGCTGCGGGCCTGAATCTGACGGCCAACAGCAGCCACGGATTCCGTGTCTCCCGGACTGTTGGCAAGAACACCCAAATGGTCATGCAGAACGGTCGTTTCGTGCTGCGCGGTCGCTATGGCAGCGGGCCTACCAAGCTCAATCTTTCCAAGACCGGCATGACTGTCTCAACGCGTAACGAGTTGGGTACCTTTAACTGGGTCAAACCCAATCGCTCTTCCGCCAAACTGTTCGGAGTCCAGGTGCGGGGTAAGAATGCCGCCTATGCTCAGGCGGCCTACTTGGTGCTGACTGCAGTCGCCACTTTCTTCCAGTTGCTGATTGCCGTCACTCTCACGCTGGCCCAGTGGGGGTGGCAATTACTCCAGCTTCTCTGGGGGTTGGTGCTGGCGACCCCTTATGGGTTGGAGGTGCTCCGGCGAAAGTTCCGCAATCGGAAGATCCGCCGAGCGCAGATGGCGCTCACTTCAAATGTGGCAGCCAGCTTTGAGGATTGGGCAGAGATGAAGGTCGTCGCTGCCATCGCGCTGGCGTTTATTGCCTGGGGGCGCGGGAGGGATGCCCGCGCGGAAATACCTTGGTTGAAGATGGCCGTGACTGCCTCCAACGAACCAGCCGACCTGCCTTCATGTTTACCCTATCTGAGCGATGCGGCCGGTCCACTCAGCCAATGGCACCGCAGTGACACTGAACTGGACGATCCGTTACCGGTGCTGGCTCGAACCGCAATATTGGCAGAGCTGGCTGCGAGGCAAGTGTCTGCGGATCGCCTTCCCGCCATACTCCTGAGCATTGATGACCTTGTATTACAGCAAGGACCCAAAACCCGGCTGCAGGAGCAGATGCTGACGGTGTTCTGTGACTTTGCAGGGTTGCGGCTTCAGGAAGAGTCGCGGGAGGAGGCGTCAAATTGACAG
>CAYXXZ010000069.1:0-16221 GCA_964469165.1 uncultured Porticoccaceae bacterium
ATTTCAACGGCCTGCCCGACGACGCCGACAGAACCGACTTCTACCAGCACGACGCTCACTGGTCGAACCGCATGATCCTGGGTGACAGCCTGCAGGTGATGGCCAGCCTCGCCGAGCGCGAGGGGCTACGCGGCAAGGTGCAGTGCATCTATTTCGATCCTCCCTATGGCATCAAATTCAACAGCAATTTCCAGTGGTCCACCACCAGCCGCGACGTGAAGGACGGCAACGCCGGGCATATCACCCGCGAGCCGGAGCAGGTAAAGGCGTTTCGGGATACCTGGCGGGATGGGATTCACTCCTATCTCACCTATCTGCGTGATCGGCTGACAGTGGCGCGGGATTTGTTGACGGACTCTGGATCGATCTTTGTGCAGATTGGGGATGAGAACGTGCACCGAGTGCGGGCGCTATTGGATGAGGTCTTTGGCGAAGACAACTGTGTGTCCGAGATTGCTTTTGCTAAAACTACAGGCTTAACAACAAACTTCTTAAGCAGTCGCTTCGACTTCCTGCTGTGGTATGCGAAGTCAAAAGCAAGTCTGAAATTCAGACGACCTTATGTTACCAAGTCTCACGAAGATGGTACGGCTGATACATATTCATGGATTCGGAACGAAGCAGGTGAATATCGCGCACTTAGCCGAGACGAGAAGGAGACCATGCAGATTCCTGAAGGCTTCCACCTCTACAAGCCGGATAACATCACGTCACAGGGAAATCCTGTAGTTGATCTTGATTTTGAAGGCCGCACCTATTCGTTCCGATCAAAAACCCCGCCAGCAGGGTTGTCTCGATTGGTTAAAGCAGGACGAATCCATAAAGCGAAAAACAGTGTCCAATACGTCCGGAATTTGGATGACTTCGCTGTGAGGCAGGTATCGCAACTTTGGACAGACACAGGCACTGGGAGCTTTACTGACGACAAAATCTATGTCGTTCAGACTGGTGTAAAAACAATCCAGCGCTGCATTTTGATGACTACCGATCCCGGCGATCTTGTACTTGACCCCACCTGTGGTTCCGGTACAACAGCCTACGTCGCCGAACAATGGGGCCGCCGCTGGATCACCATCGACACCTCCCGCGTCGCTTTGGCACTGGCCCGTGCTCGCATTATGGGCGCGCGCTATCCCTACTATCTGCTAGCAGATAGTCAGGAAGGTCAACTGAAAGAGGCGGAAATCACTCGCTCGACTCTTTCCACTAAGCACACACATGGAGATATTCGGCAGGGCTTTGTCTACGAACGTGTGCCCCATATCACCCTCAAATCCATAGCCAACAATGCAGAGATTGATGTGATCTGGGAAGAATTCCAGCAAATACTGGAACTACTCCGCGAACAACTGAACCAAATGCTCGGCAAACAATGGCAAGAATGGGAAATCCCTCGCGAAGCCGATGCCAAATGGCCACAAGCCGCCCGTAAGTTGCACGCCCAATGGTGGGAGCAGCGCATCGCCCGCCAAAAGGAAATCGACGTATCCATCGCCGCCAAGGCAGATTCCAAACACCTCTACGACAAGCCCTACCAGGATAAAAAGAAAGTCCGCGTCGCCGGTCCGTTCACGGTGGAAAGTCTCTCCCCGCACCGGGTACTTGGTGTGGACGAGAACGACGAACTCATCGACCCCGCCGACCAGATCGGCGACTCAACCGCCGACTACGGCCAACCCCGCGACTTCGTTTCCATCATCCTGGACAACCTCAAAACCGCCGGGGTGCAACAGGCCCACAAGCAAGACAAGATCGACTTCACCACCCTCGTGCCTTGGCCTGGCGACCTGGTCTGCGCTGAAGGTCGTTACGAGGAAGCCGGCAAGGAAAAACGCGCCGCCATCTTTATCGGCCCCGAGTTCGGCACCGTTTCCCGCCCTGACCTGGTGGAAGCCGCCCGCGAAGCCGCCGACGCTGGCTTCGACGTATTGATCGCCTGCGCCTTCAACTACGACGCCCACGCCGGTGAATTCAGCAAACTCGGCCGGGTGCCCATCCTCAAGGCGCGCATGAACGCCGACCTGCACATGGCCGAGGATCTCAAGAACACCGGCAAGGGCAACCTGTTCGTCATCTTCGGCGAGCCGGATATCGATATCATCGACGCCGGCGATAATCAGCTCCAGATCAAGGTCAACGGCGTCGACGTCTTCGACCCCGGCACCGGCGAAGTTCGCAGCGACGGCTCCGACGGCATCGCCTGCTGGTTTATCGACACCGACTACAACGAAGAATCCTTCTTCGTCCGCCACGCCTACTTCCTCGGCGCCAACGACCCCTACAAATCCCTCAAGACTACCCTCAAGGCCGAGATCGACGAGGAAGCCTGGGCCACCCTCAACAGCGACGTCTCACGGCCATTCGACAAACCCAAATCGGGCAGGATCGCGGTGAAGGTGATCAATCATTTGGGGGATGAAGTGATGAAGGTTTTCAGAGTCTAGAAATCGCTACTCTTGGTGGTATAGGTGTCCGTTGAGCTGGAGGAGCATTTTTTTGTGAGTGAGGAATTTAAGACCGACTCCAAAAAGGTCCTTGTGTATCTGGATAGTTCGGACTTTTCATCCATTGCGGACAACGAGGGAAAAGATCCGGATATTGGAAATATTGCTCGCGAACTTGAAGGGCTGTCACGGTTGAGCGATGTATATTTCGTTTTCTCTGGTATTCATATTAGCGAGATGGCTCCCACTGAAAGCCAGTACCACAATGAAGCTTATGCAAGATCAAGACAGCTAGTGCGATTCTGTGGAAAGAATGCACTGATTCCTTTTGATGAGCTACTGGAGAGGGAGATTGACTGTCTAGTCAATAAAACAAAACCTGATTTTAGCGTTATTGCTAAAGATTCTCGGTGGTTTTCTTGGGGCGACCAAATCCCAACGCCCTGGAATGGTCTTGATGTGAAAAACCTTGTAGATGATGAGCTTAAAAAGAAGGGGCTTGATAGAAATACGAGGCGACAAGTCAAGAAGCAGTATTTTCAGAACAACTCCTATATGAAAATTTTTATGGACGAGACCTTCGGTGCATTAGAAGACCACGGATGGAAGGAAGCTATGCTCCAAAGATACCCAATAACAGATGAGCTTTTTGAGGTAATCTTAGCTTATTTTCGTGGCCAGGTTAGAGAGGTTGTTGCATTTGAAAAATTCTTGGATTGTATTGGAAATCCATTGGTGTTGGCACGTTGGTTTGAGAGTCATGCGGATGCTTTGAGCCCTTTGGTAAGGCTGGTTCGGGAGCCGGGAGAGAAGTTTCTTTCTGTTATCGGTTCTGAAATAGATCAATTAAAGAGAATCTATAATGAAGCTAAGGATCTCGGGGTTGAGAAAAGTATTCCTACTCAAAGGAACCATTGGGATAAGCTCGCTAATCAAACGATCAATCGGGTAGTGTCTGTACTTCTGAAAAAAAAAGGAATTTGTTTAGAGTATGAAATTTCAGATATAGAGCGTAGCTGTCCAGGGCTTACGGTCTTCATAAGAACCGCCTATTCTTCCCTTCACGGCTCGGTTGGAGAGAACAGAAGAAAAATTAAAAGTAGCGATATGGGAGACTTTCTTCATGCGACTTACGCTCCCTACATGACTATATTTCGAGCCGACTCCAGTATGGCGCAGCATGTAGAAAGATTTTCGGTCAAATATGGCACGAAAGTCGTTAGCAAGTTGAAATTGTTGCCTAACGAGATCAATGCTGCTTTGGGCTCAGGACAGAGCTGATTGAGGACGTATTGTGAGACTTCCGGGATCCGATTCTCAGCTGTAACTAAGGAACGAAAACTTTGAACTTCCTCATCGCCGATACCTTCACCGACAGCCTTGCCAAACTCACCGGAGAGGAACAGAAAGCCGCCAAGACCACGGCTTTCGATCTGCAATTGAATCCCGCGAATCCGGGTCTGAGCTTCCACAAGCTCGACCGCGCCAGGGATAAGAACTTCTGGTCGGTACGGGCGAACCGGGATATTCGCATCATCGTCCACAGAACCGAATCCAGCCTGTTGCTCTGCTATGTGGATCATCACGACAAAGCCTACCAGTGGGCAGAGCGCCGCAAACTGGAGACGCATCCTTCCACTGGCGCGGCGCAACTGGTGGAGGTCCGCGAAACTGTGCAGGATGTGATGGTGCCTGTTTATGTGCCGGTCGACAGATTGATGGAGCAGGGACCGCCCCTGTTTGCCGGCATCGCCGAATCGACCCTGCTGGGTTACGGCGTACCGCGCGAGTGGCTGGAGGATGTACTCAAAGCCGACGAGGATGGCCTGCTTCAGTTGGCGGACCATCTGCCGGCAGAGGCCGCCGAAGCTCTTCTGGAGCTGGCGACCGGCGGAGTGCCCAAGGTGCCCATCGTAGTGCAGGGTGTCGACCCTTTCGAGCATCCGGATGCCCAGCGCCGGTTCCGCGTGGTGGCGGATGTGGACGAACTGGCCCGCGCCCTGGAGTTTCCCTGGGAGAAATGGACCGTCTTCCTGCATCCTGCCCAGCGACAGATCGTGGAGAAGAATTACAACGGCCCGGTGCGGGTATCCGGCTCCGCCGGGACGGGCAAGACCATTGTGGCGCTGCATCGTGCCGTGCACCTGGCAAGAAGCCAGCCCGAGGCACGGGTGCTGCTGACCACCTTTTCCACCACCCTGGCCGATGCCTTGCGCGCCAAGCTTGGTTGCTTGATCGGCGCGGAGCCGAGGCTGGCCGAGCGTATCGAAGTTCATGCCATCGACGAAATTGGCGAGCGCCTCTACAAGGCCCGTATCGGGCCTCTGAGCCTGGCGGACAGGGACCATATCCAGTCAGTGGTGGAGGAAGCCGCTGCCGATGTGGAGGGAAACCGTTTCACACTCCGGTTTCTGCTCGGCGAATGGGAGGATGTTGTCGATGCCTGGCAGCTCAATGGCTGGGAGCAGTATCGAGACATCAAGCGGCTGGGCAGAAAGACCCGATTGCCGGAGCAGCAGCGCGCGGTGCTGTGGGAGGTTTTCCGGCAGGTGAGGGAGCGGTTGCTGAGTGAAGAGCTGATTACCCGAGCCGGCATGTTCACTCGTCTGGAGGAACACCTTCAGTTGAATCAAAAGCTGCCTTTCGAATTCATTGTCGTCGATGAGGCGCAGGACGTGAGTGTTTCCCAGTTGCGCTTTCTTGCAGCACTCGGTGGTTCGAGCGCCAACGGGCTGTTTTTTGCGGGCGACCTGGGTCAGCGGATTTTCCAGACGCCGTTTTCATGGAAATCTCTGGGCGTCGAGATTCGCGGCCGGTCGTTCACCTTGCGTACCAACTATCGCACCTCGCATCAGATTCGTCGGCAGGCGGATCGATTGCTGTCACCGGAGGTCACCGATGTCGATGGCAACGCTGAGGATCGCCGTGGCACCGTCTCGGTGTTCAATGGTCCGGAGCCCGACATTCGCGCTCTGGACAGCAGGGAAGAAGAAATTGCCATGGTGGCGACATGGGTCAAGGGCCTTTCAGACGACGGTCTGGTGCCCCATGAGATTGGTATCTTCGTCCGCTCGGAACAGGAACTGCCGAGAGCATTGGCCGCTGCGGAACAGGCCGGGCTGGATTCCGATGTGCTTGGCGAAAAGGTAGCCACCACCAGCGGCAAGATATCCATCAGTACCATGCATCTGGCGAAGGGACTGGAATTTCGCGCTGTCGCCGTCATGGCCTGCGACGATGAAGTTATTCCGAGCCAGGCACGCCTGGAGTCCGTTGCGGATGACGCCGATCTTGAAGAAGTTTACGAAACGGAGCGGCATCTGCTGTATGTCGCCTGCACTCGAGCGCGTGACCATTTGCTGGTGACCGCCGTGGAGCCAGCGTCCGAGTTTCTGGATGATCTCGGGTGACCATGCTTTCAGATTTCTGAACCTCCCCGCGTTGATGTCAGACGGAGATGGCAGTCAAGCAAAACTTGGCTGCCCTATGGGTATGGTGCCCCGGCCCAGGAGCCAGTCCGCAATCCGGCTCTCAACTTGCCGGGTTTTCCCCTATAATCCCCCCCTTTCATCTTGGCCCCGCAGAATCCGCGCAATGGAAATGGAAGAGCAATACCGTCCCGATACCGTCGAAAAAAATGTCCAGCAGTTCTGGGAAAACAACCAGAGCTTTCGCGTCAGCGAAGATCCCAGCCGGGAAAAGTATTACTGCCTGGCCATGTTTCCGTACCCCAGCGGCAAACTCCACATGGGCCACGTGCGCAATTACACCATTGCCGATGTGATCAGCCGCTTCCAGCGCATGCAGGGCAAGAACGTGCTGCAACCCATGGGTTGGGATGCCTTCGGCCTGCCGGCAGAGAACGCCGCCATCAAGAACAACACCGCTCCCGCACCCTGGACGTACGACAACATCGCCTACATGAAAAGGCAATTGAAATCGCTGGGGTTCGCCTACGACTGGAGCCGCGAGCTGGCCACCTGTCAGGCCGACTACTACCGCTGGGAGCAGTGGTTCTTCACTCGCCTCTATGAAAAGGGTCTGGTTTACAAAAAGACCAGCGCCGTGAACTGGTGTCCGAACGACCAAACCGTACTCGCCAACGAGCAGGTCATCGATGGTTGCTGCTGGCGCTGCGACACACCGGTGGAGAGAAAGGAAATTCCCCAGTGGTTCATCAAGATCACCGCCTACGCCGAAGAACTGCTCAGTGATCTGGACAAACTCGACGGCTGGCCCGAACAGGTGCGCACCATGCAGCGCAACTGGATCGGCAAGAGCCGCGGCGTGGAACTGTCCTTTGGATTGGCTCAGACCATCGCCGGTGTCGACCATTTCGATGTCTACACCACGCGCCCCGACACCCTCATGGGCGTGACCTACGTGACCCTCGCCGCCGGCCACCCCATCGCCCAGGCCGCTGCCGAGAACAACCCGGCCCTGCGCGACTTCATTGCCGAATGCAAACGCCAGGCGGTGAGTGAGGCCAACATGGCCACCCTCACCAAGAAGGGCATGGCCCTGGGTATCGACGCCATTCACCCCCTCAGCGGCAAAAAGGTGCCCGTCTGGGTAGGCAACTATGTCCTGATGGACTACGGCTCCGGCGCGGTGATGGCGGTTCCCGCCCACGACCAGCGCGACTGGGAGTTCGCCACCCAGTACGGCCTGCCGATCACTCAGGTCATCGCGCCCGCCGACGGCAGTACCATCGACCTCGACAAGGAAGCTTTCGTCGACAAGGGCGTGCTGGTGAACTCCGGGCACTTCGACGGCCTCGATTTCAACGGCGCCTTCGATGCCATCGCCGCTGCCCTGGGCGCCGCGGACAAGGGTCGCGTCACCACCAATTTCCGCCTGCGCGACTGGGGCGTATCGCGCCAGCGCTACTGGGGCGCGCCGATTCCCATGCTCTACCGCCCCGACGGCAGCGAGATTACCGTCCCCGCCCACAGGTTGCCGGTGTTGCTGCCTGAAGACGTGCACATGGACGGCGTGCAGTCCCCCATCAAGGCCGACCCCGCATGGCGCCAGGATGAACTGAACGGCGAAGCGCTGGAGCGCGAAACCGACACCTTCGATACCTTCATGGAATCGTCCTGGTACTACGCCCGCTTCACCTGCCCGGATTTCAGCGAAGGCATGCTCGACAAGAACGCCGCCGACTACTGGCTGCCCGTCGACCAGTATGTGGGTGGCATCGAACACGCCATTCTCCATCTGCTCTACGCGCGCTTCTTCCACAAGCTGATGCGCGACGAGGGCCTGGTGTCCTGCGATGAACCCTTCACCCGCCTGCTGTGCCAGGGCATGGTGTTGAAGGACGGCGCCAAGATGTCCAAATCCAAGGGCAACACGGTCGATCCGCAATCGTTGATCGACCAGTACGGTGCCGACACCGTACGCCTCTTCACCATGTTCGCGGCGCCCCCCGAGCAATCTCTTGAGTGGTCCGACGAGGGTGTTGCCGGTGCTCACCGCTTCCTGCGCAAGCTTTGGAAAGCCGTGGCCGTGCATCTCGAGAAGGGCGCGCCGGGCGCTATCGAACAGGCGGCACTGCAGGGCAGCGCGCGGAATCTGCGCCGCAAGACCCACGAAACCATCGCCAAGGTCACCAACGACTGCGCCGCACGCCAAACATTCAACACCGCCATCGCCGCAGTGATGGAGTTGCTCAACGAGGTGAGCCGCCTCCAGGACGACTCGCCCCAGGCGCTTGCCGTGGAACGGGAAGCCCTGGAAGCCGCAGTGCTGCTGCTGGCGCCCATCGTGCCGCACATCAGCCACCAGCTGTGGCATGAACTCGGCCATGAAGGCGCGGTGATCGACGCACCCTGGCCCAGAATCGACGACACCGCGCTGACGCGGGACAGTATTCCCATGGCAGTTCAGGTCAACGGCAAGGTGCGCGCGCAGCTGGAAGTGCCCGTCGATATCGCCCAGCCCGATCTCGAAGCGCTCGCCCTCGGCGACGAGCACGTGCGCCGCTTTACGGAGGGGCTCAGCATCCGTAAAGTGATCGTCGTGCCGCGCAAGCTCGTCAACATCGTCGCCAACTGAGACGCCAACCCTGAAAGGTTCACGCATGATGAAATCCCGATCCGGTCCGCGCGCCGCCCTTGCGGTCCTGCTGCTCAGCGCGGCGATGATCAGCGCCTGCGGCTGGCAGCTGCGCGGCACCGGCATGATTCCCGACGACCTCGAGGCTCTGCACATCAGCGCCCAGGACAGCAACGGCTTGCTCAGCCGCGATCTCGGTCGCGCCCTGAAATCCGCCGGGGTGAGGGTTGCCGAGACCGCCGCGGACGCCGAACTGTCATTGGTCATCGTCCAGGAACGCAGCCTGGTACGGGTCGCGGCGGTGAACGAGAACGCCCGCGTGTCGCAGCAGGAACTGATCGAGGAAGCCCGCTTCATGATCGTCAACCGCGCTGGCGAGCAGCTCGTGCCCCTGTCCGTGGTGAGCAGCGAACGCGTCTTCGAATACAACGAGAACAACGTGCTCGCCACCCAGGACGAGCGCGAGCTGATCCGCGGCGAGATGCGCCGCGACCTCATCAACCAGATGCTCAACCACCTGCGCCAGCTGCGCCCCTCCGATGCGGCTGCGCCCTGAGCAACTGAACCAGCATCTGGCGCAACAGCTTGCGCCCGTCTACCTGATCTGCGGCGACGAGCCGCTGCTCGCCCAGGAAGCCGCGGACGCCGTGCGCGGCGCCGCGCGCCAGCGCGGCTTCGGCCAGCGCGAACTGTTTCACGCCGACGCCAGCTTCGACTGGCAGATACTGCTCAACGAGGCCAACGCCCTCTCCCTGTTCGCCGAGAAGAAGCTGCTGGAACTGCGCCTGGACAGCGGCAAGCCCGGCGACAAGGGCGCCAAGGCGCTCATCGAATATTGTCAGTCGCCTTCGCCCGACAACCTGCTGCTGATCATCAGCGGCAAGCTCGACAGCAGCGCGCTGCGCGGCAAATGGGTCAAGGCCCTGGAAGATGCCGGCGCCCTGATTCAGGTATGGCCGGTAGCGGCCGCGCAGATGCCCAACTGGATCGCCGGACGCCTGCGCGAACATGGCATCCGCGCGAGTCGCGCCGCCGCCGACATTCTCGCCGACCGCGTCGAAGGCAACCTGCTGGCGGCCATCCAGGAAATCGAGAAGCTCAAGCTGCTGGCGCCCAGCGGCGAGGTGGATGCCACCACCATGTCCACGGTGGTGGCGGACAGCGCCCGCTACGACGTCTTCGCGCTGATCGACAAGACCCTGGAAGGCGACGCCGCCAGCGCGACAAGGGTCCTGCGCGGTCTGCGCGAGGAAGGCACCGAGCCCCTGGTGATTCTGTGGGCGCTGACGCGTGAACTGCGCACCCTGCTGCAGGCGGCGGAAGCGCGCAATTTTCACGACTCCGTAGACGCCGTCTTTCGCAAAAACAAGGTCTGGGACAAGCGCCAGCCGCTTCTCAAAAGTGCCTTGCGCCGCCTCAGGCTCGCCCATCTGCGCATGTTGCTGCGCCAGACAGCCGTGGTCGACCGCACCGTCAAGGGCCTGCACGCAGGGTCTCCCTGGGACGAACTGACAACGCTGGTGATGAGCTTTGCCGATGCGCCTCCCCTGGCGCCGCAGAGCGTGCGCCTGGTGATCAACGATTAGAGGGGAGATGTTGAACGGGAGATGGGAGATGCAACAGCGCGGCCCGTCTCTCATCTCCCGTTCAACATCTCCCATCCGTCAAGGAGAAAACAGCCATGTTCGTGTTCGACTGGATCAGCTCACCTGAAGCCTGGATCGCCCTGGTCACGCTCACCACACTCGAGATCGTTCTCGGCGTGGACAACATCATCTTCATTTCCATTCTGGTATCGCGCCTGCCGGTCGCCCAGCGCAACCTCGCGCGCCGGCTCGGCCTCGGTCTCGCCATGCTGTCACGGCTGGCGCTGCTGGCGGGCATCAGTTGGGTGATGGGCCTTACCGACACGCTGTTCACGGTGCTCGACAAGGACGTCAGCGGCCGCGACCTCATCCTGATCGGCGGCGGCCTGTTCCTGCTCTTCAAGGCCACCAGCGAAATTCACCACAGCCTGGAGGGGAGTGACAGTCACACCGCCAGCGTTGCATCCGCAAGCTTCGGCATGATCCTGGCGCAGATCGCGGTGCTCGACGTCGTGTTCTCACTGGATTCCGTGATCACCGCCGTTGGCCTGGTGGACCATCTCAACCTGATGGCCATCGCCATCATCGCCGCCGTGCTGGTGATGCTGTTCGCCGCGAAATCCATCGGCGATTTCGTCGATCGCCACCCCACCATCAAGATGCTGGCGCTGTCGTTCCTCATTCTGGTGGGCGTCACCCTGATCGTCGAAGGCTTCGATGTCCATGTGCCCAAGGGCTACATTTACTTCGCCATGGCGTTCTCGGTGGCGGTGGAAATGCTCAACCTGCGGGTGCGCAGGAAGTCGAGGTCGACGCAGCCCGTGACCCTCTACAAGGCGCTGGAACCCAAATAACCGGGCGGTCCGGCTCGCCTCAATCGCGGCGGCGGCCGCCTGTCACCCGACTCGGGCGCTGGACAAAACCCGAGTCGTTACATAGAGTGTGCCCCTTCCTGCATGGGCATCGCGGAATTTCATGGCCAACACAGATCAGCTCAAGCGCTTCCTCTTCGAAGATACGGATGTGCGCGGCGAAATCGTCCTTTTGGAAGATAGCTATCAACGGGTGTTGCTCAACGGCGACTATCCCGGCATCGTCAGCCATCTGCTCGGCGAAGTTCTGGCCGCGGTCGGGCTGCTCAGTGCCACCATGAAATTCGACGGTATTCTCACCCTTCAGGCACGTGGCGACGGCGACGTTTCTCTGCTTATGGCGGACTGTGTCCACCAGAATCAGTTGCGCGGTATTGCCAAGTTGCGCGCCGGTGCCCAGCCGGATAGCGATGAACTCGGCGCACTTCTCGGCGGCGGCCACCTGGTGATCACCATCGACCCCGATCGGGGCGAGCGGTACCAGGGTATCGTGCCCCTGGAGGCACCCTCTCTCTCGGGCTGTCTCGAGGATTATTTCCAGCAGTCGGAACAACTGCCGACCCGTCTGTGGTTGTTCGCCGACGGCGTTCGCGCCGGCGGTTTGCTGCTTCAGGCCCTGCCACTGCAATTGCAGAGCCGCGAAGCGCGCGACAGCTACTGGGAACACTTGTGTATTCTGGCGGATACCCTCGGGGCCGCCGAATTTCTCGCCACCGACATGGACAGCATTCTCCTGCGGCTCTTCCACGACGAGCAGGTGCGCTTGTTCCCAGCCGCGGACCTGCGCTTCTCCTGCAGCTGTTCGCGCACCAGAACCCGCAACATGCTGGTGACCCTGGGCGAGGATGAAGTGCGCTCTGTACTTGCCGAGAAGGGTATGGTGGACGTGCAGTGCGAGTTCTGCCATGAAAAGTACAGTTTCAACGAGGCCCAAATCAACGGGTTATTTACGCAGGATGTCAAAACCCTGCACTGACCCGCGGCCATGGTTCGCCTCCCGGAGAAATTCTGGCATAATCGTTTGCTCTCCCTCCTGGATGCGCTGGATTCACCCACTTTGATCACTCACAGGACTTAAACCGATGACGCAAATCGACGATTCTGCGGTGAACGTTTACACCGATCCCAATCCCGCTGAATTAATTGAACAGGCCATACTGCGCGGCGAAGGGCAACTGACCGATACCGGCGCCCTGCTCGCCACCACCGGCCACAGGACCGGGCGCTCCCCCGCCGACCGCTTTATCGTCGACGAGCCAAGCACCACCGATGCCATCAACTGGGGCTCGGTCAACCGCCCCTTCCCGCAGGACAAGTTCGACGCTCTCTGGAACCGCGTCGAGGAATATATCTCCGGGAAGGACAGGTTTGTCTCCCACCTTCACGTCGGCCAGGACCCCGAGCATTACATCGCAGTCAAGGTCACCACCGAGACCGCCTGGCACAGCCTGTTCGGGCGCAACATGTTCATCCGTCCCAGCAAGTACAACCCGTCTGGCAAGGAGCAGTGGAGAATCCTTCACGCGGCGAATTTCGTCTGTGACCCCGAGCGCGATGGCACCAACAGCGAAGGTGTAGTAATCATCAACTTCGCCAGTCGCAAGGTTCTGCTTGCAGGCATGCGCTACGCCGGCGAGTTGAAAAAAGCCATGTTCTCCGTGCAGAACTTCCTGCTTCCCGAGAAGGACGTGATGCCCATGCACTGTGCCGCCAACGTCGGCGCCGACGGCGATGTGGCGCTGTTCTTCGGCCTCTCCGGCACCGGCAAGACCACCCTGTCCGCCGACCCCGACCGCTTCCTGATCGGCGACGACGAGCACGGCTGGGGCAAGGGCGCGGTCTTCAACCTGGAAGGCGGCTGCTACGCCAAGACCATCAACCTCAGCCAGGAGAACGAGCCGGTGATCTGGGATGCGATCCGCTTCGGCGCCATCGTCGAAAACGTGGTGGTCAATGAAACCCGCACCGCAGACTACGACGACACCTCGCTCACCGAGAACGGCCGTTGCAGCTACCCCCTCGAACATGTGGAAGTCCGCTGCATCGAGAACCGCGCCGGCGAGCCCCGCCACATTCTTTTCCTGACCTGCGACGTCACCGGCGTGCTGCCCCCCGTATCCATTCTCAGCAAGGAAGCCGCGGCCTATCACTTCCTGAGCGGCTACACCGCGCGCGTCGGCTCCACGGAGCTGGGTGGCGAAGCCGGCATCACCCCCACGTTCTCCACCTGTTTCGGTGCTCCTTTCATGCCCCGTGCCGCAGGCGTCTACGCCGAGCTGCTGATGAAGCGCATCGAGGATTTCGGCAGTCGCGTTTATCTGGTCAACACGGGTTGGACCGGTGGCTTCGGTGGCGCGGGCGGCAAAGGCAATCGCTTCCCGATCCCCGTCACCCGTGCCGTGGTTACCGCCATTACCAGTGGTATCCTGGAAAACGCCGAAACCGAGCACCTGCCTATTCTCAACCTGGCATACCCCAAGACCGTTCCCGGCGTGGACAGTACGTACCTGAATCCACGCGCAGCCTGGGGTGACACTGCCGCCTACGACGAACAAGCTCGCAAGCTGGCTGGCCTCTTTGTCAAAAATATCGAAAAATTCGATGTTTCAGCGAAGGTCATCGCCGCCGGTCCGCAGCTCGACTGAGTTGCCGACAGAAAAAAAGGGCGCTCTAGAGCGCCCTTTTTTTTGCCTTTGATTCCCACGCCGCGTAATCCTGTGGAATCGGCCCTGTAGGCGACAGGGGGCGATACGAAACGGGGCAACCTCGGCCCTATGCGCGACATTTTCATGGGTCGCTTGCGGGCAAGCTCCTACAAGGGGGCGGCGTAGAGAGGTGGTGGTCTGGGTGGCTTTTGTAATTGCATGGACTCGCCCCCGCGGAGGCGTCAACGCGCCACGGTGGCAGTCTAAGAAGCCAACGACAGCGAGGGCGAGCCCATGAAAAAGTCTACGACAACCCAACCATCCCTGCTAAGCGATTTGTCCGCCTGTACGACGGTGGCAATCGATCTGGCCAAACACGTCTTTCAGGTGGCGGGAGAAGACGCCCTTGGCGAGGTGCGTTACGAGACACGGATCAAGTCGCGTGACGCCTTCCATGCGTTCTTGCGCCAGTTACCGCCCGAGGTCGTGGTGCTGGTCGAAACCGGTCCCGGCGCTCAGGCGTGGGCGCGGCAGTTGCAGGCGCAGGGCAATCTGGCGCGCATCCTGCCGGCCGCTCTCGTGGCGAGTCACCGCAGCGGGGCGAAGAACGATCGCAACGATGCCCTGGCGATCTTGCGGGCCGGGCACGACATCAAGATCAAGGCGGTGCCCATCAAAAGCGCCGCCGCACTGGCGATGCAGGCCCTGCACCGCGCCCGGCAAGGCTATGTGCGGCGGCGCACGGCGGTGAGCAATCAGATGCGCGGTTTGCTGCTGGAGCACGGCGTGGCCCTGGCCCAGGGCGATGCGGCGATCAGCCAGGGGATACCGCGGGTGCTGGAAGATGCGACGCAGCCGCTACCGGATATACTGCGCGAGTTGATCGACGAGTTGCTGGCTGAATGGCGCCACCTGGGCGAGCGCATCCAGGTCTTGAACGGGCGCCTGGAAGCTGCCGCGAACGCGGACGAGACCGCGAAGCGCCTGATGACGGTGCGCGGGGTCGGCCCGATCATCGCCACGGCGCTGCTGGCCAAGCAAACCCACCCCGAGCGCTTCGCCAATGCCCGTTTCTTCGCAGCCTACTTCGGTCTGGTGCCCAATCAGCACAGCAGTGGCGACAAGATCCGCCTGGGCAAGATGACCAAGCGCGGTGATGGTTACCTGCGCAGCCTGATGATCCAGGGCGCCCATTCGGTCCTCAAGCAGCTGCGCCCCGATTCGCCGCACGCGGATGATCGTCGCTTGCTGGCGTGGTTGAATCGCCTGGGGCGCAAAGACGCCGCAGTGCGGTTGGCCAACCGCAATCTGCGCATCCTCTGGGTGCTGCTACAGAATGACCAGACGTATCAGCGTGAGCCGGTTCATGACAGGCCGACGGCGATGCGTCACTGATTCACCGAGTTCTGCCACCGGGGCGCTTAGCCGCTCCAACCCCTGCTGAAGAACATTGACCCCAGGTAAGACCGTTGCGGATTGATGCCTTGGCTCCTACTGGCCTTCGAGGCCTAACTGTAATGAGCATGCCGCAAGCTTACACAATGTTGGCCAGAGGCTGATGACAGCTTCCTCGAACAGGCCTCATACATAGATGCAACCGGGTGGCGGTGTTGAAAAGCAGGTTGACAGTGGAGGCGAGTCCAGACATAGGAGCCTGCCTGCAGGCGACCACCACCGAATCTTGTCGCCTGCAGGCAGGCTTCTACAGGGCGTCATGCATCTTCCCGACCTCGACAGCGAATTCTTGTCGCTCCAATCGTTGTCAGCCGAGAACGGCGCTATGGATGAGGAGCCGGCAGTGCAACCACGCCATTGGCGGCGGCAGGCTCCACCGCCTCGAGTAAACCCTTGCGGAAACATTCGTTGCTGCCGCGGGGATCCTGCAGGATCTGCAGCAGCTCACCGAGTTCGAGCCACAATTGCGGCGTCGATTGCAGGCGGATGGCGGTCTCGAAATACTCCTTGCCCTTACCCCACAGCTGGTTGCGCACGGATAGTCGAGCCAGCGTGTGCAGCAGCGCATGACTGTCTGAATGCTCCGCCAGCCAGCTTTCGGCCGTTTTCAGTTGCGCGGCGGTGTCTGCCTTCAGTTCGCCATACAAGCGCACCAATTCCTCGTCCCAGTGGCGGGCGATGAAGCGCCGCAGCCGCGTCTCGGCCTTGGCGTCCAGTCCCAAACGGCACAGCTGGCGCACATAAGCAGCCACCAGGTGCGGATGCTTTTGAAGACCGCGGGGAAGGCGATCCCAAAGCTGATCCAGCTCGCGCTGTTGTTCCGTCATCGAACTGTGGCTTTGGCGCGTTTCGGCAAAGGCACCGATGATCTCGCCGTAGACTTCGATCTCCAGAGCGGCCAGTTCCGCAGATGACACAGCTTTATGTCTTTTCAGATCGACGAGCAATGCCTCGAGCCCGTGCCAATCCCGCATTCCCTTGCGGCTGGTCGCCAGCAGGCGCAGCACGGTGGGGTGGGACGGCGCCTGGCGGTGCAGGCTCTGCAGCAGCGTCAGGGCGCGGTCGAATCTGTTGTCCTGCAGCAACATGCGCGCCTTCAGCAGCCCGGCGGTGAGATTGTCCGAGACACCGTTTTCCTCTGCCTTCTGGAGCAGATCCT
>CAYXXZ010000070.1:0-15805 GCA_964469165.1 uncultured Porticoccaceae bacterium
CACAGTTCACAGGATGAGCGTGGCACCCCCCTGTTAACTGTCAACTGAAAACTGTGAACTGATAACTGTCAACTAAACCCTAATCAGCCCCCAACTCCGCTTCCAGTTCCTCGAGCATCTCCATCTGCTCGAGCCATTCCAGCTCGAAAGCCTCTTTTTGCTGCTGGAGCGCTCCCCGCTCGAGTAGTACCTCCTGCATGCGCTCGCGGTTTGCGGCCTCGTATAAGCTCGTATCCGCCAACCGAGCTTCAAGCGCGGCGAGCTTTTCGTCGACGCTGGCCATTTTCGCTTCGGTGGCACCCAGCGCCTTCTTGAGCGGCGCGAGCTGCTTGCGCACCTCCGCCGCCTGTTGGCGCTGGCGCTTCCTGTCCTGAGGGGCTGTCGGGCTGTCGCCAGCCTTTTCTTCCGACTTACCTTTCTGGGCCTTGAGCGAGGTCAGCAGCCAGTGGCTGTATTCATCCATGTCGCCCTGATAGGGCTCCACACGCCCGTCATGTACCAACAGCAATTGATCCACTGTATTGCGAATCAGGTGGCGATCGTGTGACACCAGCACCATTGCGCCCTCGAAACTCTGCAGGGCGACGGTCAGGGCGTGGCGCATCTCCAGATCCAGATGGTTGGTGGGTTCGTCGAGCAACAGCAGGTTGGGCTTCTGCCAGACGATCAGGGCCAACGCCAGGCGTGCTTTCTCGCCCCCGGAAAAGCGCGCGATGCTGTCCTTGGCCATATCGCCGCGAAAGTCGAAGCCGCCGAGAAAATCGCGAATGCCCTGCTCCGGCGCCTGCGGCGACATGCGCTGCAGCGTCTGTATCGGGCTTGCCTCGAGATCGAGAGTATCCACCTGGTGCTGACTGAAATAGCCGATGCGCAGGTGCTCGCCCGCGACGCGCTCGCCCGCCACCAGCGGGATCTCACCGGCAAGGCTGCGTATCAGGGTCGACTTGCCCGCGCCATTGGCGCCCAACAGGCCGATTCGCGAGCCGGGGTGGATGCTCAGGCCGAGATGGGTCAGCACCGCCTTGTCGCGGTAGCCGAGCGATGCACCCGACAGGCTCAACAGGGGGTCGGAGAATTTGTCGGGCGCGGGAAAACTGAAATCGAAGGGCGAGTCCACATGGGCGGCGGACAGGCGCTCCATGCGCTCCAGTTCCTTCAGGCGGCTCTGCGCCTGACGCGCCTTGGTGGCCTTGGCGCGAAAGCGACTGACGAAGCGGTTGATCTCCGCGATGCGGCGCTGCTGGCGCTCGAAGTTGGCCTGATCACGGGCCAGGCGCTCGGCGCGCTGCACTTCATAGGATGAGTAGTTGCCGCGGTAGGTCCAGAGTTTGCACTGCTCGATCTGAAGGACTGCTTCACAGACACCATCGATGAAATCCCGGTCGTGGGAAATCAGCAGCAAAGTGCCGGAGTATTGGCGCAGCCAGTCTTCGAGCCAGAGGCTGGCGTCGATATCCAGGTGGTTGGTGGGCTCGTCGAGCAGCAACAGATCCGAGGGGCACATCAACGCCTGTGCCAGATTGAGACGAATGCGCCAGCCCCCCGAGAAGGTATTGACACTGCGTGCGCACTCCTCGGTGGCAAAGCCGAGACCATGAAGCAGTTTCTCCGCGCGGGCCTGCGCGGAATAACCGTCGATGTCATCCAGCTTCTGATACAGCGAACCCAGTACCGCGTTGTCGGCATTTTCCTGGGCCAGGGCGATGGCGCGCTCGGTTTCGCGGAACACGACATCACCATCGAGCACGTAGTCAAGCGCCGATACACCACTGGCGGCAACCTCCTGGGCCATATGGGCGACACGCCAGTGAGCAGGAATACGGAGATTGCCGCTGTCTGCCTGCACGTTGTGCAGCAACATCTGGAAAAAGGTGGACTTGCCGGCACCATTGGCGCCGATCAAGGCGATCTTCTGCCCTGGGTGAATGGCCGCGTTCGCCCCCTCCAGGAGGAGTTTGGTGCCGCGCCGCAAACTGATGTTTTCGATACTGATCATGGCCGCGCATTATGCCCGAATTTACCGCTCCGCGACCGAATCGGCACGCTCGTCGCGCAGTCGTGGACAACAGCGACAGGATCGTGATAAACAGCGCCCTTTTGACGAGTTGCGAAACATGCAAAGAGAGAGAAGAAAAGGCCTGCCAGCGGTGCCAACCGACCTCCGGACGATTCTCAGCGTTGCCCAGAAAAACGCCCTCGATGAGTTGGAGACTTTCGGCTGGGTGGTCGATTACGTGCGCCGTCCGCTTTTTCAGGAACCCCGCGTCATTGTCCGCAATCCGCAAAGCGGCGCCCGCGCCATCATCGATGCAGACGGCCTGGTCGATCACAATCCCGCCAATATAGTGATGCGCAACGACGACCAGTGAAGTCTCCGCAGATTATTTGTCAGTTGCGCAGAACGCTCGACCCGATCGATGTCCGTCCCTCTGTTGCGGCCACGAAAATCCTGTTAGGGTAGCCACCGGGCTCCCGTCCGCTCGTCGCTTCTCATCATCAACTTCGCGTATTCGAACACAGTATGTGGTATGGAAAACTCATAGGCGGCCTTATCGGTCTGCTCGCCGGCGGCCCTTTTGGGCTCATTATCGGCGTTCTCGTCGGACACTATTTCGACCGCGCCATGGGCGGTTTCACCACCAGGATGACGCCCGCCGAGCGCCAGCATGTGGAAGAGTCCTTTTTCCGCACCGTGTTTCTCATGATGGGTCGCCTCGCCAAGTCCGATGGTCGGGTCTCCGAGGTGGAGATCGCCTACATCGAACAGCTCATGACCCAGATGGGCCTCACCGCCGATCACCGCCAGCGGGCCATCGCAATTTTCAAGGAAGGGGTCGCGGGCCAGTTCGACATTGCCAGTGAACTGACCAGCTTTCGCAGCATCTGCGCCAAACATCCGGTGCTGTCACAGCAACTGCTCAACTACTTGCTGTCGCTCGCCCTCGCCGACGGCGCCCTGTCCGCGGACGAGGAGGCGTTCCTGCGCCAGGTGGCGACGGGGCTCGGTATCTCACCGCGGCTCTTCGAGCAGTTGTTGCGCATGATCCGCGCGCAAACCCACTTCCGTCGCGATGGCGGCCAGTCGCAATCCCGCTACGATCCTCCCGGCCGCGACGAGCTCAGTCTCGCCTACGAGGCACTGGGTATCGATGAAAGCGTCACGGACGCGGAGCTGAAGAAAGCCTACCGCCGGCTGATGAGCGAAAACCATCCCGACAAGCTCACCGGCCAGGGTGTGCCGGAAGACATGATCAAGCTCGCCACGGAACGATCGCAGGAAATCCAGACCGCCTACGATCTGATCAAGAAACACCGCGGCCTGTAGCGCTGGCAGCGCGCGGTGGTTTTAAACCGTAGGGGCAATTCATGAAACCGGCTTTATCGGTTCGCGCAATTGCCCCTACACAAACATCCGGCTATGACTCGGCGCCACTGCCCTCGAGTTTGATGTAAGGCGTGAGCTCCTTGATGAAACAGCGCCGCCCATCCGGCAGGATCACGTGCGTGGATCTGTCCAGCTCAAAGGGCCCGAGGGTACTGAAACCGAGACTGCTGGCCGAACGGATGCCGCTGCACGGACTGCCGAAGGTGGCCAGTAGCTCGCCGTGCCTGTAGGTTTCGATGATCAGGGTCTTGTTGTCCACCACACGCCAGTTTTTGATGTCCGGGGAACCCATGCTGGAATGAATCACCACGGAATCCTGTTTTTCTTCCCGGGTGAAGGTGGTAACCTGCTCCTCGTTGCCGCTCCCGGGCGGCGTAGACGCAGCGCAGCCCCCTATCAGCAGGGCCACCGCCAGTGTAAAACTCAGCTTGACGCTCATGACACGCTCTCCCGTTTTCAGTGACGTTGAGCAACCGCCTGTTAGACTTTCTTTTTTCCCGTTTTACTCACGCATTTTTCAGCGAGGCAGAACTTCCATGACGTACAACGTCGCAATTCTCGGGGCGAGCAGCAACCCCTCCCGCTATGCCTGGAAAGCCCAGCGTCTGTTGAGCGAACACGGCTACCCGGTATTTCCCGTGTCGATCAGTCACGCCGAGGTCGACGGCGTTGCCGCGTTCCGAACCCTGACGGAGATTCCCGCAACCGTGGATACGGTGACACTGTATCTGAGACCGGACAACCTGGAAAGCTGCCTGGCCGACATCCTCGCCATCAAGCCGCGCAGGGTGATTTTCAATCCCGGCAGTGAATCGCCGCAGGCCATGAAGGTGCTGCGCGAACACGGCATCGCCGTGGAGGCCGCCTGCACCCTGGTGTTGCTGCGCACCGGCCAGTTCGACGCCTGAGGCACCGCCGTGCATTACCCCAAGCTTTCAATTACCCTGTATCCAAAGCTTTTCCCCGGAAGGTAACGGATGTCACCACGCCTGCTGTCTGCGCTTTTCCTCACCCTGATCCCGCTGTTTTCCGCGCTGCCGGTGAGCGCCGCCGAGGTGGCGCAGGAGGAAAGGCCCGCGGAAGCTTCCGCCGATGCCGACCAGCCCAGGAAAAAGAAAACGCTCTTCCCTTTCAACCTGCCCTTTTTCGGCCTGGGTCGCGAGGAGGAGCCGGTGCTGCACGGCAGCGTCACCATCCTGGATACCGCCGTTCCGCCGGCCACCTCCATGCGTCTCAGCTGGACGCCCGCGGACACCTTCGAAAGCATCGCCGCGCCCACCCCCGTGCTGGTGCTCAACGGCGCGACGCCGGGGCCGACGCTGTGCCTCACCGGCGCGGTACACGGCGACGAGATCAATGGCATCGAGATCATTCGCCAGGTCTTTTTCGAGCTCAATCCCCAGGAATTGTCGGGCGTGTTGCTGGGTGTGCCCATCGTCAACCAGATGGGCTTTCGCCTCACCTCGCGCTACCTGCCCGACCGCCGCGATCTGAACCGCTATTTCCCCGGCGACCCGCGCGGCAGCTCGGCATCCCGTATCGCCCATTCATTCTTCCACGAGGTCGTCGCCAACTGCGACGCTCTTGTCGACATGCACACCGGTTCCTTTCACCGCACCAACATTCCCCAGTTGCGCGCCGACATGCGCAATGAAAAGGTCGCCCAGCTGGTGCACGGCTTCGGCGGCATGATCGTACTTCACAGCGAGGGCGCCAAAGGCTCACTGCGCCGCGCTGCCGTGGACGCGGGTATCCCCGCCATCACCCTGGAGGCCGGCGAGCCGTTACGAATTCAGCAAAGCGTGGTAAAGGACGGCGTGGAGCGCATCCGCAATCTCATGACCAACATGGGCATGTACCAGCGCCCGCGCTTCTGGTCGACGACCGAGCCCACCTACCTGAACTCGCGCTGGATCCGCACGGAACACGGTGGCTTGCTGATCAGTTCGGTGAAACTTGGCGACATCGTCAAGCCGGGGGATGAGCTTGGCAAAGTGGTGAACCCCATCAACAACCAGATATTTCCGCTCACCTCACCTCACCACGGGCGCGTGATCGGCATGGCGCTCAATCAGGTCGTAATGCCCGGCTATGCCGCCTATCACATCGGCATCGAGGCGACGGAAGCATCCCTCGAAACAGCCAACGGCGACAAGAAACCGGAAAACGGCAGGACTCTGGATGAAGAAACCCGGGAGTTCGATTGATGACGGGCGAATCAGATGATTTACTCATAAAGTCACAAATCCAGGCTACGCGCCAGTTGAGCTATAAGCTGTAGGCTCTACGTTGAACGCTGGCAGAGCCCGGTTCTTGCCATGCTCCTGCTTATGGCTTATGGCTTATGGCTTATGGCCTAAAACTTACGGCTCATTCCACCTCACGCGCGGCTACAGCCTGAATTTCCGCCGACTGTAAGGCCTGCCCACAAAACAAAACCCCGGCGCTTGCGCAGCCGGGGTTTTGTTTCGAGCTAAAGGATCAGGAGTATCAGACGAGTTTTACGTCTTCAGCCTGAGGACCTTTCTGCCCTTGAGCAACGCGAAACTCGACGCGTTGACCTTCTTCCAGCTTTTTGAAGCCGTCGCCCACGATCGCGCGATAGTGAACGAAAACATCTGGACCGTTATCCTGCTGAATGAAGCCGTAGCCTTTTTCAGAGTTGAACCACTTTACAGTGCCCGTAGTAGTAGACATAACCAAACCTTTGAAACGTAAAAAGCCCTTGCGGGATATAACAGTAAAGTCCTTGCGGACGCTCGGTGGAAAATGCAGGGATCAGTTATGACTACGAGACGACGATTTCAGATTTATCTTCGGACGACGCACACCAGGAACACTGTTTTCCATCCACATCAAATATAAGCATAGAATGTGAAAAGTCAATGAAGTTTCCCGCCCTTTTTTATAGTGGTGAGAACTATCGAGCGTCGGTCTGAGGCTAGGCGTGGGCACCGCCGCAATGCTTACCGCAAAGGCTCAATCACCCGACAGTTGTTTCTCGCGAAAATCCAGCATGCGCTGCAAGGGCACCATGGCCTTGCGCCCCAGCTCGGGATCCACGAGCACTTCGTTGCTGCCCGTTTCGAGGCTCTCCACCATGTTGTCCAGGTGATTCATGGCCATCCAGGGGCAATTGGCGCAACTGCGACAGGTGGCGCCGTTGCCCGCCGTGGGCGCAATGATCAGTTCCTTCTCCGGTGCGAGCTGGCGCATCTTGTAGAAGATGCCCTCGTCGGTGGCAACCACGATGCGCTTGTGGGGCAGGGTGCGCGCCGCTTCGATCAGCTGCGAGGTGGACCCCACCGCATCGGCGAGCGCCACCACGTTATCGGGCGACTCGGGGTGCACCAGGACGGCGGCATCCGGGTACATTTTCTTGATGTCGAGAATGCCGCGGAATTTGAATTCTTCGTGGACGATGCAACTGCCGTCCCACAGCAGCATATCGGCGCCCACTTTCTTCTGGACGTAGCCGCCCAGGTACTTGTCCGGCCCCCAGAGGATCTTTTCGCCCTGGCTGTCCAGGTAGTCGATCACATCGACAGCGATGCTCGAGGTCACCACCCAGTCGGCGCGCGCCTTCACCGCGGCGGAGGTATTGGCGTACACCACTACCGTGCGATCGGGGTGCTCGTCACAGAATGCCGCGAACTCCTCGGCCGGACAGCCGATATCGAGGGAACAGGTGGCTTCCAGAGTGGGCATCAGCACACGCTTTTCCGGGGTGAGAATCTTGGCCGTCTCACCCATGAAGCGCACGCCACACACCAGCAGGGTGCTGGCGGAGTGTTTCTTGCCGAAACGGGCCATCTCCAGCGAATCGGAGACGATACCACCCGTCTCTTCCGCCAGGCGCTGAATGCCAGGCTCGGTGTAGTAGTGGGCGACGATCACCGCATCCTTCTCCACCAGCAGTTCCTTGATGCGCGCGCAGCAGGCTTCCTCCTCCTCGAGGCTGCGCCTGGGCTCGTCGTGAAGGCGATCCAGATGTTGCTGGACAATGTCGCGAAAACGTGAATCTTCGGCTATCTGCAAGCGATTGGTCATGGCACGAAAGCAGTCGAACATCGATCAAGGGGCGGAGAGTTTACCACAGCGCCGCCGTCAGGGCTGTCAATTTGATCCGGCGCCGCCGAGGCACACTTCTCGAGCTTCGCACGGCCGCTGCGACCGGGGCTGGGGCGATTGTCCGCCACGATGGCGCAAACGGGGTGAACGACACGAAAAAACGTGCCAGAATGATGGCATGTTCCGGGTGTCGCAGTTCGCCCGCGATGGCCGGTCGCGCCAGGGCTGCCTGGCAACCTCTACCCCTTCAATATCCCACGCCGAAGTGAGGTACGTACCGTGCTGGACCCTCTGCTGCTCGCTCGCCTGCAGTTTGCCGCCAACATCAGTTTTCATATTCTGTTTCCCGCCATCACCATTGGCCTGTCCTGGCTGCTGCTGTACTTTCGTGTGCGCTTTACCCTCAGCAACGACAAGCTCTGGGAGCACGCCTACCACTTCTGGGTGAAGATATTCGCGCTCTCGTTTGCGGTGGGCGTGGTTTCCGGCCTCACCATGAGCTTCCAGTTCGGCACCAACTGGCCGGGCTTCATGGAAACCGTCGGCAACATCGCCGGCCCCTTGCTCGGTTACGAAGTGTTGACGGCATTCTTCATGGAAGCCTCGTTTCTCGGCATCATGCTGTTCGGCAAGAATCTGGTATCCAACCGGGTGCACCTGATCTCCACGTTTCTGGTGGCGCTGGGCACGACCCTGTCGGCATTCTGGATACTGAGCCTCAACTCCTGGATGCAAACCCCCACCGGGCATTTCATCGAGAATGGCGAGTTTTTCGTGAAGAGCTGGCCCGAAGTCATCTTCAACCCGTCGATGCCCTACCGCCTCACTCACATGCTGATCGCATCGCTGCTCACCAGTGCGTTTCTGGTGGCGGGCATCAGCGCCTGGCGCGCGTTACGCGGCGTCGACGGCCCCGGCACCTGGAAGGTCATGCGCACCGGAGTGGTCCTGGCGGCAATCCTGGCGCCTGTGCAAATTCTGGTCGGCGACCTGCACGGGCTTCACACCCTTCACCACCAACCCGCGAAAATCGCCGCCGTCGAAGCGATCTGGGAGACCGAGCGCAACGTCCCGCTGGTGTTGTTCGGCATTCCCGACGAAGAGGCCCACACGACACACTTCGCGATCGAGATTCCCTCGGCGGCCAGCCTCATTCTTACCCACAGCAGCGATGGCGAATTGAAAGGGCTGAACGAGTTTGCCGATGCGCACCCGCCGGTAGCACCAGTGTTCTGGGCGTTTCGCATCATGGTAGGCATCGGCATGCTGATGCTGGCCGTGTCCTGGTGGGCGAGCTGGTCGTTGCGCGGCGACCGCCAGCCTGGGCGCCCGCTGCTGTACGCGCTGTCGTGGATGACCTTTTCAGGCTGGGTGGGGGTGCTCTCCGGCTGGTACGTCACCGAAGTCGGGCGCCAGCCGTGGATCGTCAACGGCCTGGTGCGGGTTGCCGATATCGTGGCCGACCACAGCGGCGGCGTGATGCTCGCCACCTTCCTCACCTACCTGGTGCTGTACATTTTCCTGCTGGTCGCCTATATCGCGGCGTTGCGCTACCTGTCGACCAAGCCCGCCGCATCGCTGGCCCTGAGCCCTGGCTATACGGGCCAGAAACCCGCCGTGAACCTTTGAGAGGAGAGACACCATGGAGTACTGGCTCCCCATCATCTACATGTTCATCATGGGTCTGGCACTGCTGATCTATGTCATGCTCGATGGCTACGACCTCGGCGTCGGCATGCTCCTGCCCGCGGCCAGCGACGAAGAAAAAGATACCATGGTGGCGTCCATCGGCCCGTTCTGGGACGCCAACGAGACCTGGATCGTGCTCGGTATCGGCGTGTTGCTGATTGCCTTTCCCAAAGCCTACGGCCTGGTACTGACCGCGCTGTACATCCCCGTCACCATCATGATCATCGGGCTCATTCTGCGCGGCGTGGCCTTCGACATGCGCGTGAAAGCGGGCGATCACCACAAACACCTGTGGAACCGCGCCTTTTTCGCTGGTTCTCTGACCGCTTCAGCGAGCCAGGGCTGGATGCTGGGCGCCTACGTCACCGGGCTGGATTCGAGTCCTCTGAGCCTGCTGTTCGCCGCCCTCATCGCCCTGACCCTGCCCGCGCTCTATATCATGCTGGGCGCCGCCTGGCTGCTGATCAAAACCGAGGGGGCGCTGTTCAACAAGGCGTTGCACTGGGCGCGCCTCGCGCTGCTGCCGATGGGCCTGGGATTGTTGCTGGTATCGATCGCCACCCCCATCGTGAGCAGCGTGATTGCCGCCAAATGGTTTCAACTGCCCAACATCATCGGCCTGTTGCCCATTCCCTTTTCGTGCCTGTTGATCTACTTCGGCATGAGCTGGTTGCTGAGCAAACCCGCCTGGCTGCGCGTGGGCAACAGCTGGGTGCTGTTCACGGGGCTCGCCGCCATCTGCACGCTGGCCACGCTCGGTCTCGCCTACAGCATTTTTCCGGACATCATCATCGGTGAAATGAACATCTGGGAAGCATCCGCGTCGGTGAACTCGCTGCTCTTCACCTTGGTGGGTGTGGTGATCACGCTGCCGCTGATCCTGTGGTATACGTTTTTTGTGTACAGGGTATTCCGTGGCAAGGCCACGACGTTGAGCTATGAGTGATGGCGCGCCTTCGGGAGTTATTTCCGGCGAGGACGGCGTGATGGGAGCGATGGTTCTGGTGGATGGGGGGCTTTTTAACACTGCTTCCCTCTCCCCGGCCCTCTCCCCGGCCCTCTCCCTAAAGGGAGAGGGAGTATCGGATCACTGCTGCGTCTACTCTCCCTGAAGGAGAGAGGGTTATGAGATTACTGCAAGGCCTGGTCACCCTCTCCCTTCAGGGAGAGGGCCGGGGAGAGGGCAGTGTACAACCCTCAGCTATTTCTCCAAACTCTCCACCCGCTCCTGCAATACCCGCAACTGCTCACGCAGCAGCTGGATTTCTTCAGCGGCTGTTTTATCGCCATCGGCATCGGATGGCTCACCCGCCGTGCGATATTTATCGAATCCGTCGTAACCGTCACCCTGGGTGCTGGCTGGTGGGAAGCCCTCGAACTGGCCACCGACGAAAACCCGACCATAGTCACCTTCCTGGCCGTCCTCGCCCTTTGCCCCGAAGCGACCGCCGGGACCGCCGGAAACCCATTTGCGGCTGCCGGTCAGGGTTTTCTGGCTGACGTACTGGCCTTCGCTGCCGACACCGCCGTCGCCGCCCTCACCGCCCTTGCCCGCGACACCTGGCTTGACCGATACCCGCACACCCGCCGTCAATGCACCGACTTCCACCTTGGGGTCGAGGGAACTGACACTGATCACCACGTTGCCGCCGCGGCCACCATCGCCACCGGGCCCGCCGATGCCGCCATTGCCGCCGCGCGCCGCGGGACAGTTGAGCATGCGACCGGCATCCTGTCCACGTCCACCGCTGCCGCCCGCGCCACCCGTGCCGCCGTCGGCGATCACTTGCAACTTGCCAATCTTGCGTGCGTCCAGCCCCAGATAGATATCCACCCCCGGCGAGCCATTCTCGCCGGCCTCACCGCTGTCGCCGCTCTTGCCGGAGCGACACACCGTTGCCGATTGCTCCGTCAGCTTGCCTGGCGCGCCATCTGCGCCGCGCCGCCCGGAACCGTCGATGATCACGCCGCGCCCGATGGTGGCGTCCTTGGCCAGCAGCTCCCAGTGGTCCACGCCCTCGGCGAAGCGGATGGTGGCATTGTCGCCCACCACCAGCTTATCCACCGCCATGCTCATCTGATCTGGCTTCACCACAAATTCTTCGCCCTTGCCAATGATCAATTCGGAAGAGAAAACCTGGAAGGATGCGGCTGCCAGCAAAACAGCGGCGAGTATTTTTGTCATAGCGATATCCCGTGAAAAACAAAGCGTCGGTTGGGCACCATTGTAGGATAACAGAGCTTCACAGGCACCCTTGCGGTAGAGAATCCGCAACGAGATGGCATCACAGCGCGGGCGCTACAGTGCGGTGGGTGACTTTGTTACAATCCACCGCAATCTTCAGGAGGCGCCAGCCATGACCCCAACCGACGCTTTCGCCCGATTCAATGAACTGATCGGCCCCGGACTCGCGAGTCTCGGGCAGGACGCGCGCCGGCAGTTCCACGCCGTCGCCCAGTCCGCGTTCGAAAAAATGGATTTCGTCTCCCGCGAGGAGTTCGAAGCCCAGAAGGCCGTGCTGTTGCGTACGCGTGAAAAACTGGAAGCCCTCGAAAAGGACGTTGCCGAACTCGAAAAACGCCTGGAGGACTCCACCTGACGTAGGTTGGGCTGAGGAACGAAGCCCAACGAAGCGCCAAGTCCCACAGCGAAATGACACTTGGCGCTCCGTATCCCGGCCTCTGCGGGAGGACAGGTTGCCAAGGCACGCCGTGAACCCCTCCCTGGGGGCTCGACAGCGCCCTCCCTGGCGCTGACGGCCTTGGCAACCTGTCCTCCCACAGAGGCCTCACAACATCGATTCGTTGGGCTTCGTTCCTCAGCCCAACCTACAGACAGACGGGGCGTTCTGAAACGTCCCGGCAAGAGCAAAGTCCACACAGCCATTCCAAGGAGGGAAAGGTGTCATTCGCCATCGTTCACAGCCGCAGCAAGCAAGGCATTCTCGCCCCCGCCGTCACCGTCGAGATCCATCTATCCAACGGCCTGCCGAGCCTGAGTATCGTCGGCATGCCGGAAACCGCCGTGAAAGAGAGCAAGGACCGGGTGCGCAGCGCCCTGCTCAACTCCCACTTCGAATTCCCTGCACGGCGCATCACCATCAACCTGGCGCCCGCCGATGTCCCGAAGGAAGGCAGTCGCTACGACCTGGCCATCGCACTCGCCATTCTCGCCGCGTCCGGTCAACTGCCCCGCGACGCGCTCCGCGAATATGAATTCGTGGGCGAGCTCGCGCTCAATGGCGAACTGCGCGCCGTCGACGGCCTGCTGCCCACGGCCATCGCCTGTGGCCGCGCCGGGCGCAAGCTGATCGTGGCGACCGACAACAGCGCGGAAGCCGCCCTCGCCCACGCCACCACCGTCTACTCCGCGCGCCATCTGCTGGAGGTATGCGCCCACCTGCGCGGTGCGGCAAGTCTCGACGCGGTGACGGAGCGTCCGGTGGTCGACCACACTGCCCCCCATCCCGACCTGGCGGACGTGATCGGCCAGCACCAGGCGCGGCGCGCCCTCGAAGTCGCCGCCGGCGGCGGCCACAACCTGTTGCTGTGCGGGCCGCCCGGCACCGGCAAGACCCTGCTGGCCAATCGCCTGCCGGGCATTCTGCCGCCGCTGCCGGAGGATGAAGCGCTGGAAGTCGCCAGCATCTATTCAGTGGCCGGCCAGGGCCTGCGTCAGGCGTTTCATGAACCGCCCTTCCGCGCGCCGCACCACACGTCTTCCGCCGCCGCACTCGTCGGTGGCGGCGGTGTACCGCGCCCCGGTGAAATATCCCTCGCCCACCGTGGCGTTCTTTTTCTCGACGAATTGCCCGAATTTCCGCGCAAGGTTCTCGAAGTGCTGCGCCAACCTCTCGAATCCGGCGAAATCCATCTCTCCCGCGCCCGTGCCCAGACCCTTTATCCGGCCCGTTTTCAGCTCGTGGCGGCGATGAATCCCTGTCCCTGCGGCTACCTGGGCAGCGTGCGCTGTCATTGCACGCCGGACCAGGTGCGTCGCTACCGGGAGCGTATTTCCGGTCCGCTGCTGGACCGCATCGATATCCAGTTGCAGGTGCTGCCGGTACCGCGCCGCGATCTCATCGATGCCCGCCACAGCGGAGAGCCGAGCGCCGCGGTACGCCAGCGCGTACTGGCCGCAAGGCAGCGCCAGCGCGAACGGCAGGGCATTCTCAATGCGCAATTGCAGGCCGCCGATCTCAAGCGACATTGCGCTCTGGGCGAGCAAGAGCAGCAGCTGCTGGAAACCGCTGCCGAGCGTCTCAACCTGTCGGCGCGCGGCTATCATCGGGTACTCAAGGTGGCGCGCACCATCGCCGACCTTGCCGGCGACCCACGGCTTGCGGCGAACCATCTCGGTGAAGCTCTCGGATATCGCTTCGAATAGCGACCGCGATGGAATGTTGCCGGCAGGGACGCACGCCCAGCGGAGCGGCTTTTGTTTTCCCTGTGAAAAAAGACGCAACCATGACAAAGCGAAGAGAATGGTCTTATACTCAATGCATCCACACTTTCCCGCAGGCAGTGCTATTTTTCAGCCTTTTTTGGCTGAAAGTTGAAAATACCTGCGCGAATAAAAACAACATTGCCAAGAAGGAAAAAGCTCCGATGTACGACCGCCGTTTTTTTTCCGTCCTGCTCCCTTTGTTGATCTCGCTGTTTTTTCTGCCCACCACCACAGGTGCTTCCGACGATGTCCGGTTCATCAACGTCAATGCCGGCTACACCGGGCTCCTCAACCGGGAAAGGGACACGCCGCGTTATGGCCTGGAGTACCGGCACAGCGCACTGACACGCTGGCTGCTGCGACCCGCCATCGGCGGTTTCATTACCGAGCGCGACGCCAGCTACTATTACCTGGGCCTGCGCCGTGATTTTGCTTTCGCCCGGCACTGGCTCGTAACACCCAGCTTCGATATCGGCTCCTACCGCCAGGGGCGCGGCATCGACCTGGGCGCGGATATCGAATTTCGCAGCGGCCTGGAATTGTCGTACAGCTTCCACAGCGCATGGCGCGCCGGCATCGCAATATTTCACCTTTCCAACTCGGGCATCGGCGATCGCAACCCAGGCACCAACACGGTGACCGCATCGCTGTATATTCCCATTGGCAAGTAAGATATTTTTACAAATACTCTTCGGCAAACGCCGCCAGGCGTGAGCGCACAATGCCGTTGATATAGAGCACGCCCGCATGGGGATAGTGTTTGCTTTTTTCCACCAGGTAGGTGAGACCCGAAGTCAAGGGCGAAATATATTTGTTGTCGATCTGCGCAAGGTTGCCCAGCACCACGATTTTTGAATCGGCACCGACACGGCTGATCACCGATTTGAGCTGAAACTGCGTGAGCCCCTGGCTCTCGTCGATAATGATATACGCCTTGTTGAACGAACGCCCGCGCATGAAGTTCAGGGACTTGAACTGAATATTGGCGCGCTCTTTCACGTATTCGATGCTGCTGTGCGTGGATTCATCAGCGCGGTGCATGATCTCCAGGTTGTCGTCGAAGGCGGCGAGCCAGGGCGCCATTTTTTCTTCCTCCGTACCCGGCAAAAAACCGATGTCCTCGGCGATGGGGGGCGTGGAGCGCGCCACGATCATTTTGTTGTACTTCTTTTCCTCGAGAATGGCGTGAAGCCCATAAGCCAGTGCCAGCAAGGTCTTTCCCGACCCGGCAGGGCCAGTGAGCACCGTCATGTCGAGATCGTCCTCCGCCAGCAACATCATCGCCATGGCCTGCTCCAGGTTGCGCGGCGTGATACCCCAGAATTTTCTATGCATGATTTTTTCCTGGTTTTCGCCGCGCAGATAAATCGCATCCGTTTCCACGCGCTTGACCAGTGCGATGAACTCCTGATCGTCGTAGACAAACATGCCAGGGTAAGCCTGTGGCAGGAACTTGCGTGGAATGCGGTAGATAGCGTGACTGCCTTCACGAAAGGTCTCCACCTCGGAAATATTGCTCCAGAAATCCCCCTCGAAATGCTCGTAACCCTTCGTCAGCAGGTCGATATCGTCGAGTACACGGTCGCGCCGGTAATCCTCGACATGCAGCAGGCCAGACCCTTTGGCCTTGATGCGCATGTTGATGTCCTTGGTCACCAGACACACGAAACTCTTGGGATTTTCCGCCTGCAGGCGCAGCGCCACATTGATGATGCGGTTGTCGTTGGCATGATCCAGGGTACTGTTGAGATAGGGAATATCCGCCATGTCGTGCAGCAACTGATCCGGATAGATGGCGAGTTTTCCTGGCGCGCCCGTCGGGTTCGAGCCGGGCATGGCTACGCCATCCTGAATTTCCTGGGAGCTGGCGTTGTCCACCACCTTGTCGATCATCTGAATGGCAATACGCGCCTCGCGGCTCACGGTTTTGTCGCGGCGATCCTTGATGTCATCGAGCTCTTCCAGCACCGTCATCGGCACCACTACCGAGTGCTCGTTGAAGGCCATGATGGCGGTGGGATCGTGAAGCAGAACGTTGGTATCGAGCACATAGATTTTTTTGGAGACAGCGGCTTTGGGCCTGTTTTTTTCGATACGCACGGCAGTACCAGAGTTCATTGAACTTCCTCATAAGCGGGTGAGAGAACGGAAGACAGTATTGTCAGTTCACAGTTCACAGTTCACAGTTCACAGTTCACAGTTCACAGTTCACA
>CAYXXZ010000071.1:0-15747 GCA_964469165.1 uncultured Porticoccaceae bacterium
CGATGCCAAAACCAAAGGTGGCATCCCTGGGGTTTTGTTCGTAAACCGTCACTTTCTCGACATTGGGCAAGTATTTTTTTGCCAGAAGGGCGAAATAAAGTCCGGAAGGGCCACCGCCACAAACATTGATTTTCATCGACAGGATTTCCGATTATTGTGCAGGGACGAGCCGCATGAGATCGCGGCCATATTCAGCGATTTTTCCGCAAAACCCTCCGGCGAGGGCGCTGTTCCACAGGGCGGGCCCGAGGCCGATTTCCTTGCGCTGAAAGCGAATTTCCGCGTCGGCTTCGATGCGCCAGTAGCCGTGCTCCGGCGCGCAGATACGGCAATCACCCGCTTGCGCGGCTCCTTCCAGAAAGGGCTTGAACTCGGGGAAATCCGGCACATAGATGCGCAGGCCCGGTGGCAGGCCGAACTGTTTGTCCAGCGCAAGGCCCTTTGCATTCCATACGCTCTCGATGTCCTTCAGGCGCTCACCCTTTGCCGCGCTTGCCGCTTCCGCTGCAAGCGCCGCTTCGAGAGTGGCAGCGGAATCGCTGCCGTCCAGGGACTGAAATTCCCGCACCGGGCGACCGATTTCCAGATAGTAGCCGTTGGGATCACGGAAGTAGATGGATTCGACCACTTCATGTTCGATCTGGTACATGATCGACACGCCGTTGTCTTCGAGGCGTTTGCGCCAGGCCAGCAATTCTTCGCGGGTTTCCACGCGCCATGAGGTGTGGATGGCGTCGTTGTCGTATTCCGGGCGGTGGATGAGGTGCTCGGGCTGATCGTCGCCGAGATAGTAAAAAAAGGCGATGGTGCTGCCGTTGCCACTGTCGAAAAAGAAGTGGAGGAAGTCAGGGTGGTCGGACGGCCCCCAGCCGCGCGCGGACACACAGTGCACCAGGGGCAAGCCCATCTTGTCGCGATAGAACTCCATGGTTTCCCGCAATTTCCAGGTGGGGCGGGCGCTGTGGTGAACGCCGTTGAGGCGCAGTGGCGTATTCATGACATCATCCTCTTGCAGTGCTCTCCTGTTGGAGTTTCTGAGCGATATCGTCGCGCAGGGCCGCTTTGTTCAGTTTGCCGACCTTGGTCAGGGGCAGCTCCTTGACGACTTCGATGCGTTCCGGCCATTTGAATTTGGCCAGGCCCTGGGCCTGCATGTGCTGCTGCATGGCGGGAACGTCGGGTGCGTTGTGCTGGCCGCGCAGCACGATGTAGGCGCACACGCGCTCGCCGAGTATGGGGTCGGGCATGCCGACCACGGCGCACGCGGAAACGGCGGGATGGGTGCCCACGGCGCTTTCCACTTCCTCGCAGTTGATTTTTTCGGTGCCGCGATCGACCACGTCCTTGGTGCGGCCGGCAAAGGCGTAATAGCGCTTGCCGTCGATGAGGCGGCGCACCATGAGGTCGCCGGGCTTGTAGAAGCCGTCCCTGGTAAAGGCCTGCTGGTTGCGTTCCGGCGCGTTGTAATAGCCGCTGAGCGTGTAGGGGCCGCGGCAGATCAGCTCGCCGATTTCGCCATCGGCCACTTCTTCATCGTCGCTGCCGGGTTTGACCAGCTTCGCTTCGTCGAAGCGCGACATGGGTTGGCCCACGGTCCAGTCGAGTACCTCGTCCGGATCGCCCTCGCGGCAGTACATGTTCATGCCTTCGGACATGCCGAACATGGCGTAGGCGGGCTTGCCGTATTTTTCCCGCAGGATGCGCGCCGAGTCTGCCGACCAGAAAAAGCGGATGTGCGCGAGGGCGGAAGGCACCTGCTCGAGAGTTGCCTCGAAGCGCGGCAGCAGCGGGCGGATCAGGAAGACGATGGTGGGATTGCTGCGCGCCACGATCTCGGCCCAGCTTTCCGGGGTCATGTCCCTCGGCACGACAAAGGCGGCGCCGCTCAGCAGGCAGGGCATCAGGCAGCAGATCATGCAGGCGTTGTGCATGATCGGCATGGGCATCAGCATCACGTCATCGGCGCGGAAACCCAGGGTTTGCGCTGTCAGGGTGGCATTGAGCAGGTAGTCGTTCTGCATGCGGGGAATGACTTTCGGCGTACCGGTGGTGCCGCCCGAGAGCTGGAAAATGCCGACCTGGAAAGGATCCCGCGGAACCGCTGCCAATGCCGCGGCGGCGGCTTCGTCATCCACGCGGTCGATCAGCTCGGCAAGGGAATGCACGCCTTCGCGGGTCTGATCCTGAAGGCTGATGATGTGGTGCACCGTGGGAATTTCGCGCTGCATTTGCAGGGCGAAGGCTTCCAGGTCGAATTTGCCCTGGCTGCCCTGAACGATATGGGCGCGGGCGTCGGTGTGGCGGCCGAGAAAACCGATTTCCTTTTCGCGGTGCGCAGCCAGCGTGCACACGGGAATCAGCCCGGCACGGATACAGCCGATCACGGCAAAAACCAGCTCCGGGCAATTGTCGGACTGAAACAGCACGCGGTCCAGCGGTTCGAGGCCGAGGTCGAGCAGCGCCGCGGCAAAGCGGCGCGTGATGCTGTCGAGTTCGGCGTAGCTGAGCTGCCCGCTCGATGTATGCAGCGCGACGGAAGACGCATTGGCGCGAAACGAATCGCCGAGAGCCTCCGCCAGTGTGGTGTGCGGCAATTCGCCGCTTTCCACATAGGTGGTCAGGCGGTCGATGGGAGGGTAGACCACCCCCGGAATGGGATCGCGTACGCCGATCATGGATATGCCTCCAGTCGTTATCAGTTTGCGGATGGTTGCTCAGACCGCCACCGGAAAGCGCGAGGCGAGCCAGGCGAGGGCATGTCTTGCAGCGACTTCCTGGCCGTTTTCTTCATCGAGACGCAGAGATTGACCGTGATGGTTGCCGCGAATGTTGACCTGTTCCTTGTCGCGTGTTGCCAGTGAGGCGAAGATGGCGCCCACGTCCTGCGGGAAGACACTGTTGTCGCCGGTGTAGTAAATCACCAGGGCGGGTTGTTCAATGGCATTGCCGCAGTGCTCGAAGGACGCCTTCGAAGAGACCCCCGACCAGGTGGACAACCAGCTTTCGGGCGTGCAAACCCGGGCAAAGCCAACACTGCCGAGATTGGAAACCACGGGGTTCGCACCCCAGACGCTGCCCCAGCGCCGATCGGAGGGGTCGATGGACTGGTCGAAGCAACGCAGGTCGGCATCGGTACGCCACACGTTGAAAACACCGGAAAACGCCGCCTTGTACTGGTCGAACGCTTCGCCTGCCTTCATTTTTTTCTTTTCCGCGTTGCGCTCGGCGATGGCGGCCCTGGCAAAGGCGTCGATGCGCTCCACGCGCGCGCGCTGCGCGGCACGGTAGCGCTCGACGAACTCGGGCGTATAGGTTGCGCCGCCCTCCTTGCCGTTCTTGAAGCCGTTGGCGGCACTGAAGGGGTCGAGCGCCGCATCGACGGAGAACGGGTCGTTCTCATCCGTGACGGACGGGTCGATCATCGACATCAGCAGCTTGCCCTGGCCGGGATGGGGCGCCACGAAAATGAAGCCGTCCGCCACTGGCAGCGACGCTTCCGCGAGGTTGACGGGGCGCCCGCCGGGCGTGCGGGCCATGCGCTTGTCCGCATCCAGCACGGACTGCTGGTTGTAATAGGCGAACAGGCCGGCGCCGCCGGAGTTGCCGAGCAAGACGATTTTGTCGAAACCGAGTTCCTTGAGTTTCACTATGCCGGCGGCCACGTCGAGCACCGCGAGTTCGTGTTCGAGGCGAATGTCGTTGCCGATGGTGCGCGGCCCTTGCACCCAGCAGGCATAGCCCGCAGCCACCAGGTGCGGCACCAGATAGTGGGATACGAGAAGTTCGCGGGGGTGCATGATGAACACCGCAGTGCGTTCGCCACCGCGGGCGTGGAGGTAGCCCACCACCGGCGAGTTGTCGGCAGTGCGCAGCGGGAAAACGGCGGTGGACATATCCGCGGGCAGGAATGCCGGGTCCCAGGACGCGCCCCTGAGACCCGCGGTGACCTTGCGCTCCAGTTTGGCGTCGTCTTTGTGTTCGCTCATGTGTATCTCCAGGAAAATCGTCTCGACGGAATGTACTCAAAAGGGCTGGTGCCAAGCAATGGCGGCAGCCCGGACAATAATTCGAGTCTAAAGCAGGATATTTAACAGGTCAATTAATTATTGGCTTTGTTGTGGAGGAGACTGTTTCTGCAAGCAGCGGGAAATTGTCGCCAGGGTGTTTCGGTCGACGACAGGAGTGGTTTCAGTGTCAGTCCTGCGTAAGACCACGTGAATTGTAGGCCGTAGGGGCAATTCATGAATTGCCCCTGTCGGAGCGTTGGAAAACCGGGGTTCTGCCACAGAGTTTATTTTCCGCTTACCAAGGCCATGGCTCAACGCCAGCCACCCACTTGCTGCAACAGACCGAGAAGATCGTCCATGTTCCATTCGTGGATTATCTTTCCATCCCTGAAGGTGTATATGGCGATGCCATTGATGCCCACGGCCTTTCCCGTCGGCTTCACGCCCATGAATTCGCCGCTGTGGATGCCTCGGGTAAAAAAGCGTCCCACGACGCGGCCGTCGTCCGCCTCCAGCAGATCTTCTACAGTGCAATGAAGCTCGCTGATGGCGCGGTGAAAGCCTTCTATCAACTCTGCGATGGCGTCGTAGCCGTGCGACTCCGGAAAGCCACCGGCGGCGTAGGTTACATACGCTTCTTCGTCGAAAAAATCCTTGAGCTTCGCATAATCTCTGGTGTTGATGATGTCGATCCAGCCTCTCACGGCATCGCTTCCAGTGCGGTGGTGCTTGTCCAGATTTTCACCCTTGTTCATGAATTTACCTCTTTACTTTTATTGGGGTCGACGCAAACAATAAAACACAAGCCGGCGCGAAGATCAAAACGTGGAGAGAGCTGTAAGCCATAAGCTTCAAGCAGGAGCTCGGCAAGAACTACGTTCTGGCAGCGTTCAACTCAGAGCTTACAGCTTATAGCTCCACCCAAACCCGCAGTCCAAATTTCTGACTCATGTGTAATTTGCGTATAATTTCCCGCCTGCCTGCAAGCTCTGTCTGCGAGAGGGGCGGCCATTGCCGAGGCGGTGGATGAAGACAACAACATGGAGCCCAAACCATTGAGTGAACGAAGCACCAGATCCTCCGGAAGACCCCAGCGCAAGGATCGCAAGGACGTCAGCCAGGCATCCATTCTCAGAACGGCCCTCAAGCTGTCGCGCAAGACGCCGCTGCAGGATCTCTCCATCGTCACCGTCGCGAAGTCCATGGGGGTGACGCCGGCCCTGATCCACTATTACATCGGTGGTCGCGACAACCTCACGTCGGGGGTGATGAATCTGTTTTATCGCGAACTGCTGAAGAAATGGCCCGAAGCGCAGGGTGACTGGCAGGCTGATCTGCGCGCCGGCGCCAAGGTCATTTATGATCAGTTCGTTCTCTATGGCGGCGTTGCCGCCTATGTGGTATCCAACAGCCGTTTCCGGATATTTCAGCTGAATGACGATGAAGGCCCGGACTTTGGCGTCAATCTGCTGGAGCACTTCACTGGTCTGGTACGCAGCGCCGGTTTGTCGGGGGAGCGCACGGGGGTCTACGCGCACCTCATGCTGGAGTTCATCATCAACACCGCGCACGGTACGGCACGGCATGTTTTCCCCGCCGAGCATCGCCAGTTTCTGGAAGACAAAACCGCGTCACTCGATACCGATGCCTTCCCCAATATCTTCTTTGCGCGCCGCGCGCCCCTGAGCCTCAGCGGCGACATCGCTTTCGAGGAAGGCACCAGCCTGTACCTGCTGGGCATTCGCAGCGAGCTCGAGGGTCATTCTCGCTGACAGAGGTAGTGTTAAAAGGGATTTGATCAAGCGCCTTGCTTAATAAGTCGAAAATTTGGCTGGGGTTGTGGTTGAGCTATAAGCTGTAAGCTTTAAGTTGGACTCTGCCAGAACTCAGCTCTTCCAGAGCGTTTGCTTAAAGCTTATGGCTTACAGCTCGTTCCGTCCCCCTCTCTCGCCACCACCTTTATGTCCCGCTGCCGACCCGGCGGCGCGGACATTGGTGCGTGTGATGATCCAGATCAAGCAATTTTCAAAATGTGAGCTATAATTCACAATATCGCTTGATACCAAAAGATGGGTTGATTATCTTCAAGTTGCGTACTCACCGATAAACACAACCGAACAGGAGTCGGACCATGACATCGCAAGCTAGTGTTTTTCCCTGCAAGGACAAGTATTTCCGGTCGCTGCTCTGTGCCCCGAAGATGGCGTGGCCGACCCTGGGCCTCTTCCTGCTGTCCGTGACGGTATTGCTCGGCGCTTCCGCGCTCGCGATCGCCGGTAGCATCCCGCTGTGGCTGGCGGCGATCGCCAACGGTATCGCCATGTACAACCTGTTCTCGGTGGCGCACGACGGTACTCACCGTTCGCTGTCGAGCAACAAGCTGGTCAACGAAACCCTGGGGCGGATAGCCATCATGATGTTCATGCCGGCGGCTCCTTTCGAGGCGGTGCGCTGGGTTCACATGCAGCACCACCGTTTCACCAATAGCGAACTCGACCCGGACAGGTTCGTCCACCGCGCCAAGTGGTGGCAAATTCCCTTTGTGTGGACGTGCTCGGATATTCACTACGTGATCTATTTCCTCCGCCACGGCGGCGAACAGGTGAAGAAAAATCTCCGCCCGCTCCTTGTCTACAGCGCCGTGTTCGTCACGTTGCTCGTCGCCCTGATCAGCCTGGGATACGGGCTCGAAGTGTTGTTCCTGTGGTTCATCGCGTCCCGGATCGGCCTGTTTCTGATCGCCTGCGTGTTCGTGTATCTGCCTCACTACCCCGGCGATATTTCCGCCCAGGACGACGTTTACAAGGCGTCAACCATTCGCAAGGGATGGGAAGGGCTGCTCAATCTTCTGCTGGTCTATCAAAACTATCACCTCATACACCACCTGTACCCGACGGCGCCGTTCTATACGTATCAGAAAATCTGGCATCTCAAATACGATGAGCTGGTCGCCCGGGAGCCTGCCGTGCAGACCGCGTTCGGCCTGCAGCCGGTGAATATTCCGGTCGCAGCCAGTGCCTGTTGAAGGAGGGGTGAGCGATGAAAGAGTGGTTTTGCATGTTCTGCGGTTACTGCTACGACGAGGCGGCAGGCCTGCCGGAGCATGGCATCCCTCCGGGCACGCCCTTCGAAGATCTTCCAGACGATTGGGTATGCCCGGATTGTGGCGCCAAAAAATCGGATTTCTTCGTTGCGGACTGAACTGAACGCTCTGCCTCCATCGACCACTGTGCGAATCCCGGCTCCACTGCAGCGTGGCAGCCGGGATTGTTGTCGGTACCTCCGCGATCCCTCCCAGGGCCTTGGCGGCGACGTTCGCGTGTGTTGGCCATGGGCTTACCTCGGCGTTTATGTGAAACTCGGGCAAGCAGGGCTGGATCAAGAGATTATGAACAGACTCTTGCAGCGCGCGACTGTCATGTCGGCGGTCACCTTGTCACCATAGGTGAACCCGTACCGGCATTTTTGTGTAGCCTCTCACCATGTTGGAGCGGAAGCGCACCGGCTCATCCATAAGTTCCACGAAGCGGAACCGCTTCATGATTTCCTCCCACAAAACCCGCAGCTGCATTTCCGCCATGCGGTTCCCCATGCAGCGGTGCACGCCGAAGCCGAAAGAAATATGGTGGCGCGGATTTGGCCGGTCGATGATGAATTCCTCGGGATTTTCTATGACACTTTCATCGCGGTTGCCCGACAGATACCACAGCAACAGCTTGTCGCCTTCGCGCACCTGTTTGCCGAACAGTTCCGTGTCGGCGGTGGCACGGCGGCGCATGTAAATAATAGGTGTCTGCCAGCGAATGATCTCCGAGACCATGCTGGGAATCAGCGCCAGATTGTTGCGCAACTTTTCATATTCCCTGGGGTATTGGTTCAATGCATACACGCCGCCGGAAATGGAATTGCGCGTGGTGTCGTTGCCGCCGACGATCAGCAGCAGGCACATCCCCAAAAATTCCATGGGGTTGTCGACCAGGTTGCGGGTGGATTCCGAGCGGATCAGCATGGAGATGAAATCGTTGCCGCTCGGGTCGTCGACGCGCTCATTCCACAGGCGCGTGAAATACTGCGCGCATTCCATCATGCCGGCGGCCTGTTCCTCGCGCGACACATTGCTGCCGCCACCGTTGGAGTCCGCGGTGAGATCCGACCAGTAGGTGAGCTTGCGGCGGTCTTCGAACGGAAAGTCGAAAAGGGTGGCGAGCATCTGGGTAGTCAGTTCGATGGACACCCGATCGACCCAGTCGAAGGTGTCGCCCACGGGCAGGTCGTCGAGAATACGTGCGGCACGTTCGCGGATCAGTGGTTCGAGATTTTTGAGATTGGCCGGCGCCACAGCACTTTGCACCGAGGCGCGCTGTACGTCGTGCTTGGGCGGGTCCATTTGCAGGAAAGACTGAAAAGGCACCTCTTCCATGGGATCGAACAGGGAGATGTTCGGCTCGTTGGAAAACAGCTGGTGATTTTTTTCCACCTCGACGATGTCGTTGAAGCGGGTCACGGACCAGAACGGCTCGAACTGGCCGTTGGCGCAATAGTGGAACGGCGCTTCATGGCGCAGGCGGGCGAAAAAGGGCAAGGCGAGATCGTGTTCGTAAAGGTCCGGCTGACTCATGTCGATGGCGTGAAGGGGAATGGTTGCCGGGTCGGCGTTTTTCATGATGACGGGTGCTTCAGGCATGGTATTTTTTTCCACGGTGATCACATCTGGAATTCCGGCAGTCGCACCACCAGGCCTTCGAGGGCGTCGCTGACCTCGATCTGACAGGCGAGTCTGGAGGTGGGTGAAGGCTCCGGTGTCAGGCCGAGCATACCGCGTTCATCGGCGTGGGGCTCGCCCACCAATGCATAGCCGTCGCTGTCGAGAATGATGTGACAGGTGGCACACATGCAACTGCCGCCGCAGTCCGCATCTATGCCGGGCACCATGTTGCCGATGGCGGCGGCCATCAACGATTGCCCGTTCTCGGCGTTGACTTCATGGGTTGTGCCATCTGATTCGATGAATGTTATTTTGGTCATGGCTTGATCCTTACGGGTTTTTGCGCTCCTCGACACTCGCGGATGCGGAGAGTCGGCTCGTTTTCAAAGACGTTCGTGCTGACAGGCCAGAATTCGAGCAACATAATATATAGTGAGTTTTTGCTCGTATGCCACTCGTAATTTTTTGCTGTGTTTCGTCCCTGCCTGTTTTTGCGGTGTTATCATCGGTGCAGTCAGCTATCGGCTGGAGAATAACGGATAATGGAGCACGGGCGTGAGTCCTCTCCGTCGGTATCGAATACCGCTGTCCGGAATGGCAGGCGAGAAGGAATACAACACCATATTTCTCATTTTCCATTCGCCCGTCTCCCGTCAAAAAATCATTCTTGCTTGTCTGAGGAGTCGATATGCGTGCAGCGTTGTGTCATGAGTGGGGCCCTGCGGATCGCCTGGTGATCGGCGACATCGAAGCACCGCGGGCGGGACCCGGAGACGTGGTGATGGACGTACATGCCTGCGGCGTGCAGTTCGTCGACAACCGTATCGTCGAGGGAAACTCCCTGCTCAATACCACCAAGCTCAACGACCATTTCGGTCAGGATATGCGCGTGACGTTCCCCTTGGTGCCGGGCAGCGAAGCCGCGGGCACGATCGTCGAGGTGGGCGAGGGTGTCACCGGATACAAGGTGGGCGACCGTATTCTCGGCACCTGTATCGTCGGCGCCTATGCGGAGCGCGCCAGATTCCGCCAGGCTGAAATCAGCCACATTCCCGACGGCATGGACTACGAAACGGCCGCCTGTTTCTACGTGGCGAATTTCACCGCCTACTATTCATTGATCACGCGCGGCGATCTGCGCAGCGGCGAAACCCTGTTGATCCTGGGTGCGGGCAGCGGTGTCGGCCTCGCTGCCATCGACATCGCCAAGGCCCTGGGGGCGCGGGTGATAGCGGCCGCCTCGTCGCAGGCAAAACTCGATCTCGCCCGCGAGCACGGTGCCGATGTCCTGGTCAACTACGGCGTGGCGCCCCTGTCGAACGAAGAACAGCGCGCATTGTCGGCGCAATTCAAGCAGGCGGGCGGCAGCGACGGCATTCAGATGGTCGCCGACCTGGTGGGCGGCGACTACGCCCAGCCAGCCATGCGCGCCATGGCGTTCAAGGCGCGCTATCTGTCGGTGGGCTTTTCCGCGGGGGTGCCGTCGATCCCCATGCACGTCATTTTCAACAAGAATGGCTCGATCATCGGCATCGAGCCGGTAACCGACAAGCGCCTGCCCGGAGAAACGCCGGAAATGATGGAAAGACTGTTCCGCTGGTACGGGGAAGGAAAAATACGTCCCCTGATCACCGAGCGCTATCCGCTGGAGCAAACGGGTGTCGCCTTGCGCCGTCTCGCAGAGCGCAAGGCTGCGGGGCGTATCGTCATCAATGTGAAATGACGCGCGCCCTCAGTTGAGTTTGAACGATACCGGCACCGTCAGCTCGAGTTGCTCGCCACGGATGGCAGGTGGCAGGGCGGGGAAGGGCGATGCGTCGTTGATGGCGTCTATCACCGCTTTGTTGAGAGCGCGATGGTCCGCCTCGTCTACCAGAACCACCTGTTTGAGCCCGCCGTTGCGGTCGATCACCACGTTGGCGCGGACACTGCCTTCCTGATTGCGGCTCACCGCGGTACCTGGGTATCTCACGGATTTGTAGATCTGGCTGATGACCTGGGTGGTATAGGCCTGCTGCGCCAGAATACCAGCCACGGTGAGATCCTCCTCTTCACCGTCGTCTTGTCCGGCCACAGCCGCGCTCTGCTGTTCGGCCTCCTGACGTGCGACCTCGGCTTGCTGGCGCGCTGCCTCTTGTGCCTTGCGTTTTTCTTCTTCGATCAGAGCCTGGCGCTGCTGTTCTTCCAGGGTTTCCTGCTCGGCCTGTGCGCGCGCTTCTTCCTCGGCCTTGCGCATGGCTTCTTCCTCTGCGCGGGCCTCGGCCAGCGCTCGGGCCTCTTCTTCCTTCAGTTTGGTGTTCCAGGCGGCCACGGCATCGATTCGCGCCTGGGAGGGCGTGATCGCCTGAAATGCACTGTAGTTGGCGGTGGAGTCGAGGGTACCGAGAATGGCGTTCTTGAACTGACTGCTGGGCGGCACCGGGCCGATCCAGGTGGAGAGCAGAAGATTGAAGAGCGATGGCGATTTTTTCTCCACCAGGAGCGTGCCGTTCATGAATACCGACGTGCCCGACAGCGGATTGTAATCGAATGTCACCGTGTCCCCGGGCTGGAGATTGCCCTGAAACACGGACAGGGTTTCGGAGAGGTCGTCCGCCGCACTCACCATGGTGTCGCGGTCACTGTTGATGGCGATGCTCTGGGTCCAGGTCTGCGTCCAGCGACGCTTGGACATTTCCATGGAAAAACGCAGCTCCATGCGTTTGCGCTGCGTGCTGGTGAGTATGTCGCTGGCGGAGTCTGACGGCATGTCGAGAAAAAGCGTGCCCAGATAAAGCTGGTTGCCGAACTCGTTGTAGCCTGCGGTCCCGTTGGGCTCCAGCGCCTGTACCTGCAAGCTGATGCACGCCAAGAAAAACGCTAGGATGAATTGTAATGACAGCTTCCCGGCTTTCATGTGTTACCCCTGGTGTTGTTGGCAAGTCTTTGACTTATTTTCTTAAAGTAGATCTGCCCGATCCTCAGGAGGCGTATTCTTGCGCCATTCCGCAGGGAGTTCAAGTCGAGCGCTGGAGCCCTTGGGTGAGGTGACGAACGGTATCATTTTGGCGACGAAACGCGGGATTTGCTTGCGCCATTGACAACTGGAGTCACACTGACAGGATTGGCATGTTTCGGATTTACACAAACGAGGTGACGCCGTGCCCACACTGAAAGCGCTTTTTTCTTTTGCGTACCTGGCGCTTGCCGCGCTATCGCTGGCGGCGGCGCTGCTGGCATTGCCGGGGGGCGGCTCTCTTCCCTGGATCGGGGTGCTGGTGATCGCGCTCGCACCGCTCGTGCAGTATATTTGGCCCTACGACAGCGTTCACGTCACCCACCACAAGGTGCGCTTGCCGAAAGTGTCACTGTGCGTGATGCTCGGGGTGGCCTGGGTACTGCTCACCGCGGACAAGGGCGCGACCGCGCTCTGGCTGACCTTTGCCAACCTCGGCGGCTTCCTGCTGCACACCTACTGGGTGAGGGACTGAGCGCGGCCCGGGGTGCTTCGGGCCGTTGGGGAAAAGACTGAGCTGCTCGCCCAGATCGCACGGCAGAGGCTTGAACTGCACGCCGATTCCGAGCAGCCGCACGGGCAGGTTCTGGCGTGCCATGCCGTCGGCAATCATGGTTGCAACGCGTTGCGGGCAGGGGTTTTCGCAGGGTTGTTCCAGGGTGGTCTGGGTGAAGTTCGAAAATTTGAGTTTCACCTGGATCTTGCGCACCTGATAGGTGCGTGGCAGGCGCTCCAGGCGTGTCAGCAGGCGCTGATAGAGCATTGGCGCCTCTGCGATGCAGGCATCCACGCTGGTGAGATCGCTTTCGTAGGTGTGTTCGACGCTGAGTGACTTGCGCACCCGTTCGAGTCGCAGGGGCCGCTCGTCGATGCCGTGGCACAGATCGCGCAGGCGCACCCCGAAACTGCCGAAATGTTCGATGAGTTCTGCCAGCGACAGGCGCTGGAGGTCGCCGCAGGTGGCGATGCCCAGCTGGGTAAGACGGCTGGCGGTGACTTTGCCGACACCGTGTATATACCGGACGGGCAAGCCGTGCACGAACGTGCTTTCGCTGCCGGGCGCGATGACGAAAAGCCCATCGGGCTTGCGCCACTCGCTGGCGACCTTGGCGAGAAACTTGTTGGTGGCCACCCCGGCGGATACGGTGATACCGATTTCCCTGCGCGCCCGTTCGCGGATGGCCTGGGCGATCAGCGTGGCGCTGCCGCGCTGCTTGTCCGTCGTGGTCACGTCCAGGTAGGCCTCGTCAACGGACACCATCTCCACGCTGTCGGTGTAGTCGAGGAAGATGCGCCGCAGGGCGTTGGAGGCGATGCGGTATTTGTCCATGCTTACCGGCAGCAGAACCAGGCCGGGGCAAAGCTTCATGGCCTGCCAGCTGCTCATGGCGGAGCGCACGCCAAAACGTCGCGCCTCGTAATTGCAGGTGGCAATCACACCGCGGCGCTCGGCACTGCCGCCCACTGCCATGGGAATATGGCGCAGCGACGGGTCGTCGCGCATCTCGACGGCGGCAAAGAAACAATCGGCATCACAGTGGATTATTTTTCGCATGGCGTCGATTGTGACCCGTTACTGTATTTTTGTACAGGTTGCAGGTGAGCTGTAAGCCATAAGCTTTAAGCAGGCGCACTGGAAGAACCGGGTTCTAGCAGCGTTCAACTTAGAGCTTATGGCTTACAGCTCAACTACAGCCTGTAGCCCGAATTTCCGACTTATATGAAAGAGGTCGCAGGCAGGCTCGCTCTTACAGTCACAGAGTGCGGAGACTGTCCGGATGCCATTCCTGCAGTTCTGGCGGCGCCTGGCGCTGCTCGCGCTGCAGGCGGCGGTTTTCCTCGATGGTGTTCCATTGCAGCAGGCGCTGGAAGCGCAGCACGTTGCGCACGAAATGCACGGGCTCGTGGCCGCGCGCGTAGCCATGTCTTACCGTGCTGTAATATTTCTGGCGCTGGAGCAGCGGCAGGTAGTTCTCGACCTGTTCCCATAGATTGGGATCGCGCCCGGCGCGCTGCGTGAGAACGCGGGCATCTTCCAGGTGGCCGAGGCCGACGTTGTAGGCGGCGAGGGCGAAGCGGATCCGGTCCGGCCCGGTGATGGCGTCGGGGATGCGGGAAAGCGTCTGCAGAAAATATTCGGTACCGCCGCGGATGCTTTCAACCGGATCGTGGCGGTCGCGGACATTCACTTCGGAAGCCGCCTTCCTGGTGAGCATCATCATGCCCCTCACGCCGGTGTGGGAAACGGCCATGGGGTTCCAGTGGGACTCCTGATAGGCGATGGCCGCGAGAAGGTGCCAGTCGATGCCGTGCAATTGCGCCATGCGCTCGAATTCTTCGCGATACAGGGGCAGGCGTGATCTGAGGCGGTTGAGAAACAGGATCGAGCCCGATACCGAGAACTGGTCCAGTTCGGCAAAGAACCGGGTTTGCATGTCCGCCAGTTGGCCGCTGCTGCGCAATTCCCGCAAAAACTGGTTGGCCGCCTGAACCAGGCTGTCGTCGCCGTTACGTGGAAAGGCCCAGGCCAGTGCCTGGGGCTCGGTGATGGTCAGCGTGCTCGAGGCGTTGGGGTACATGGTGCGGTGCGCGTGAAAGGTGGTGGAATCCACCACCGCATACTCGAGCTCGCCGGCATCCACCATTTCCATGAGTTCGATCATCTCGATGTCTTCGATGGCGATCCACGCCAGTTCGGGGTGCTCCCGCTTCAGTTCCTCGAGGTGCTCTTCGTGCGAACTGCCGGCGATCACCGCCACTTGGCCATCGATAAGGTTGGTGATGTCTCTGGGTGCCGGCGTGCCGCGGCGGTGCAGGACGATCTGCTCCACTTCGCCGTAGGGCTCCGAGAAGCGGAGATTGGCGCGGCGTTCGGGAGTGATGGTGAGGGTCGCACCGGCAAAGTCGGCATTGGGGCCGCCCAGCATGTGGAACATCTGCGTCAGGGATTCGGTGGTGCTTACTACCAGCTCAACACTGAGATGTTCAGCGAATCTTTGCGCCAGCAGGTATTCGAAGCCGTTCTCGCCCTTGGCGTCTTCGTAGTAGGTGAGGGGGCCGGGGCGGGTGATGAGCTTGACCTTGCCGGATGCGCGAATGGCTTCCAGGCGCGAGATCTCGTGGCTGTGGCTCAGGAACACGGCCATGGCGATGATGATGCCGCCAAGAATCAGGCGCTTGACGGCTCTTTCCAGTTGCAGATGGCTCAGTCGCATGGGGTGCAGAGAGTGCCGCTGGTGTCGAACAGGGGGCGCCATCCTACTGCCGGGTGCCGTGCGCGGCAACCCTGCACCGTCTCGCCGCAGCTGTTGTTGCCTACCAATTCCAGTACAATAGCCACCCGAATTCCCCCGCACGTTGTGAGACCACGATTCATGCTGACCCTCAGCGGTGCTCCTGCACTATCCTCTTTTCGCAAGCAGAAACTTCTCGATGCTCTCCGGCAGATCAATCCTGACATTCACTCCCTGTACGCCGAGTATATTCACTTCGCGGACGTGGAAGAAGCACTCGCGCCCGAGGAAAAAACCGTGCTGGACGCGCTGTTGCGCTATGGTCCGCGCGCCGCGCGCGAGGCTCGGGATGGCAGCATCTTTCTGGTGACGCCACGGCCGGGCACCATTTCCCCCTGGTCCAGCAAGGCCACCGACATCGCCCACAACGCCGGGCTTGGCAAGGTGAAACGCATCGAGCGGGGAATCGTTTACTACCTGCACGGCGATACACCGCTCAAGCACCAGCAGCGCGAGGCGGTCAGCCATCTTTTGTACGATCGCATGGTGGAGGCGGTGTTCGACGATCTGGACGCGGCGCGCAAGCTCTTCGTGCGCCATGAGCCGCGCCGCCACACCAGCGTCGATGTGCTGGGCGACGGTAGAAATGCTCTGGTGAGAGCCAACAGCGAGTTCGGCTTGGCGCTTGCCGAGGATGAGCTCGACTACCTGCTGGACAGCTTCACCGGTCTTGGCCGCAACCCCACGGACGTCGAGCTGATGATGTTCGCGCAGGCCAACTCCGAGCACTGCCGGCACAAGATCTTC
>CAYXXZ010000072.1:0-15598 GCA_964469165.1 uncultured Porticoccaceae bacterium
GTGGCCCTGGTTTCGAGTAGTGGATTTTCCACCCGGAAACTGACGAGGGTGGCCAACATAGTGCAGGAAACGCAACAAAGTTCGAGGAGGCTTGGAATGACTTCTTTGATCCGGCAAAGTAATCCCCGCGCAGCGCATGTTCACTGCACGGGTGATGAACTGGTTATCCACATGCGAACTGCTGGAAAATGGAGAAGGTATCCGCTGTGGCCTGTGCTCGATGAGGGTATCAGTGTTCTCGGCTTGCTTGTCGGAAGGTATTCGTGCAAGCGTTTTCCCGGCAAACGAGCCCGTGTGAAGCATGGTGGTAGTGAAGCGTAAATAGTGTGGTAAAGAGGAGTAACAATCATGAACTATGACGATTCCCGTATCGATGACGCGGTGCTCGCGCTACTGGCGATTTTCAGTTTCGATGGCGGCAGAGCATGGAAAGGGTTCGATTTCGAGGTGATGGATCGACTGTATGCACGGGGGTTCATCGCCAATCCGCAAGGAAAAGCCAAATCCGTCCGGGTCACGTCGGAAGGGCTGGAGCGAGGCTATGAGATTGCGGAACGGTTGTTTGGAGATTCTTCAGGGCGAGCGAACTGACGGATTTTCTTCCTGTCAGAAAATTGTCTGGCAAACGGAGCCTCTTCGTGAATCAGAAGCTGGCGCGTCTTCAGGCAAAATGGCAGTACCCACAAGCGCAGACCTTCCGGTTTGGGAAACTCGAAAACGGGTAACGGCTTTTCAAAAGTCGCTGTCTTTGGATAGATCAGAACAAGATCGCCCTGGCCGTTCAGGTAGCTCAGTCCGTAGGCATGCAATTGATAAAAATCTGCCTGGGATAAACCATATTTCTCCCAGCCGCTGGACTTGCGACCATCCAGAAGTTTCCACTTGGTATCGAGTGCCGCCAGATTGCGCCCGGCCTCCTGTATCAGCAGATCCGGGATCATCCGGAACCAGTCTTGTCCACGGTGCCGGACCAGATGGTGGCCATATACTTGCATTTTCAATATCGACGGCGGGGCAAGTTGACGCTCAAGATGGCGGGCGACGAAGGCTTCGAAAACCGCTTCCATCGGAAACAGCAGTGAAGGCGCGTGGTGCCGGCCCACACCAGTCAGCGGGGATGTCTCATCGAGAATCAGGCGCGCCCACGCCAACCCCTCGGTGTAGTAATCCATCCCGCGATCGAGCCGCACACGCTGAAAGTCGATTGCCGGTGTATCCGAAGGTGGAACATCGCCAAACGCAAATGCCAGCATCCGCCCCAGCCGCTGGTTTTCCTGTGACACAGATAGGTGCAGCACACGACGCAACGCGGCATGCAGCAGGCGGTTTTCCGGCCTGTTGGCGGAGAACTCGTCGTGTTCCGTGAAAAAACGATCTGCCCGTAACAGGTTTTGCCGCAGGTGCGACGACATCAGCAGCTTGCCACGCAGGGCGAACAGATTTTCGCGGCGGATGCTGTAGTCGCCGCGAAGCCCATGCTTGACCACAGCCTCGACCGAGCGCAGAAATTCGGCGATGAATACTTCCAGTAAAGGCATTCGTGCCGCGGCAAGCTTGGCGCTCTCCGTCTGGATATGCCGGAAACCCCGAAGGCAGCACAGCATGTCGATCAGCAGTTGCCTTGCTTCGGCAGCGTCACCACCAACCACCTTGCCGACTTTGGGCAATACCTCGATCTGATAACCATTTGGCGCACGGATGACACCGACATGGCTGGTGACCTGGATTGCAGGACACTTTGAGCGTTGCGTCAGCTTCAACCAGCGGGCACCCTCATCCGCGCCCAAACATTGTTCTTCCAGCCATGTGTAAACTTTTGCAGGAATGACATGCAGGCCATCGCCGCCGGCCGGATTCCTGGTTTCGTCGATCAGCGCGTCGAACTCGTAGATGGTGATGCCATTCATGGAGTTGGCTGCCGGTCAGCGCGGCGGGCTGTAAATGCCGATAAAGGCATCCGGATTCTGCAATGCGCTCGGCTGCAACGAATAGCGGCGCTTTGCCGCGTAGCTGTCGAGATCGTGTTGATAACCAAACAATCTGGCCAGACTGCTCTCATGATCGTCGCTTTCGGTCAGAAATTGGTGCTCGGATGGCTTCTGGTTGTCGGCGAGCACCAGCCGAATCTTCTGCCAGTCCTCAAAGAAATATTCCTCCAGTAGCGGCAGGATTCGGTTCTTGAATATATTGCCGAGCGTATCAAACCGTTGATCTGATGGAACCGGTCCAAGCGAGACGAAGTAGGCATGCCCGATCGTGTGGTCACGGTCATACAGGGCTTCGATGCGTTCGTTGATGACCGTCAGCATTTTGCAAAGATCAACGGTCTTTTCGTTGTGATTCACGCTGATCCCCTGTAAAACTTCTGGTTCCGGCATCACGGGGATGAACTCAAAGCGGCGGCGCAATGCGGTATCCAGAAGCGCCAGCGAACGGTCGGCTGTGTTCATCGTGCCGATGATGTCGATATTCTTTGGCACTGAGAATACCTCGCCTGAATAGGGCAGCGTAACCGATATTGCGTTCTCCGCGCCTTCACGCTTATCCGGTTCGATCAGAGTGATAAGCTCGCCGAAAATCTTGCTGATATTGCCGCGGTTAATTTCGTCGATGACCATTGCGAACCGATACTGGGGCTCCCTGCGCGCGCGCTCACACAATCGTTTGAACACGCCGGCACGGATTTCATAGCGCACCTGCCCACCCTCGGCCTCTTCATCCAGCATTGGGCGCAGCCCTTCCACAAACTCCTCGTAGCCATAGGACTGATGGAAGGTAACGAAGCTGTAACGGTGGATTTCTTCATCTACAGCACCGCCAGCCTTCAGCATATCGACGGTTTCGACGATGTCGGCACAGGATTCGCGCCAGTCACCGGCCAGGTACCAGACCGCATCCTCACTCTTGTCGAACACCCCAGGCGCATTGCGACGCACGTACTTCACTGTCACCGAATCTTCGAGCGAGTGCAGTTGCAGGGCGGTCCACAGGTACCGTTTGAAGTTCCGGCTCTGGGCCTGCCCTTTGGCTGCGGCAATTGCCACGATGAAAGGATGCTCCGCCATCTGCGCCACCGTGGCCCTACCGCCCAGGTCGTACAGTGCGGCGACCATACCTTCCCAACGGGTCAGTGTGGCAATACGTTCGCCGATGATTTGCTCGCGCCGCTCCTTGTCGCTCCCTCTGGATTGCGTGTAATCAGTCTTTAGAAGACTAGATAGAGTCCAGGTCTTGCCGGTACCCGGCGGACCGTAATAGATGCGGTTGATCGGAACCGCATCGGGTTGCCTCATCTTCTCATCTGGAGTTTCCATTTCGTCCTCTGTATCACCACTCCGGTACTTTTCGTTATTTTCTTTGGAAAGAATGAGTTTTCGTGCATTATGGCAACTCCTAAACTCTATTTCGAGCTGACTTTTCTTCTCATCCGGCCACGCTTCCCTGGCATCCTCAATATCTGCATCAGGATTCTCAATAACCCAGCGCCAAATTCTGCCACCGCTTAAATCTGGGCGTAGCAAGCGCCTCACCATCGATGCTGCTGCTTTATCGGGTGGCATTTCTTTTGGAACATAACAGTCCTGCCGCGGCTTAGCATCTCCAGCTACATATCTGGCAATTTCCAGCATTTTTTCAATGTGACTTTCTTGGCTCACCTTCAACACCACCTCAGATCGTTCAATATTTCCCTCTACTCCCGCTCAATAGTTGATTTCTATAAAAGTGTTTATATTTCAATGTCTTGTATTGAGTCGCCCCAACGTTTGTGAAAGCCATTTGGTTTGAGTTCAGGCCGCCCCTTTTGGTTCTCAGCGAGTAGCCGCCAGTAGTTTGTCCCAACTTCTGTCGGCGGTACATAGCCGATCGGTCCCAGCAGTCGATGATGATTGAACCAGCGCACCTATTGCAGTGTTGCCATTTCCACGGACTCCCTCGTTTTCTATGACTCTCGGTGGAGAATCAGCTCCGTATTGTAGAGGCTGTTGATGATCTCGACCAACGCATTGTTATAGCTGTTACCACGGCTCCTTACCGACGGCTCTATCCGTAATGAAAATTTCATTTTCATTCTGTTTATGATGAAAAATGCTTGTTAGACTCGCCTAATGTTTTTCTTGCTCTAACGCACAAACCACATTCACCAACCGCATCTGCTCCACAGTCTGGCACTTTGCCTCCCTCAATCTCGGCGAACCAAACACCAGCGCCAGCGCCTTGGCGCGGGAAATGGCGACGTTGATACGGTTGCGCGAGTAGAGGAAATCCATACCCCGGGGGCTTTCCTCTGCGGAGGAGGCCGTCATGGAAACGATACAGACAGGCGCCTCCTGTCCCTGGAATTTGTCGACGGTGCCGATCCGGATGCCGGACGGCAATGCGGCTTGCAGCGCATTGACCTGGGCGTTGTAGGGCGCGACGACGATGATGTCGCTTTCGTCCAGTGGGCGCGAGCTGCCGGTTGTGTCGATCCACTGACCGGCGAGCAGCGCGGCGATGGCCGAGCGGATGGCGTCGATTTCCTCTTCGGCGACTTGCGCGTTGCCTTGGTGGTTCACCGGCACCCAATACGCGCCGGCTTCCGGGTAGGGCGTGCCGCTGATGCACTGGCGCGCGGTGTCCGGGTGGCTGGTCAGGCGGCCATCGTAAATCTGTTCGGAAATGTAGCCGCAGACTGCCGGGTGCATGCGCCGCGATACCGGCAGGAAAATACCGCGATCGGACTGCACGGTGGCATCTTCGCCCTGCAACCATTCGAGGCAGGAGAGGTTGGCGGGGTGGGGGTGCGCGCCCTGCACCACCTGGGGCAACTGACGGGGGTCTCCCACCAGCACCAGGTTTCTCGCGGCGCGGCCCATGCCCACCATGTTGGCCAGCCCGACCTGACCGGCTTCGTCCACGAACAGCCAGTCGAAGGCCTGTTCACACTCGGGCCTTGAAAAGTAGAACGCCGTGCCACCGGCGATAGGCGCCGATGCCAGCAGCGGATCATCGTTGCTGGTGGTGCGGATGACGCCGGTGTAATCCTCCGCGTAGCCGCCGTCCGTCTGACTGATTTTGTGCGCCATCGTAACTGGACCATCCGGCTGCGAGTATTCACCTGCATCCAATGCCGTTCGGCATTCCATCAGCACGTTGCGGATGGCTTCGTGGCTGTTGGAGGAAACGCCGACGCGAAAACCGTTCGCCACCAGGGTGAGAATGACGCGGGCGGTGACGTAGGTTTTGCCTGTACCGGGCGGCCCCTGCATGGGCAGCACGGTATTCTGCATGCGCGGAATGGCGGACATGGCCGTTTCCAGCGCGTCACCCTGGTTCAGTGTTTCCAGGGCGGGGCCGGGCGCGAGGCGGGGCGGGTTGCGGGACAGCAGATCGTCGAGCGCGGTAAAGCGGCGCGGCCCGCACTGGTCGGCAATTACGTCCTTGATTGCGTTGGCGATGACATCCGTGCCGACGGGCGCGGATGGGTGCAGCGCCAAATGATTGATCAGCAGGTGAGCCCTGGCGTTGCCGATTTTCAGGGTGAGTGTGCAGGTTTCTCGATTCAGTGTTTCGATGGTGACCTTGGTAAAGCCGTCATCGGTGGCAATGCTGGCAAATTGACCGCCGCGCAATTTGGTTTCCTGCGGGGGAAAGCGGTAGTGGCGTTGCTGGGAGCGTTTGACGGATTCAGGCGGCCCCATGGCTTGCAGGCCGCCAAGTGCGTCCAGGTCGTCGATCAGGTCTTCGTCATCCTTGCCGAGGCTATCGAAAATGGCCCACCAGGCGGGTTTGGCTTCGCGTTTGTGAAACAGACCAAGATTGAACAGCAGCGCTTGCCGCTCGGGCGGCAGAGCGGCTCCGGCCAGTTGACCGCGCAAGGCGAGGACGTCGGCTTCTTCCTCTATTTCCTTTTCCGCCGCATCCGCGCCCGGTTCCGGCCAGGGCATGGCGGGGCGGATGTTCACCAGCCAGTCCCGCAGCAGTTGCGTGGAGATGCAGTCGATGCGGTTGTATTCCTCGATTTCATCGAGGATGGACTGATCGCCGGTTTCACGCCATTTTTCATAGGCCACCACGGAACCGGCGGCGGTTTTGACTTCGCTGTCGCGGCTGAGGCCGTAGAACACTTCGAGGGATTTGATGGAGTAATTTGACTCCGAAATAATGACGCCGCCGCGCACTACGGCATAGAGATCGACGAAACGGCGTTCGCGCAGCAGGCGGTCGAGAAATGTTTCACCGATTCCGTATTGCGCGGTCAATCGGCGCAGGGCGGTGATTTCGTAGGGCGCGTAGTGGTAGATGCGGGCTTCGGGGTATTGCGCCAGCCGGGCGCGGAAATAGTCCAGCAGATTGGCCAGAGCCTGTTTTTCCTCGCTGTGGGTGTGCGCCCAGAAGGCCTGAAATCCGGTGTCCTCAGCCCATACACCGTGCAGATATTCCAAGCCGCCTTCGTAATGAGGGTCGCCTTCGATGTCGTAGAAAAGATCGCCCGCTTGCGGCTGTGGCAGCAGATCGAAGCCTTTGCCCCCTTCCTGGGAGCGCAGAGTATACGCGGGTGGACCGCTTTTTCTCGCCTGTTGCAGCCGCGCCTGGGTCACCAGCTTGTCGAGAGTCGCATTGGCCATGCCGCGCACCGATTGATCCCATTGCGCCAGCGCAGCGAGCGTTGTGATGCCGCTCGCTTCCAGTTTGCGCACTTGCACACGAGTGATCCCGGCCACGTTGAAAAGACTGTCCTCAGACTGCCAGCCACTTTGGCAGTGGTCGGCCCAACGACACAGTGTGCAATCTGCGCAGGGAACGGGGCGGGTCGCTGTGGGTTCGGCAATAAAGCTCTCCAGCCGCTGGCGGGCAGCGCGGGCGTAGGCTGAAAACTCGGTCAGTTGAAAAGATGCTTTGTCACCGTTTCCCAATATCAGATGAGCCCGGGTGGGTTCTGTGCCCTGAACTTCAGCGAGAAGGTCGGAGTACAGAACAAGCTGTAGAAGATGCTTGGGGCTGGCAGAGCGCTTGAGCTTGGTGTCGGCGACTTCATAACTGCAATCGCCGAGCATTGAAGGTGTGTCCACCCGCATGAGGAAGTCGGCCCAGCCACCCCAGTGGTCGTGCAGCAATGCGGCCTGGTAGACCACGGCGGGGCCTGCACTGAGCGTGGCGCGGGTAGCGTCGACAGCCTCCGGTAGACTGCTGCGAGGAATTTCCACGACGGTGGCGCCAGTGCCGCGCAATTCAGCGAGATAGTTTGCTTCGTGGGCATCACCGAGGCGTTGCAGTAAAACGGCGTCGGGGTCGTCCGCCTTGGGTTCGGGCCCGTTGCCATGAAGGTACTGGAAATCCAGCCAGGTGGCGTGCGCACAGCCCATGAACCGCATGAGGTCGGTGGCGGATAACAGAATCTTTTGATCAGAAAACTTCATGGCACGCCCTTGCCTTGTAATGATCGCCCGAGTATACGTGCTGCGGCCGCGACCGGGCGCTTTTATTCGTGTTTGCACCGACTTGCGAACTCTCTCCCGCGGGACATCGCGAACAGCACCCCTGCCTGCAGGAGGTGGCCCTTGTTGGGTACCTCGGTGATTGTGTCGCCTGCAGGCAGGCTCCTACAGGTGGAGCGTTCAGCGGCGCGGGGATTTCCTTGTAGGAGCTTGCCTGCAAGCGACAATTTCGGTGGTTCGCTTGCGGGCAGGCTCCACACAGTTTCACATTTCACGTAAGAAGGGGGGCACTGGTCGTTGAGGCGCTCAGTGTAATGCCATCGCCACAGGCATTTACATGAAACGCGCAACGTGAAACCTGAAACTCAGAGCCCGCAAAAAGAGCGTGAACAAGCTCTAAGTTGACTTTGAAAGAACTCTGCTCTTCCTGTGCTCTTGCTTAAAGCTTGCGGCTTACAGCTCACACTACCTCACGCAGGGCAGCCGCGCCATAAAGTCCAGATGACCAACGGCTTCAGCCAGCGTGGTCGCCACGCCAGCAGCATCGCGACCGAGAGCGCCGACCCGGATATCACCATCACCCACACCAGTACGGCAATAAACCTGAGGTCGCCTCGCCCTGGTGCAGCAGGGCAGGGCGGGGCCTGGATTATGCCGGGTGCTGTCGCAGCCGGCGCGCATACAGCCAGCCCCAGCTCAGGCCGAGCAGGGCGGCGACCAGCGAGCCGAGTAATATTCCCAGTTTGGCGGCGCCCAGCATGTTGGCGTCGGCGAAGGCCAGCAGGGCGATGAAGATCGACATGGTGAAGCCGATACCGGCGAGCAGGCCCACCAGGCACACGCCGCCCCAGGTGACGCCGGGCGGCAGTCTGCACCAGCCCAGCTTGACCATGAGCCAGCTCATGCCGATCACGCCGATGGGTTTTCCCAGCACGAGCGCGAGGCCGACGCCGAGCGCCACCCAATGGGCGCCGGCGGTCGCCAGGTCGATGCCCTCTGCGCTGATTCCGGCATTGGCCAGTGCGAACAGGGGCATGACCGCGTAGGCCACCCAGGGGTGCAGCGTCATCTGCACGCGTTCCACCGGGGGAAGCAGCTCGCGCTGGGCGAGGCGCAGCTGGCGAAGGTGCTGCATGAGGTGGATGGAATCGCGTTTCGAGGCGGTGTTGCGCCCGAGCAGATCGTTGGCGACGCGCGCCAGCAGCTCCAGGGGTTTTTCGCGCATGCGTATCGGCACCGCCGGTGTCATCAGGCCGAGGACGACGCCGGCGAGTGTCGGGTGCGCGCCTGTCATCAGCAGGCCGGCCCAGAGAATGGCGCCGGGGATGATATAGGCATAAGCCGAACCTATGCCTATCCATTGAAAGCCCAGCACCAGCAAGATGCCGGGAATTGCCACCAGAAATCCGGTGTAGTCGAGGCCGCCGGAAAAGAAGAAGGCGATGATCAGCACCGCGATGATGTCATCGATGATTGCCAGCGCGAGCAGGAATATACGGATATTGCCGGGGATCGACTTGCCGAGAAGCGCCAGCACGCCTACCGCGAAGGCGATGTCGGTGGCGGTGGGAATCGCCCAGCCGGCCTGGCGAGCGGTGTCGAGGTTCAACGCCAGGTAAATCAGTGCCGGAACGGCGACGCCACCCAGCGCGGCAGCCACAGGAAGTGCGGCCAGACGGATGCTGCTCAACGCGCCTTCGTGAATCTCGCGGCGGATTTCCATGCCGACAACCAGAAAAAATACGGTCATCAAGGCATCGTTGATCCAGAAATGCAGGGATTCCGAAAAGGCGACGCTTCCAACGCTTATGGAAACTGGGGTATGCCAGAGCGCGTGATAGCTGTCTGCCCAGGGTGAGTTGGCCCACACCAGCGCCGTAGCGGCAGCCACCAGCAGAACGATGCCGCTGAGGGCTTCGATATGAAGGAAGCGTTCGAGGGTGGCAAAGGCGCGTTCGGCAAGCAGCTGGGGGCGGGGCAGGTCATGGTGATGCGTTGCGTGATTCATGGGCACGAGGTCTCCGCGCGGCGGCCCGACCTACGCTTTCACCTGCTTCACTGCGATATTACAGCTAACACCCAGAGACCAAGTGTACCCCACTGAGAGACGGTATCAACCCCTCAGCGCCGGCCGCGCTGTTTGCCGGCGCACGGCGGGGCCCGTAACATGGTGCGCAACGGGATGTCGACGCGGGTGCGGCGGCGTCTGGCAGCCACAACGAATAACGCATGCGCGCAACGGGCCACAAGGAACACATCTGACAATGACTGACGGACAGCTCCCGCCACCTTCGCAAGACACTCCGCGCTGGCGCCTGATCGGCCCCGGTTTGATCGCCGCCGCCACCGGCGTCGGGGCGGGTGATCTGGTTGCCACGCTGGTGGCCGGCAGCCGCTTTGGTTACACGTTGCTGTGGGCCGCGGTGTTCGGCTGTGTGCTCAAGATCATCCTGGTCGAGAGCGTGGGGCGCTGGTATCTGGCGAGCGGGCAGACGCTGTTCCAGGGCTGGCGTTCACTGGGACGCTGGGCGACGTTGTATTTCGGAATCTATGTGGTGATCTGGGGCTTCGTGTACGGCGCCACGGCGATGAGTTCGACGGCGCTGCCGCTGGCGGCGCTTTTCCCCGCAGTGGATCTGAAAGTTTTTGCGGTAATGTCCGGGTGCCTCGGGCTGGCGCTGGTGTGGATCGGCAATTACGCCATGTTCGAAAAACTGGTTGCGCTGCTGGTGGGCATCATGTTTCTGGCCGTGGTGGGTTCCGCGGTGGTGGCGGCGCCGAACCTGGGCGACATCCTCCACGGACTGGTGCCGCGCATGCCTCCGGGCTCACTGTTTTATGTGTTGGGACTGGCCGGCGGCGTCGGCGGCACCATCACGCTTGCCGCCTATGGTTACTGGCTGCGGGAAAAGGGCTGGCGCCAGCCGCGCTGGATGACGGTGATGCGCATCGACAATACTGCAGCCTATGTGATGACCGGTATTTTTGTGGTTTCGATGCTGATTGTCGGCGCCGAGTTGCTCTATTCCGCAAATATCGCCTTGCACGGTGGCGGTCGCGGCCTGCTCGATCTTGCGGGCGTGCTCGGCGAACGCTATGGCCGCATCTGGACGGTGATTTTTCTGGTCGGTTTCTGGGCGACGTCGTTTTCGTCACTGATCGGCGTCTTGAATGGTGTAAGCCTGATGTTCGCCGACTTCGTCACGCATCTGCGCCTTCCCGACCCGGACAGTAGGGTGACGGCACCGGGGTTGCGCAGCAAGGAGGCGCGTGCCTACATGCTGTGGCTGACCTTTCCGCCCATGGCGCTGCTGTTTCTCGATCAACCGTTTTTGCTGATCGTCAGCTACGGCGTGCTGGGCTCATTGTTCATGCCCTTTCTTGCCGTGACACTGCTGTTTCTGATGAACAGCCGCCGCCTCGATCGCCAGTGGCGCAATGGCCCCCTCAGCAATCTGTTGCTCGGCTTTACTTGTGTGCTGTTTTTGGTGCTGGGAATACACGAACTGGCGGGCGCAATCCGGCCCCTGTTTGGCTGAGCGCTGCCATAACCCATGGCAGCGTCGAGGAGCTGGGCCTCGATGTCGGCATGGACGCTTTCGCGCTGGTGAAATCCTCGTCGATGATTCTTGCGGTGAACGACGGCGACACCAAGTTTTCTGCCCGCAACCGCCTGCGCGGCGCTTCGGTCGTGAAATTGTTGGGCTTCGTTCCTCAGCCCAACCTACAGGTGGATCCCACAAAATCCGGTTGAAGCACTACTGGCCTCCCGGACTTCCCCGCCAGATTGCCGAGGCATCGATTTCCGCCAGCGTGCGGCAACCCGTCAGCACCATGGTGGTTTCGAGCTCGGCGCGCAGAATGTTGAGAACGTGGGCGACGCCCGGTGCGCCCGCCGCCGCCAGTGCATACATGTAGGGACGACCGATCAGCACCGCCGCAGCGCCGCGCGCCAGGGCCTTGAAAACATCGCTGCCGCGGCGGATGCCGCCATCCAGCAATAGCGGCACGCGCCCTGCGACGGCCTCGGCAATGGCGGGCAGGGCGTCTATGGTGGCGGGCAGGCCATCGAGGGTGCGGCCCCCGTGGTTGGAGACGATCACGCCGGCGACGCCACAGCCCAGTGCCTGCAAGGCATCTTCGGCGCACAGAACACCCTTGAGCAGCACCGGCAAGTCCGTGATGCCGCACAGCCATTCCAGATCCTGCCAATTCGGTGCGGCGGCCAGCAGAGGCCCGCCGAAAAGCGGGCTCTCGCCGGGGCGGGCGCTGTGCGCGGGCGGCGCGGGCATGCTGCGCAGGTTGACGGCGGCGCCTGCGGGCAGCGCGAAGCCCGCGCGTTGCTCGCGGTTGCGCAAGCCGCTGACCGGCGCATCGGCGGTGACGACCAGCGCCCGATAGCCAGCGCGGCGCGCCCGTTCGACCAGCTCGCGCGTGAAGCCGCGTTCCGCCTGCATATAAAGCTGAAACCACAGGTGCGTCTGCGCCGCCGCGGCAACGTCCTCTAACGTTGTGCTGGCCTGGGTGCTGACCACCATGCCGGCCTTCATCGCCGACGCGCCGAGTACGCTGGCCAACTCGCCCTGGGGATGGGCGAGGTGATGGTAGGCGATGGGTGCGAGCAATATCGGGTAGTCGAATGTGCTGCCGAACAGTTCGAGCCGGGTGTGCCCGCCGCTCAGATCGCGCAGTACCCGGCTGTGCAGGCGCAGGCGCGTGAACGCGGCGCTGTTGTCGCGCAGGGTGATTTCATCCGCCGCGCCGCCGCTGAGCCAGGCCCAGGCCTCGGGCGTCATGCGTTCGCGCGCGTAGGGTTCGTAGTCGGCGACGGCAGCGATGTCGCGGGGAATCCTCTGCAGGGGCGGAGAGCGGCTAGGCATGGCGGTCAGGTCTCGCTCCATTGGCGCACCAGGTTGTGATAGACGGCGGTGAGGCGCGGCAGTGCCGGATCACTTGGGTTGCGCCGGGTCAGATCCTGGATGGCGAGATCCAGTTCGAGCAGTGTATGGCGTTGGCCGTCGTCGCGCACCAGGCTTTGTATCCAGAAAAACGAGGCCAGGCGCGCGCCGCGCGTGACGGGAGTGACACGGTGCAGACTGGTGCTGGGATACAGCACCAGATGCCCCGCTGGCAACTTGACGCTGTGGCTGCCGTAGGTGTCTTCGATGATCAGTTCACCGCCGTCGTATTCGTCCGGCGCGCTCAGAAAAAGCGTCGCCGACAGATCGCTGCGAATGCGGTGCGGCGTGCCCGGTACGCTGAATACCGCGTTGTCCACATGATCGCCGTAGTGGCCGCCGTCCTGGTAACAGTTGAAGCGCGGCGGAAAGACCTTGAGGGGCAGGGCGCTGGCCATGAATTGCGGATGCCTTGCCAGAGCGTCGAGAACCAGGTTGCCCAATTCGTTGGCGAGCGGATCCGCGGCAGCCAGTTGCAGGTTGCTCTTGGCCTTTTGGGCAATGTGACCCGCCGTGATGCGGCCGTCTTCCCAGCGCGCCTGGGCGAGGGCGCGGCGGCAGTACTGTACCTGTTCTTCGGTGAGCAGGTTGGCATGGGTATGCAGCATGGAATCGCTATCTCCGCTTGCGAAGGTATGCAGACTCTACCTGTTCGGCGGGTGTCCCGCCATGATTTTGGCTGGCTCGTATGGGCATATCAACTATTGATTGCGGTAACTAATGCGAATCACTATCATATGCGTTGTCGGGTCAGGCCAGCGCCCTTTGGTTTGTCAGGCTGCACAACGAACAAATTTCGATCGATCATGGAGATGACAATGAACACAAGCTCACACGAAAGAGAAATGTCCGTGCGCAAGTCGCGCATGAAGCCGCTGGTAGCGGCGATCATCTGTGCCAGTTACGGCGCACTCGCCCAGGCTCAGGACGCGTCGGATCGCGCGGCCGAGGGGCAGGACAGGAGCACGAAGCTGCAGGCGGTGGAAGTAAGAGGGGAATATCTCCGCCAGACGGTCTCGTCCGAGAAGTTCACCGCGCCGCTGATCGATACGCCCCAGACATTGCAGATCATCCCTCAGGAAGTGTTCGCCCAGCAGGGCGCGCAAACGCTCACGGATGTGTTGAACAATACGCCGGGTATCAGCTTCAATGCGGGTGAGAACGGCTTTTCCACCAGTAACAACAACTTCAGCCTGCGCGGTTTCGATACCAGCGGCAGTATTTTCATCGATGGCGCGCGCGACTCCGGCAGCTATACCCGCGATATTTTCAATGTCGAGCAGGTCGAGGTTGCCAAGGGCCCCGCGGCGGACAATGGCCGCGGCAGCGGTGGCGGCTACATCAACCTGGTGACGAAAATGCCGCGTCTCGAAAATGCGACGTCGGCGACCCTGTCCTACGGTTTCGACAGTTACGACTCCGACCCCCGGCAGCGCGCCAGCGCCGATATCAATCGGATTCTCAACGAAAGTACCGCCGTACGCCTGAACCTGATGGTCGAGGAAAGCGGTGTCGCGGGTCGCGACGAAGCCGACAAGTCGGCCTGGGGTTTCGCACCCTCCCTGTCCCTGGGGCTCAACACGCCGACGCGTTTGCACCTGTCCTACCAGCATGTGCAGGACGACGGCAGGCCGGACTGGGGCACGCCGGCCGCGCTGATCAGCGGCATGATGCGTCATGACCCGCTGACCGGCTCATCCGAACGCGACAACTTCTATGGTCTGGCATCGGATTTCGAGGACGTCACCTCCGACGCCTTCGTGATCAGCGTCGAACACGATCTGAGCGATAGTGTCACCATCAGCAACCAGACACGCTGGTCCAGGAACGACCACCAGGCTCGCTATACCGTGGTGACCGGTTATGCTCCCGCGAGTCAGGTTGTCACGACGCAAACCCAGTTCTACGACCGCGAAACCACTACGCTGACCAATCTGACCAATCTGAATATGCGCTTCGCCACCGGCCAGGTCGGCCACAACCTGGTGGCGGGTATCGAGTTCTCCCGTGAAGAGTCGGAGGCCGATCGCTTCAGTGGCGTCAATTCCACCACCGATATCTTCAGCCCCGATTTCCGTCGCGTGGAGGCCACGCCCTTCGCCCCGACCCAGACCAATGACGTGGGTGTCGATACCTTGGCGGCCTATGTCTACGACACCATGGAGTTCAATGAGAGCTGGCAGCTCACCGGAGGTCTGAGGGCAGAGCGCTACGAAGTCGCCATCGACAGCCATACCATTGCTGGTGATCCGACGGGAGCGCTGTCGGGCTATCGCGACAGTGAAACCACTCTCAGCGGCAAGATCGGCCTGGTCTACAAGCCGGTGGAAAACGGCAGCATCTACGCGGCGGCCGGCCTCGCGACGCTGCCGCCGGGCTCTTTCCTGTCCAACCCGGATATTTCCCGCACCGGCGACAACGCCTTTCCAGGGTTCGTTGCCAGTGCCAAGCCCCAAAAATCCCTCAATCTGGAAGTGGGCACCAAGTGGAATTTCTACGACGAGCGCCTGGGGCTGAGTCTGGCGTATTTCCACACCGAAAAACGCGACGTTGCCATCACCGGGCGCGACGTCGGCGATACCGCCACCACCCTCAAGGGTTACGGTAAACAGATCGTCGAGGGGGTCGAGTTCAGCATCAACGGCCAGATCACCGAGGCCTGGAATATCTTCGCCGGTTTCGTGATTCTGGACAGCGAGCGCGACCACAGTGCCTATCTTGACGAGGTGAGACGCCGCGCCAATCCCGCCGACTACGGCGACGTGCTGCGCACCAGCGGCGATGAGCTGGCCTTCACACCCAAGGAGAGCGCGTCGCTGTGGACCACTTACAGCTTCCCGTTCGGCCTCACGGTTGGCGGCGGCATTCAGCATGTGGGCGACTCCTGGGTGGGGCGCCCGGACGATGCCTCACGGATCATTCCCAATGGCACCTACGGCAAGCTGCCCGACTACACCATCGCCAACCTGATGGCGTCCTACAAGGTCAATCCCAATGTGAGTATGCGCCTCAACGTGGACAACGTTACCGATGAGCTCTATGCCAATTCGGCAAACTGGCCGGCGCAACGTGTTGTGCTGGGTCCACCTCGGTCCTATTTGCTGAGTGTCGATTTTCACTTCTGATCGTTGGCAGGAGTTAGTTCACAGTTTGCAGTTGACAGTTAACAGGGGGGTGCCACGCTCATACTGTGAACTGTGAACTGTGAACTGTGAACTGTGA
>CAYXXZ010000073.1:0-15556 GCA_964469165.1 uncultured Porticoccaceae bacterium
CTCGCTTAGTAGATTCTACCAAACGGGAGTGTCCGTTTTTGTCAGGCTACCTCAGGGAGCGCATGGCGCCTCGCCTGTGGGCGCCACCACGCGATCTCTACCTGAAGCTGCGTGACGTGGGGCGCCAGATCAACCGCCTGACGCACAGCCGCACCCAGGCCAAGAATCGTCTGCATGCACTGACAGCCACACACACCACGCTTGCGCTGTTGATAGAAGACGAGCGCGAGGCCATCGCCGTGCTGGATCAGCGAATCGACAAACTGACCCGCGCGGCTCTGGAGCTGATCAAACCCGATGAGGCACTCGCCCGACATATGAAAAACCTGTGTGCCGCCAAGGGCGTGGGACAGGCTACCGCCATTGCGGTACTGGCGGAGCTGATGGTGCTGCCCAGCAACCTTAAGGCACCCCAGGTCAGCCGATACGCGGGGTTGGATATACGCCTGAAGCACTCGGGTAGCAGTGTCAATTGTCCAGCTCGGTTGAGCAAGGCAGGCAACGCATACTTGAGAGGGCCCTTGTACATGCCTGCCATGAGCGCTGTGCAGCACGATCCTCGGGCAAAGGCTTTTTATGATGCCTTGGTCGCTCGCGGGAAGAAAAAGATCCAGGCCTTATGCGCTGTGATGCGAAAATATCTGACGGGAATGTGGGCCTGCATCAAAAATGAAACTGCTTTTGACTCCTCACTATTGTTCAGTGAGGAGCACATAAAAGCTTGACGTGGAACAGAGTATCTACAAGGGGCGTGCGATCCCCTGGCCTCGGCTGCGAAGTTCTTGTCACTACGTTTGGCGATCTGCACGGGGACGCTCTCGCCCAAGATTGTCCCGTACGTCCTTGGCAATCAGGTAACTGTTCTTGTGCATCTGCGCAGTGCGCCTGCTTGAAGCTTATAAACCCAAAACCACCAGGCAGCACAGCAGCAGTGCAATACAGGCCGCCTGCCAGAAACGCACGGAGTGGCGCACCAACATAAAGGGCTCGGCGCGCACCGTAACGCCCTGCGGATTGCACAGATCATCCAGAAATTCCGACAGCGCATCGTAGCGCTGGCGCGCCTGGATATGCACCGCCTTGTGCAATACCGCGTCGATCCAGGCCGGCAGATCGCGGTTGTGGGCAAGGGCCGACCGATAGCGCAGCTTGTGCTGCTCACGACTGCTGCGCGCCGCGGCCACCCGGGTGTCGTACGGTAATTGCCCGGTCAACATCTGATAAGTAATCACGCCCAGCGAGAATAGATCGCATTGAACGCTCCCCGCTTCGCCCAGCAGGTATTCCGGCGCGCTGTATTGTTCTGTACCGAGTATCTCGCGCGGCGCCGCGACGGCTGCCAGTTCCTCGATGCCGGCAACCTGGGCAGCGCCGAAATCGATGAGCGTCACCTTGTTATTGGCGTCGATCAAAATATTGTGCGGCCGCAGATCCAGATGCAGGATGGCCTTGCGGTGCAGCGCGCGCAGGCCGCTAACGATCTGCGCGACGATTTGGCGCACGGTCTCCAGCGCTGGCCTCGGGTTGTCGGCCAGCCACTGCACCAAGGTCTGGCCGTGGATGTAATGGCCAACCGTGTAGAGCGAGCGCTTTGTCTTGTCTGTTGCAGGAACTCCCTGGACATGGGGATTGTCGACACGGCGCGCGATCCACTCCTCGAGAAGCAGCCTCTCGAGCGCGGCGCGGCTCTGGCTCATGTCAAGAGACGGAACTTTCACCACCACCTGACAATCATCACTGACATCTTCCGCCAACCACAGATGACTGCGATGGCTGGCGTGCACCTGCCGCAGAATACGGTAGCCCTCGAACAACATGCCGGGACGCAGCACCGGTGGGCAGGGCAATTCGCTCGCCAGCCACAACATGTCGGCGATGCCCGGCGCCGGTAGCGCGTCGACGCGTGCAATCTGAATGCTGAGATTGTCGGCGCTGCCCCGAGCCAGGGCCTCGTCGGCGATCGCATGGGCAATCTCTTGCAGACAGTCATTTTCGCAAGCCAGGCTTCGGCGCAGAAATGCCGGTGTGACATGTTCATGAATGCCATCGGTGGTCAACAGCAAAATATCGCCGGGCTCCAGAGCACGCGTGTGGTAGTCGATCTCCAGATGGGGCGCAGTGCCAAATGCACGGCACAGATAACTCTGCTCCCGCGAAAGCCAGAGGCGGTGATCGTCGGTCAGTTGCTCCAGCGTTGCGCCGCGCAACAGGTAAACGCGACTATCGCCAACGTGGAAGACATGGGCCATGGCGCCCTTGACGATCACCGCGCTCAGGGTACACACGTAGCCGCCGTCCATCTCGCGGCTGCCCTGGTGGAATTTCGTGCGTCCGTACAGCCAACTGTTGATGGCCATCAGCACTCGCTGGGCAGACTCCCGCACCGACCAGGTTTCCGGGGTGCTGAAATAATCCGCGAGAAAGGCGCGCACCGCCGTGGCACTGGCCTCGCCACTGACGGGACTGCTGCTGATGCCATCGGCCACAGCTAGGGCTGCGCCCTTGGTGCGCAGCAGCGAGCCCCGGGGTTGCGCCAAGCCGCAACTGTCCTGATTGATCGGCTTGCGGCCGCGCGCCGTGTACTGGCCAAAGGATATTTCAAGACGTTGTTCCATGATTCGCTCAAACAAGCACGCGGCGCGCGCCGGTGCGCACGTGCGTGGTGTACAGCGTCAACCCGGTAAATGCCAGGCCGCCCACCATGTTTCCCAACACCGTGGGAATTTCGTTCCACAACATATAATCCATGAACGAGAAATCACCACCCATGATCATCGCCGACGGGAACAGAAACATATTCACTACCGAGTGTTCGAAACCCATGTAGAAAAACAGCATCACCGGCATCCACATGGCGATGGCCTTGCCGCTCACCGACGTGGATATCATGGCGCCGACCACACCCATCGAAACCATCCAGTTACACAGCACGCCGCGCAGAAAAATGGTCAGCCAGCCCGCCGCGCCGTATTCCGCGTATCCCAGTGTGCGCGCTTCACCGATGTGAGAAATTTTTTCACCAATAACACCCGGGTCGACAGAAAAGCCATAGGTGAACACGAACGCCATCATGACGGCAACCGTGAGCGCGCCACAAAAATTTCCCACGAACACCAGGCCCCAGTTTTTCAGCACATTGCCAACACTGGCACCGGGGCGGCGGTCGATCAATGCCAGCGGCGTTAACATGAACACGCCGGTGAGCAGATCGAAACCCATCAGGTAAAGCATGATGAATCCCACCGGGAAAAACGACGCGCCCAACAGCGCCGATCCCGTTTGCACCGTGATGGTTATCGCGAAAACGGCAGCCAGCGACAGAATGGCACCGGCCATATAGGCGCGAATGAGGACATCGCGGCGCGCCATGTGCAGTTTCGACTCTCCCGCGTCGACCATTTTTGTTACGAATTCCGAGGGCATCAGATAAGACATGGCACTGTCTCCTTTGGCAGCAAAGGTTGAATGAAATCAGGCGAAGAGACATCCATGTCGATTTCCACGGCGTCGCCGTTGAGACGCGCTGGCCACACGCGCAAACGCTGGCTGTCGTCCTCCAGACAAGTACCATCGGCAAGACGGAAGCGCTGTTTGTAGAGTGGCGAAGCAACCACCGCCTCACCTTCCAGATCGCCGAGAATGCCACGCCCGATGACATTGGCGCCGGACCGGGGGTCGCGGTTTTCGAGTGCGTAGACTTGCTGCTCCTCGGCCACGAAAAACAAGGCGATCTGAACACCCTCATACCAGGCCACGACGCCGGAATTGGCGACGAGGTCACGGCGTCGGCACAGGGTGCGCCACGGTGTCTTGTTGTATAAAACCTGGGTATTCATTGCACTTCCTCTTCGATGACAACGGTTGTTGGGGATTCGAGTATTCGCGCCGGGCGGCGTTGGCCGCGCTCACGCACAAAGCGGATATCGGGATCGCTGCCCTGCGTATTGACGAAGGTGCGAAAACGTTTGAGCTTTTCCGGATCAGCCAGCGTGTTCGCCCACTCGCATTGATAACTGTCGATCACCTGCTGCATCTGTTTTTCAAGCTCTGCACCCAGGCCAAGGCTGTCATCGATGATGACTGCCTTCAGGTAATCCAGGCCGCCTTCCAGAGTTTCGCGCCACACCGACGTGCGCTGCAGGCGATCGGCGGTGCGGACATAAAACATCAGGAAGCGGTCGATGTAGCGCAGCAACGTGGCGTCGTCGAGATCGGTGGCAAACAGTTCTGCGTGGCGCGGCCGCATGCCGCCGTTGCCGCACACATAGAGATTCCAGCCTTTTTCCGTGGCGATGACACCGACGTCCTTGCTCTGTGCCTCGGCGCACTCGCGGGTGCAGCCACTGACCGCGAACTTGAGTTTGTGAGGTGCGCGCAAACCCTTGTAGCGATGCTCGATACGCAGCGCCATGGCGACGCTGTCCTGCACACCGTAGCGACACCAGGTACTGCCGACACAGGATTTCACGGTGCGCGTCGATTTGCCGTAGGCGTGACCGGTTTCGAAACCGGCGGCGATGAGTTCTCCCCAGATCTCCGGTAATTCGTGCAACTGCGCGCCGAACAGATCGATGCGTTGGCCGCCGGTGATCTTGGTATAAAGATCATATTTTTTCGCGATTCGTCCGATGGCCAGCAAACCATCCGGGGTGATCTCGCCGCCGGCAATACGCGGCACCACCGAATAGGTACCGTTCTTTTGCATGTTGGCCATGAAAGTGTCGTTGGTATCCTGCAGCGCCACCAACGCGGGCTCTTGAATAGGCCGGTTCCAGCACGATGCAAGAATGGAGGCCACCACCGGCTTGCAAATATCACAGCCGAGCCTGCCGGTGCCGTGCCGCACCAACAGGTCCGCGAACGACTCGATATTTTCGATGCGGACAAAGTGGTACAACTCCTGGCGCGTATGCGCGAAGTGCTCACACAAGCCTTTATCCACGCTCAGGCCACGTGCCGCGCGCTCGTGTTCGAAAACCTGTTTCAGCAGTGCGGCACAACCGCCGCAGCCCGTGGCCGCCCTGGTCGCAGCCTTTACGCTGGCAAGATCACTGCACCCGTTGGCGACGGCGGCACAGATCGTTCCCTTGTCGACGTTATGGCAGGAGCAGATGGTTGCCGTTGCCGGCAGCGCTTCGACACCCAGGGATGGCGCCCCTTCGCGGCGCGGCAGAATCAGGCTGGCGGGATCGTCCGGCAGCGCAATACCGTTCTGCACATATTGCAAAAGCGGATCGTAATAACTGTTGTCGCCCACCAGCACCGCGCCAAGTGCGCGCTTGCCATCGCCAGACACCACCAGGCGCCGGTAGCTGGCGCCCGCTTCATCGATGTAGCGATAGCTGCGCGCACCCGCACTGGCACCCTGCGCATCGCCGATGGAGCCGACATCGACGCCGAGCAATTTCAGTTTCGTGGACATATCGGCGCCCACAAAAGGCTGCGCTTCTTTACCGCACAACTGCGCCGCCACGTTGCGGGCCATCTGATAGCCCGGCGCAACCAGGCCAAAAATACTGCCGTTCCAGGCCGCGCACTCACCGATGGCATAAATGTTCGGGTCGCTGCTTTTGCAGTCATCGTCGATGGCAACGCCGCCGCGTGCACCTATTTCCAGACCACAGGCCCGCGCCAACGCATCCTGTGGGCGAATGCCGGCAGAAAACACAATGAGATCGGTTTCGAGAAAATCTGCATCATCGCTGTCGTCGGAAAAATTCATGCGATAGCGATATTCACTGCCGGCGCTGATCGAGCGCGTACCCTTCGAGGAATGCACGCTCACGCCCAGCGCTTCGATGCGCGCCCGCAGCGCCGCGCCGCCCTCCGCGTCGAGCTGCACGGGCATCAGGCGTGGCGCAAACTCCACCACATGCGCTTCCAGCCCCAGAGATTTCAGGGCGTTGGCCGCTTCCAGTCCGAGCAGGCCGCCGCCGACCACCACACCGCGCCGGGCATTCTCCGCCGCTGCACGAATACGGTCGAGATCATCCAGTGTGCGATAGACCAACCTTGCATCGCCGTCCGCACCGACGATGGGCGGTACGAACGGAAATGATCCGGTCGCCAGGATGAGTTTGTCGTAGGTCAGCCTGCCGTCGTTCGTCACCACCTGATGGTGCTCGCGATCGATTTCCTGCACGGGCACACCGAGATGCAGGGTGATACCCGGCTGTCCGTAAAGCCCTGCATATCCGAGCGCCAGCGATTCACCATCGCGGCCCGAAAAATATTCGGACAAATGCACGCGGTCGTAAGCACGGCGCGACTCTTCACTGAAAATATGAATGCGATAGCGCGTCAATGCACCCATCGCCACCAATTGCTCGACGCAATGGTGTCCAACCATGCCATTGCCAACGACGACCAACGTCTCCGTAAATGGTTTGGTAGTAGTCAATACCGTCATGAAAGTTTCCTTCTCAATGGTGGGCAGATTTGTCTCGGCAAAAATAATCAGCGCGATCAAAATCCCTCTCAGCCATGCTTAAGCGAAATTCATGCCAGCTGTTTTGAGACGATGTTGACGGATGTGAAAACGTTTGAATGTCGGGACAAAAGCGACTTTTCCAGCGCGAAGCAGCATTGATGGATCTGCGCTCAGGCAATGCGCCTGCTCCAGGACAGGGCACGCCGCCCCAACATGGCGCTTCTCTCACCGACCTGTGAGACGCTGCTGTTTTTATGGTTGAGCTCTAAGCTAAACCCTGGCAGAACCCCGTTCTTACAGTGCTCCTGCTCAGAGCTTACGGCTCGTTCTGTAGCCTAAATTTCCGACCGCTGTGTACCGATGATTGCTCACAGCCCGCCCCCCTACAACGCCACTGTCAAACTACTGGCATAAAAATCGCAAGGCCTCCCGGGAATACTCACAACCGAGGAACTCCTATGGCAAACCTGCAGCGAATCATCAGCACTGCATTGGCAGCATCAACTTTCACCGCGACGGCTCATGCTGAAACGGATTTTTGGCAAGCACTGAGCAACGGTATGGTCACTGGTGGATTTCGCGTGCGCAGCGAATCTGCCGATGATTCGTTGAACAAGGATGCGCATGCGCTTACCCTGCGCAGTCGCCTCAGCTATCACAGCGCGGACTACCGGGGCTTTTCCGGCGCATTGGAGTTCGACGACATCCGCGTGGTGGCTGGTCAGGATCGTTACTCACCGCAGAACAGCGGCTTCGCTCAGATTGCTGACCCGGAAATCAGCGAGTTGAATCAGGCATTCATCCGCTATCGCGCATCGCCCGGCCTGAATATCAGCGTCGGTCGCCAACGTATTCTGCTGGACAATCAACGCTTCGTGGGCGCAAGTGCCTGGCGGCAAGACGATCAGACATTCGATGCACTGAACATCGACTACACATATCAGAAATTCAAGATGACTTATGCCTACATCGACAACATAAATGGCGTCACCCCGGCAGCCGATGCAAGCGTCAGCCACCACATCGCCAATTTGGGTTACAGCTGGTCTCCGGCAGTGGCGACTGTGCTGTATGGCTACCAACTCGACGCTGACCAAGCACTTTCCCTGGCCGCCAGCGATTCCAGGACGCTGGGGCTGCGCGTCACCGGCAAGGTGGCGAGAAAGAAGCTCGCTCTGGATTATGCCGCCGAGTTCGCGCGCCAAAACGCCGGGCCTTACGACACCGAGTATCTGCTCACCGAGCTCTCCGCCACTATCGACGTCTGCAAACTGACTTTCGGCTATGAAAATCTGGGCAGCGACAAGGGTGCCTACGGATTTCAGACACCGCTGGCCACCCTCCATGCCTTCAACGGCTGGGCCGACAAGTTCGGCTTCATCCCCAACAGTGGATTGCAAGACAGATACGTAAAGGCCGGCATATCCGTATTCGCCAGCGAACTGAAACTTGCCTATCACAGCTTCAAGGCAGATGAAGGCGGCGGCCATTACGGCGACGAGTTCAATGCCATGGCCGGTTACACCATCAACAAGAACCTCAGTGCCGGCATCAAGTATGCCGCTTACCGGGCGGATGACTTCAGCGCCGATACCGAGAAATTCTGGCTGTGGGCAGAGATGACTTTCTGAGAGCTTTTTCACGATCTTTCGCTGCCTCTGAGTTCCACGTTTCAAGTTGCACGTTTCACGTAGATGACCTTGGCGATGGCATCACACTGACCACACGCCGTGGTATAGCGAGCCTCAACGACACGCGAGTCACCCCGTTCTTACGTGCAACTTGAAACGTGAAGCTCAGCCGAATAACGCCAAACTGTGAGATCGTGAACAGACTCCGAGAGCCCATGCGGAGCAATGCTCGTCATAATTATGTGCAAGACGGAGAACAGCTAGTGGCGGAAGAGGAGTACCCGAGACCGGCACGGCGTACCGGCCTGCCTGCCGCATAATCAACGTTCTTGCACCTGCCAAATTGTGGTTTTATAATCCCCCGCGGGTGCCAACCGCATGGTGCGGTGAAGCAGGTTAAGCGTAGGTCGGGCCGCCACGCGGAGCCTCAGCGCCCGTGTCCCAGCACTTCTTGCCTTCGTTGTTTTTCCTTTGCACTCCGTGGTCGATCGGGTCTCTCCAGCGATTCCCGAAAGGGCTGTCTCGCGCGCTTGACTGCTATTTTCCATTGCGCGCTACAGCACGGCCGCCGATTCAGGTCGGCTCCTTCACTACCGATAATTGTGTTCTCTATGGCATCGCAGCCATCGATGTCTTGCGATCGCTCTTTTGTCTTTCCGTCATTCTTCGTCGGGATAGCTACTCTGCGTTCGCAGCTGTGGCTCGACCGGTTTCCATTCCTTTATCCAAATCAGTGCCCGGGCAGGGTGCATCACCACGCCCGTATTCCGCACAGGAGCTTCATCAATGGAACACCTACTAGGTCTCTTCATCCGTGCCGTCTTCATCGAAAACATGGCCCTGGCCTTTTTTCTGGGCATGTGCACGTTTCTTGCCATTTCCAAGAAAATCGATGTGGCGCTGGGGCTTGCGATTGCCGTGATCATGGTGATGTCGATCACCATTCCCCTCAATAACCTGCTCTATACGCATATATTGAGTGCCGGCGCCCTTGCCTGGATGGGCCCCAGCTTCGCCGAAATGGACTTGAGCTTTCTGCAACTGGTGGTCTACATCGGCGTCATCGCCGCGGTGGTGCAAATTCTCGAAATGTTTCTCGATCGCCGGGTGCCGGCGCTCTACAGCACCCTGGGGATTTTTCTGCCTCTGATCACCGTGAACTGCGCCATTCTCGGTGGCGTACTGTTCATGGTGGAGCGGGAATACACCTTCAGCGAAAGCGTCGTGTACGGCGCGGGAGCCGGCACTGGCTGGGCGCTGGCGCTGGTTGCCCTTGCCGGTATTCGCGAGAGGCTCAAGTACTCCGACATTCCCAAGGGACTGCAGGGGCTTGGCATCACCTTCATCAGCGCCGGCTTGATGGCGCTGGCATTCATGGCCTTTGGCGGTATCGATCTCTGATTCGAACCCCGCCGGATTCAGGAGGTGCCGGCAGGCCCTATGCCGACAACTGCGGGCTGAAAATCAGCCTCTGTCCAATAATTCCTCGATCAGCGCCAGGTGTTGCGGCAGGCATCGGCTTGCCAGGTCGTAGCGCTCGATGATCGACTCGCGCGCACGACGGCCGATGCTTTCGCGCAGCGCTGGATCATCCAGCAGCGCACAGGCTTTTTCTACCAGCTCATCCTCGGAAAAATAATCGAACAGAAAGCCATTGCGACCATCTTCGATGACTTCCTGCACCGGCCCGGTGGCGGAGCTGAGTACCGTGGCGCCACAAGCCATGGCTTCCATCATCGACCAGGACAACACAAAGGGAATGGTCATGTAGATATGCAGAGAGGAAATGGAGAACAGGTCGAGCAGCGTCTGATACGGCACCTTGCCCAGAAACAGGATGCGCGACATATCCAGTTGATCGCCGACCTCTTCCAGCAGTACCTCGCGCCACGGTCGGCCGGACGCGTGGCCCTTGACGTAGCTCGCCTCATCGCCACCGACGATCAGGAACCAGGCATTGGGGCGCGCCTTCTGCAAGCGTGGCAGGGCGCGCATGTAGCGGTGGAAACCGCGGCTCGGCTCCAGATTGCGCACGGAAAAAGTCACAATTTCGTCCGCCTTTGAGAACCTGCGCTGCGGCTGCGAACTGCTGGCAAATATCAGCTCGGCTTGTGGATTGGGCTTGACGAGTTCCGTGTCCACGCCATCGTGAATGATGCGCAGCTTGTGGTGATATTCCTTGGGATGAGTCTGCCACTGCCAATGAGTCGGACAAATGCCGGCATCGGCCATGTCCAGCGACAGGAGATTGATGGCGTTCTTGTTGCGAAATGACAGCCGCTGACCGAAATCGGTGGGAAACTCCGCGTCAAAATTTACCAGCGGCCCCGCTGGATCGAAGAAAAACTCAAAGAAGAAAAGCAGCTTCGCACGCGGAAACACCTCTCGCGCGTAAAGCGCGTCTCCCCATCCCGGGTGAGCACAGATAATGTCTGGATCGAGTCCATTTTTTTGCTGGCGAAGCATGACTCCCGCGGCCTGCCTGGCGCGGTTGAGCTGGTCGGAAAACTCCTTGCCGGCACCTGCAGCAGTCGTGTCAACCTTTGGCGGTGTGTCGTAACCCAGCAGTTGGATATTCTGAGGAATGTAATGCAGCTGGCGCTGCACATTGGGCTTCTCGCCAATGGAATATGTCTGCCAGCCCTCCAGGGCCGCAAAATGACGGGCCAGATTGCGGTACTGGCCCGGAAAATTCTGATGAATGAAAAGTATCTGCATGACATCCGCCGCTGTGGTCCGCTGCGAATTGTAGCATGTGGTAAAAAACACTCCCGCGAGCCCAGCGAGTACTTTGAGTACTAACAACGAAGCTGGGTGGGAAAATGACCCCAGCCCTTCGGGTTGATTCCCGCCGCATACTGTAGGGGCAATTCATGAAACCGTCAGGTTCGCGTAAACCGGCTTTATCGGTTCGCGCAATTGCCCCTACACGCCCAGGAAAAACCGAGCTTTGGCAATGTGAAGATCATGGCATAGAGATCTACAAGCCCGTAGCCCACATTTCCGGCTTATGTATACCAGGCCCCAGGTTCAGCGCCCCGTCCAGCGCGGTTTGCGCTTCTCGGCAAAGGCACTCATGCCTTCGCGGGTGTCCTCGGCATTCAGCCAAGCCTGATAAATCGCGGAGTGCTTATAATTTTCCATATCCTGGTAAAAGCTGGCGTTGTTGAGACTGCGCATCACCACCTCCTTGGTAGTGCGCACCGCAAAGGGGGAGCAGGCAAGAATTTCATCGCACCAGCGGCACACCACTTCCTGTAACTTTCCTTTCGGTGCAACCTCGTTGATCACGCCCATGGACAGTGCTTCCTGTGCCGAAAAGCGCCGCCCCGTAAGCAGGATTCCCATGGCTGCCTTGAGACCGATCTGACGCGGCAGACAGTGCAGCCCGCTACCCCAGGGCAACGCGCCAACCCGCGCCTCCGACAAACCGAAAGTGGCGTGTTCCTCGGCAATGATCAGGTCACAGGAAATGGCCACTTCAAAACCACCTCCCATGGCCAGACCATTCACGGCGGCGATCACCGGCTTATGTAGGTCGAAGCGCCCGCAAATGCCACCATAGTAGTAATCGTCACTGCCATCGATGCGCTCGCTGGCAAGCGCCGAGACGATATCGCTGCCGGCACAGAATGCGCGCTCGCCGCTGCCGGTCAGCACACATACGTGTTGCGTGTCGTCAGCGGCAAAATCGTCGAACGCCGCGGTCAGTTCAAGCTGCATGGGTTTGTGCAACGCATTCAGCTTGTCGGAGCGGTTCATCGTGATGGTCGTCACGCCGCCCTCTTTGCTCACATCGATAAATTCGTAGCTCATGCTCCCTCCCCCATATCTCGCTGCGAGAATCCTAAAACCATGTCAGTCGGAAAACACCACGCCTTCATCCAGGTAGCGCTGAATATCCGACTCCGCGACACCGGCCTCGCGCAGAATTTCCCTGGTATGCTCGCCCAACCGGGGCGATGTCCGCGGCGGCGTGGTTTGTGAGCGGGAGAACGCCACCAGCTGGCCGATACGCTTGACCTCGCCCAGCTCCTCATTTTGCTCCGTCCACAACGTGCCTCGCGCCAACAGCCCTTCATGCTTGAAATAATCCCTGAAGGCATCCTGCTTGCAGGGCTCGGCCCACACCTGATTTTTCCGCAAATCCCCGAGCACCTGTGCGGTACTGCGAGACGCCATCGCCGCTGCGATGATGTCGTGTTCTGCCTGCGCCCACAGTGCTCTGTCAGTGCTGAGCTGTGCTTCCAGTCCCAGTGCTTGCGCGAGGCGACGCGCCATGGCAGCGTCGCGCGCCGCGACGGCGATCCAGCCGTCGGCGGTTGCATAGAGGCATTCGGCCGGGTGGCGTCCGGTCTGTGTGCGGTTCAACGGGGCGAAGCCGCTGAACTTGCCGTCGGCTTGCTGGACGAGATCGGAGCTGAGGAAAATTCCCGCATTGACCAGTGGCATATTGATTTCGGCACCGCTGCCATGCTTTGCGCGGTGATAAAGCCCCATGAGAATCGACAGCGCTCCGAGCAGCCCGGCGGTGTAATCCACCATCACCGTTCTGCCCCACAAGGGCGGATTGTCCTCACCGCCGGAACGATGCTCGACGCCGCTATAGGCTTGAATGATCGGATCGAAGCCGCCGTTCATCGCCTTGGGGCCAGTGGGACCAAACGCGGAGTTTTCCAGCACGACCAGGTGAGGCGCATCGCGATGCAGCGACGCGGCGTCCACGCCCAGGCGGCTGGAAACGCCGGTGCGGAAATTATTCATCACCACATCCGCGGCATGACACAGGTTCTTGACCAGGGTTTGACCGTCGCCAGATTTCAAATTCACGACGATGGCGCGCTTGCCGCGGTTGGCGCTGACAAAGGAAGGTCCCGACGAGCGGTTGGGATCGCCGGCAGGCGGCGCTTCCACCTTGACCACATCGGCCCCCAGATCTGCCAGCACCGTGGACGCATAGGGGCCTGCCACAAACGCGCCCAGATCGATGATTCTCACACCCGCCAATGGCCCTTTGTCCCCGGCACTGCGCGCGGCTCGGGCGCCTGCATTACCCGCAGCCCAGCGCACTGTCATCGGCATGCCGACAAAGCGCCTGCCCTGCGCATCACGCTGGATCAAACCGCTCTGCGCGATCTGTTCCTCATCCCAGCACTCGCCCGGCGCAAAGACGGCCTCCGCCGGAATTCCCTCGGCCCACAGTGCCGACAACAATTCGTCGCGCTTGAATTTGGCCGTGTATTCGCCCAGCAGATCGACATCGCCAAAGAATTTTCGGGGTGGAACACCCAGCTGCGGCAAGCCACTGTCGTTGGGATCGACACTGGGATCATCGATACCCAGCACTTTGTAGAGCTTGTACTTGGAGCCCGCGGAACCTAGCACGAGATGAACATACTTGCCATCCGCGCATTGGAGAACCGGCGGGTAGGGATCTTTCGGGATCACAAAGGTCGCGGCGGGCGTCGGGTTGTCCATCTGTGCCCAGAAATAACCGCCGTAGGTCAGCGCTCCCTCAAAGAGCGTGCTGGAAACCACCTGCCCGCGGCCACTTTCCTCACGCTCGAGCAGCGCCGCCAGGATACCGATCAGGCCATGCAGGGCCGCACCGTAATTGCCGGGCTCGAACGTCATCTGAATGGGCCGGTCGCTGTAGTGCTCGAAGGCCAGCCCCGAACGCGCCTGGGCAAGTATATCTACTGCCGGGCAGCTTTCGCCTCCGGCTCCCGCCGGATAGCCGGAGATGTCCAGCACCACCAGTTTGGGGTGCGCGGCACTCAACGCCTCGGCAGAGACGGGCCTTGCCAGGCCGGGATAATCCTCGCCACCGATAATGCAGACATCCGCGTCGGCAAGAAGCTCATCGAGGCGCTGCTGGGAAAACGGCTGCGAATCGACGATCTCATCGCGCCGCCAGATGGCATAGGCCGGATAGATCTCCGCAAAGGGATCGCCCCCCGGCGGCTCGATACGGCGCACTTCGGCGCCCGCGCCTGCCAACAACTGCGCAGCCAACGCGGCCGGCATGCCAATACCCAAATCCACGACCTTGAGGCCCTGTAATGCTGATGATGCGCTCACTTTTTCCACCTGGTTAATGATCTGCTAGCTTTTCGAAACATTCTACTGGCTTTCAACGCAGAAAGAATATTTATCACAACTCATTTTCAACCGAAGCTGAGACAGGCAGACACACCTGCTCGTTTCGACTAAGGAAGTATCAGCGCATGTTTCTTTGTCGTACGATTCTTAGGCGAACGAAAAGAGGTCAATCCTGTGACAATCCAGCGACGTGTCTCAACGGGATCTATAACATCATCAATTTCCGCGAACGATGCTGCATTCTCAGCTTTCACTGTCTCATAAAGCTCGGCAACCCTTTCATCAAAAAAGTGCTGCCGCTCAACCGGATCGGCTATCGATTCCAGTTCTTTACGGTAGCCTAGGCTAACATGCCCCTCAATGCCCATGCCACCCAACTCACCCGTTGGCCAGGAAACACGGAAAGAAGGACCAAACCCTGCCATAACTGCTGAGCCGGCACCACCGTAGGCCTTACGGGTTATCACTGTAAAAACAGGAACCGTAGCAGCTGCTCCAGTAATGAACATTCTGGGTATATGCCTAACCGTAGCTGTTTTCTCAGCATCTGGTCCTACCACAACTCCAGGTGTGTCTGATAACACCAAAATTGGAATGTCGAAGTTGTCACACAACTGCATGAAGCGAGACGCCTTGTCCGCACCAGCCGCATCCACTGCACCAGCGCCTGCTCGCGGGTTATTGGCCACCACTCCCAGTGGCCGTCCTTCCACTCTAACCAGCGCCGTAATCATGCTCAGTCCATATCCCGTACGCAGCTCCAACATCGAGTCGGTATCCGCCAATGTTTCGATAACACGGTGCATGTCATAGGCTCTTAGGCGATTCTCCGGTACCAAGTGGCGGAGAATCCGCTGATCTGCGCAGCTCCAGTCAGTTACCGCCCCCTGAAAATACGACAGATACTTCTTCGCCGCAGATACCGCATCCGCTTCATCATCCACCAGAATATCGATCACCCCATTGCGCCACTGCACTTCGGCAGGACCTATTTCCTCTGGCGTATAAACTCCCAGACCTGCGCCTTCAACTAACGCAGGACCACCCATCCCAATAGACGAATTTTTCGTGGCAATAATAACGTCACAACACCCCATGTAAAAAGCATTGCCCGCAAACGCTCGTCCCGAGTTAATTGCAACGATGGGTGCTTGACCACTCAACCTGGCAAAGTAATACGGATTTTCCAAGTCGAGATTACTAGCACCTATAACCTCGCTGTCATCAACCGGACGGTGCCCACCCCCCTCAGTAAAAAATATGATAGGCAGACGAGTATCCTCAGCCAGTCTAATCATACGGCCCTGCTTCTTGACATACATATAACCTTGGCTACCTGCGAACACGGTATAGTCGCTGGCCAGCACAATACATTTGGAGCGTGTTTCATCAA
>CAYXXZ010000074.1:0-15547 GCA_964469165.1 uncultured Porticoccaceae bacterium
AACAGATGAAGATGTTTCTCACCCGTATCGGCTTCGGCTCCACCGCGGTGATCACCGGCGACATGTCACAGATCGACCTGCCACGCGGCATCAACTCCGGCCTGGTGCACGTCTGCGAGGTGCTCAAGGACGTGCCGGGCATCAGCTTCACCTTCTTCCAGTCCCGTGACGTGGTGCGCCACCCCCTTGTACAACAGATCGTGGATGCCTACGATCTCCACGAAAACAAAAACGGCCAACCGCGCTGACATGGCAATCATCGTAGACATCGAAAACACCTCGGAAAGCGACGAGGTTCCCGCTCCGTCGCTCATGCGCCGCTGGATTTCAGCGGCGCTGACACCACACCTGCAGAACGCCGAACTCTGCGTGCGGATCGTCGACGACGAAGAAATGGCCGACCTCAACGGCCGTTTCCGCAACAAACCCTATGCCACCAACGTGCTGTCCTTTCCGGCCGAGCTGCCGGACGCAGTGGACATCCCCCTGCTCGGCGACATCGCCGTTTGCGCCCCGGTGGTCAACCGGGAAGCCGTCGAGCAGCACAAGACCGGCGAGGCCCACTGGGCACACATGCTGGTACACGGTTGCCTTCACCTGCTGGGCTATGATCACCAGGACGACAGCGAAGCAGAGGAAATGGAAGCCCTCGAAACGGCGCTTCTCGGCGGCCTCGGCTTTGCCGATCCCTATCACAGCGCCGACCCGGCGGCAGGATCCACCAGAGTAGAATTACAATGAGCGACGAAGAGCAAAGTCAGGATAAATCCTGGCTCAACCGTATTGCACAGGCGTTCTCCTTCGAACCCAAAACGCAGGAGGACGTGGCCGAAGTACTGCGCACCGCCCACAGCAACAAGATTCTCGACAGCGAAGCCCTGGAGATCATGGAAGGCGCGCTGCACGTGTCCGATCAGCAGGTGCGGGAAATCATGGTGCCCCGCTCCCAGATGGTGGTATTGTCCATGAACGCCCCCATCGAGGACATTCTCGCCACCGCCATCGACTCCAACCACTCCCGCTTCCCGGTGATCGGCGATTCCACTGACGACCTGCGCGGCATCCTGCTCGCCAAGGACCTGCTGCCGGTGGCCCTGCACGGCAAGGAAAGCTTCTCCTTTCACGAGGTGTTGCGCCCCGCCACCATCATTCCCGAGAGCAAACGCGTCAATGTGCTGTTGCGGGAGTTTCGCGAACAGCGCTATCACATGGCAGTGGTGGTGGACGAGTACGGCAGCGTGTCGGGACTGGTCACCATCGAGGATGTGCTCGAAGAGATCGTCGGCGATATCGAGGACGAAACCGACGAGGCCGAAGAAGGCTTCATCCACCACCTCGAGGACGGCAGCCACCAGGTGGCCGCACTGACACCGATCGAGGATTTCAACGAAGTATTCGGCTCCAGTTTCAGTGAAGAAGAGTTCGACACCATCGGCGGTATCGTACTGCAGTCGTTTGGCCACTTTCCCAAGCCGGGGGATTGCATCGTCATCGAAAACTTCACTTTTTGCGTGCTCGAGGGCGACAGCCGCCAGATCCGCCAACTTTCCGTCACCCACCAGGAATAATCCACGTGCTGGACAGAATGCCCGTCGCCGCCAGGTATCTGGCGGCCCTGCTGTGCGGCGCGCTGCTGCCGCTCGGTCTCGCGCCGTTCGATTTGTGGCCGCTGGCCATTCTGTCCAGCGCCGCGCTGGCGCTGCTGCTGGTCGACCTGCCTCCCAGGGCAGTCTTCAAACACAGCTTCTTTTACGGCGTCGGCCTGTTCGCTGCCGGCGTGTCCTGGGTGTATGTCAGCATTCGTGTACACGGTGGCGAGTCGCTGCCCATCGCCCTGTTCCTTACCAGCCTGTTCGTGGCGCTGCTGGCGCTGCTGTTCGCCCTGCCCTTTGCCCTTTTCGGTTGCCTGCGTCGCGGCGGGCGCACCCTGCAGTTACTGGCGTTCCCGGTGCTCTGGGTTCTGGTGGAGTGGCTCAGGGGCTGGATATTTACCGGTTTTCCCTGGCTATATCTGGGCAATGCTTTCGTCGATACCTGGCTGGCGGGCTGGGCGCCCATCGGCGGCGTCCTGCTGTTGAGTCTGCTCGGCGTATTCAGTGGCGTGGCGCTGGTCCTTGTCGGTTGCGCCGGAGCCGCCCGCCATCATCGTTTCATTCCGGTGGCCGTCGCCCTTGCGCTCTGGGTTGTGGCTGCGCCCTTGCAGCGCGTGCAGTGGACCACCCCCGTCGCACAGCCCTTGACCCTGGCCATGGTGCAACCCGCCCTGACTCCCAGCCAGAAATGGGGCCCGGATACGCTTTACGACATCCTGGTGCAATTGCGCGAGCAAAGCGAGCCGCTGTGGGGCGTGGATCTGCTGATCTGGCCCGAGTCCGCCATTCCCACCCCGCCCCAGAACATCGTACCCTTCATGGAGTTTCTGGAAGACACCGCCACGCACAGCGGCACCACCTTGATTACCGGCATCCCCCTGTATGAACAGGGGCGCTACTACAATTCCGTGATTCTGGTCGGCGAAGACGCGGGCAGCTACGCCAAGCGCCACCTGGTGCCCTTCGGCGAATATCTGCCCCTCGACAGTTTGCTGCGCGGCATCATCCAGTTTTTCGACCGCCCCATGTCGTCGTTCAGTCACGGGCCGGACGAGCAGCCGCTATTGAACGTGAAAGGTACGCCCACCGCCGCCGCGATCTGCTACGAGATCGTCTATCAGGATCTGGTGGCGGGTTCGAGCGCGGATGCCGGGATGATTCTCACCCTCAGCAACGACGTCTGGTTCGGTGACACCATCGCCCCCCATCAACATTTGCAGATGGCGCGCCTGAGAGCCATCGAAAACGCGAAGCCGGTGATACGCGGCACCAACGACGGTATCTCGGCGATCATCGGCCCCAAGGGCGAGATCGAAATGACAATGCCGCAGTTCACCGCCGCTGCCATGAAGGGGACAGTGACCGCTCACGAGGGCCACACACCTTTCAACCACTTCGGCTCCCGGCCGGTAGTGATCTTCTGCCTGCTGATATTCGCACTGGCCTTGGCAAGCACGCAGCGCAGAAAAGCCTGAGCGCCCTCGGCCTACGGCTCTCCGCAGTCACGCGGGCCGTCGCGGCAGGGTTCCTCCCCCTGTTCGATCTCTATAGTGGTGTGGGCAAGTCCGTAACCTTCAAGTGCAGCGGCAATCGCCGCTTTCAGCTGTTGATGCTCGGCGGTGGCGAGCGGCGACGGCGACACCACATGGGCGGTGAGCACATGGTGTTCGCCGTCCAGCGACCAGAGGTGCAGGTGGTGCACATCCGCCACGCCATCGACAGCCATCAGGGACGCATGAACATCGTCGCGCAGGTTTTTGTCGGGTACCGCCTGAAAGAACAGTTTTCCCGTCAGCCACAGATTGCGGAACACGTTGACCAGAATGAACAGCGTGAAGGCTATCGACAGCAAGGGGTCGAGTATCGGCAGCTCCACCACCAGCAACACCAGTGACAGAATGAGAATCGCCACCCAACCGAGCACATCCTCCAGCAGATGCCAGTTCAATACCCGCTCGTTCAAGGTCGTACCTTTGCTCAAGCGATAGGCCGCGTAGCCGTTGACGGCAACGCCGAAAAGCGCCAGCACCAGCATGCCCTCGGTGGCTGGCATCACCGGATCTGCCAAGCGCGGCAAGGCATGGCCGATCACCCAGGCAGAGCCGAGCAGCAGCACCATTCCGTTGACGAACGCGCCGAACAGCGACAGGCGCCTGTAGCCGTAGGTGAACTCGTCGTTGGGCGCGCCCCTGCCCCAGCGCTGCAACAGCCATGCACTGCCAATGGCCAGGGTATCGCCCAGGTCATGCACCGCGTCCGCCATGATCGCCGTGCTGTTGGTGAGCCAGCCGCCGACGAACTCGATCAGGGTAAAGCCGGCGTTGAGGAAAAATGCCAGCCCGATACGCCGCGAGCTGGCGTCGTCGCCGTGCCCGTGGTGATGATGATGGTGATGGCTGTTGTGATGTGACGGTGAATGCACTGCCTTCGACTCCCTCATACGGTGCGGTCCTTTTGCATGTACACTTGACGCGGCCCGGCACACGCAAACGTAAATTCACCACAATAATGTCGCGGAGATCGTCCCCATGCGCAAGTCCATCAACCAGCGTCTGATCCTGATTGGTATCGCCCTCGCCTTCAGTGGCGCTGGCACACAGGCCGACAGCCATGTCAGCCAGGAAACATTCAATACCTGGATGAAAGAAATTTCCAACTGGCAGCGCTGGGGCGCGGACGATGAACTGGGTACACTCAATCTGATCACGCCGGCGAAGCGCACGGCGGCAGCACAGCTGGTTCACGACGGTCTGAGTATTTCACTGTCATTACCCCTGAATACCGAAGGTGGCGAATACAACCCGCACCCCTTCGAACATCGGCTTTCAGTCGAGAATTTCGGCCCCCAGAGCGGCGCCATCGACCGCTACTGCATCGCCTATCATGGCGCCGCCCACTCCCATCTCGATGCTCTGTCCCATGTGATGCATGAAGGCACGCTCTACAACGGCGTATCGGCGCAGGTGCTCAAGCCCGGCGGGGCCGAGAAACTGGGCGTTGACAACATGAAAGCGGGTATTTTCAGCCGCGGTGTTCTTGTCGACATGGCCTGGCACAAGGGCGTGGACTATCTTGAACCCGGCACCCCCATCACCATCGCCGACCTGGAAGACTGGGAAGCGAAAACCGACGTAACGCTGGAAAGCGGCGACGTTTTATTGCTGCGCACCGGGCGCTGGCAACGACAGCGTGTGAAAGGCCCGATCAACATGATGAAGGATGGCGCAGCGGGTTTTCATGCCTCGGTGGCAAAATGGCTCAAGGCGCGCGACGTTGCCGTATTGGGCTCGGACAGCGGCGCCGACCTGATCCCCTCTGGAGTGGAAGCCAAGCCCCTGCCACTTCATGAACTGGTGCTTGTCGGCCTGGGTATGCCCATGCTGGACAACCTGGATCTTGAAACCCTCAGCCAGGAAGCTCAAGCGCGGGAGCGCTGGACCTTCCTGTTCATCGCCGCACCGTTGCGGGTGGAAGGAGGCACGGGTTCGCCTGTGAATCCGTTGGCGGTGTTTTGACGTTCACAGGATCAGCATGACCCACCCTGATAACTGTAAACTGACACCCGATAACCTTCCAACCAATCACCCCAGTTGCAACCTGAAGCGCGCCTCCCGGAATGAACCATCTTCGTGATGTACGACCAAGCGAAGGATCCATACCGTTGAACCTGCAAATTCAGCGGCGGGAATGACGCCCACGACATCGCCGACAACAGTTGCTGAAAGCGGTTGCGAGCCTTTCTTAAAAGTGATTGGTTTCTCTCCAGCCCCCAGTTCCACCACAATGCTCTTGAGCTGATTGGCGTTGGCTGCACCTATCACCTTGACCTGCGGTCGACCCTCTGCGTCCTGCTCTACTTCGACTCCCGTAATGCTCGCTTCGATGAAATAAGCCGGATCTGCCGACAAAGCTGCGTTCGCATCCACCAGCCCCCAGCCGCTAAGATTGTCTCTGCCAGGAGTTTCGACGTCTTTTGCTGAGCTCAACAACATCCTTTTCACTTCCAGCGCGCTCAGGCTGGGATTCTCGGAAAGAAGTAGAGAGGCGATGCCGGTAACGATGGGTGCTGAAAAACTGGTTCCCCCCGCCATGTAGTAGCGCTTGTCTTCACCGATGAAAGCACTGCCCGGCTGGTAGGGTGCGTCTGGGATGTCCCTGAGGGTATCCGTATAACGCGCTCTCAACGAGACGATGTCGATACCCGGCGAGATGAGGTCGATCTCCTGCCCATAGTTGGAGAATGCCACCCGTTTTCCCTCCCGGTCACTGGCCCCGACGGTAATGACCTCCGGCAGTGCAGCGATGCCAAAATCGGCGAGTTCTCTACCTTCATTGCCAGCGGCGATAACGATCAGTGCACCCTTGGCACTGGCATAAGCGACGGCTTTCTTCTGGACCGTAGTCAAACCCTCACCACCCACCGATACATTGATTATTCTGGCACCGTTGTCAGCAGCGTAAGTTATCGCTTCGGCCACATAGGAGGCGCGTGTATGACCAAAACTGTTGAGCGCCTTGAGTACCATGATCCGGGCATGGGGATTGATGCCGACAATGCCTTCACCATTCCATGTGCCTGCGATGATTCCTGTTACGAAGGTACCATGGCCGTCGTGATCCCAGGGCTTGCCATCGCCGCCAATAAAATTGTAGCCAATGACATCGTCTACATAGCCATTACCGTCATCATCGATATCATTATCAGGAATTTCACCGCGGTTGCGCCACAAGTTGTTCCAATCGAAATCCAGATGATTCCAGTCGAGCCCTGAATCGACGACCGCGACGATGACCTCTTCTCCTCGGGTTACTTTTCGCCAAGCACTATCACGTCCGCCGCTGAGGCCAACGGCGCTGAGGTACCACTGACTTTCACCGCCGCTCTTACTGAACAGCACATCCCGAGGAGGCTCCAACGCGGGTGCTGCTGTCGATAGACACGAGAGCAGCACTGTAACGTAGCTACGGATTATCATGATGGTTTCTCGCCGGTAGTGGCAGGGAAATCACTGCGCCGGGCAGGGTCGCCTCGCCAGGCAATGCCGCTAGCCCGAGTGACCCCCTGCCAACGGGTTTCTTCTCTCCGCAAAGGTTCACCTCGATACCCTTGCCGGCGTCGACAACCAAGCTCATGTCTTTTTCCGCGAGATAAAACACCCAAAAGTCATCCGTGCCTATGCTCAGCGTTACATCCGGTGCCTCGGCTCCTGGCACCAAAGTACCGGCAGGAGCCACCACACTGGAGATGGTCGGATCGATATTGATTTCAACAAGTATGTCTTCAACGGTTACATCCGTAATACCGAACTGTGCGGGGTCGACGGCAATCCTGGTACTGCCGTCCTCTCCCGTCACGCCCTGCACTGGCCCCTGATCCGCGCCCGTGTTTTCATCCTTGACGACATCGCCTCCCGGTAGCGGGGGGTCAACTACCCCTGCTGGGTACAGCTTGATCTGTAGCCCCGAAATATCACCTGCAGCGGCACCCATCTCCACTGCTGTCGATGTCGCCTTGGCATTGAGATAGACCGGCGGCGCAGTACCAGGCTCCTGTTGCCCTTCATCTTGTCGCGGATCATCGCGGGTGGCACCTCCATCGGTTCCGTCACCTGGAGTAACAGTGACAGAGCCTCCCGCAGCGACGGGTGAGGAAGTCTCTCCAGAAGCAGGACTATCGGAAGGGTCCTCACCATCGTCTGTGGGTGCACCGCTATCATCAGTGGGGGGCAACATATGATCGTCACCACCACCGATGGGGATGTCCTTGGGATCATCGGTGGCACCGGGAATCGGGACGGGTGTCATATTTTCAGGGGTGAAACGGCACCATTCCGTAAGGTCCATTCCCAACAGAAAGCCGTTTTCCGAGGGTGGTGGACCGCAACGTTCAAGTGCCGCCCGCACATTGGTGATCTGCTGGTTGAGGCGATTGGTCAGGTTGGCCTTGTCGGTCATATTGATGTTCGCCGCTGCGACATTAGCCAGTTGCGCCTGGTAATCGTCGAGCAATTGCCTCAGCACCGGGCAGTTGGTGGTGAGCATGGCGTCACCGGCGCTGCGTTCTGTGCTGCCAAAACGCATAAACAGACCATCGACCATGTCCTCTTTGGGGCAGCAGTCGCATGCGAGACCAGCGATATCGAGAATTCGTTGTATCGAATCACTCTGTGGCCAGCCAAAGCTGTCGTTCATCACATCGTGATCATGTCCTTCGTTATGGCCGCCGCCTTCGTGGTATTCATCATCAAGCCCCATCAGATGACCGGCCTCGTGAGCACTGGAGGCATCCCAGGCGTCATGAGGGTCGTAGGCCCAACGCCCGGTGGTGCCACTGTGATTTTTCTCGAGGCTGCCATCTTTTGCCCTGACGTTGGAGCGATAGTCGGTAACCATCACTTCAATCTGATGGTAGCCCGGTGTCGGCTCTTCACCGCGTACTTTGACATCGATTTTGAAATAGACCTTGCAGCAGTTGATCTCAGTACAAGCATCGTCACCTCCGGCCGCCGCAAGCATCTGTCGGGCATGGTCATCGAGCTTTTCCCGCAATTCATTATCCAAGCCTCTCGTAGCTCGCCTTCTGTCTTTCTCATTCACCCCCAGATCCTCGGCGGCATTCCTTACCTGTTCGTCCGTGGGGCCATTCCAGACACTGTCGATTTCCGCCTGCCACTGTTCTGCTACGTGGGCGAGAAAACCCGCACCGTATGACGTGTGGCTCATCATCAACTCCTCAACCCTCTCGCGCGTTTCAGGGTCCATTTTTTCCAACCCCTCATCCGTCCAGCTCAGCGGTTCGGTATCGGAGTAAATCTCTATTTTCAGCATCACCGTCCGCTCACATTCGCTGCGCGCGGTCACCGTGGTAGTGGCGTGGACTGGATTGAAAAAAGAAGCTACGCAGCAAAGGAAAAATGGAAGAGCTGCAACGGACCAGCGAACAGATGTGGCGCATTTACACCTCATGTCACCGCTCCACCATCTTATAAGACTTGTCAAGCAGCGCGTTGTAAATCACCCGTCGCTCGGCGGGCACCCTGGTGTTGATTGTCAAAGCCAGAATGTCAAAATCCATGACACGGATATTCTGTGTCCTGACCCTGTGGCTCCGACCATTGGCTGTCACTTCAAGAAGAGCATAATCGCCATCGATCACATCGGGGTTTGTGTAGCTCGGCTCCAATGTGAAGAACCGCAACCGCTCCATGGCAGCAAAAATCGTCTCCACATCGTCCGGCGGAAGCTGGATACGCAGTTCTTCAAGGGTTTTAGCCCCGCGTATGCGTGGCGACAACAAGGCCGTGCCGTCAGCGGACACGACGATACTTTCCAACTGAAGAGGGTGTTGCTGATGAATGGGAGCAGACTCCAGCTTTATGACGAAATCCGCTGGTACTGTGTTTCGCCCATCCGCCTCCGCCGCGAGCACCGCAGCACAGCCCCCGAACAAACCTACGGCCATTTCCATCATGACCAAAAGAAGCCATCGTCTCGAAACACCTATGGTCACGCTGTGCAAACGAGTTGGCAGATTCATGTCCCCTCCTCAGTTGGTTGCGGGTGAGCCTCGCGCATCGCATGAACCCCATACTTCCACTGCAAAGATACAAGCTCCAGACTCCCTTTTGCCGTAGGTGCAAGGGCGGAACCGTATCCGGTAAACATGAGCTGGACGGACTAGCGAAAACCGGTACACGCGTTAAAGACTAGTCCAGCCGAGGGTGATTGCAAAGACCGTTTGTCGCCTCAGAAAAGCTGTTCGTCGCCACGCCGTTCAAACATGCCTTGTGCTATGGCAACTTCGGGAAATTGAATTATATTGAAATTTGGCTTGCGACGTTCTTGAGCCCAAACAGAAAGAAAGCGGATATATGAATCCGCACTTGATCATTATCAGAAAGTCGAGGAACTCCTCCATGATGCACAAAAAGTCCATTTTCCATTCCATCGCGGCCGTGACTTGCTCGCTGGTGGCGTTAAACCAGTCGGCGGTGGCCGTAGTTCAATCGGTTCCGCTCCAAGACAAGGGTGTTCCCCTCAACAGCCAAACAGTGACCATCGTATTTCCCAACGGCACCACCACCGAGGAGGAGACCGATGACAAGGGCATACTGCTATTCGACTTTCCTAACGACGGGAACTACAAGATCATATACGGTGGTCAAGTAATCGAGACCGTCACGGTTGGCAAAGGAGGCGTCTCCAACGGTCAATTGGTCACCGGCGGCCTCATTCTTCTCGCCGCTGGCATCGCCATCGCAAACAATGATTCGGGCGGCAGTTCCAGTACGACCCCACCAGAGCCCGAACCAGAGCCAGAACCAGAACCAGAGCCAGAACCAGAGCCAGAACCGGAGCCAGAACCAGAACCAGAACCAGAGCCAGAACCAGAGCCAGAACCAGAGCCAGAGCCAGAACCAGAGCCAGAGCCCGATCCGGCAGTTCTTAACGTACCCAATACTCAGTTCGAGCTCTCCCACATCGTCGGTGAGAACAAATGTCCGCATGCCTTTCCTCAGCCCCTGATTGTCACAAACGCAGGGGGAGCGGAGATGAGCTTCGAGCTATCCGATTCCGGCAGTCTGGTCGATGTCGACGGCGCTCCCAATGGCGTACTCAACTCTGGGGAGTCCGTGAACTTTTCCGTAAGTTTTTCATGCTCGGACTTGAGCGAAGGAACGAAGACCTCCAGTCTGACCGTCACGGGAACCAACATACCAACGGATTCGGAAATAGGTAGCCAGGAGGTATTCTTCGGTGTCAATGTCATCGTTCCTCCGCCACCCGTGCCAGATCCTGGAGTATTGGCAATCGCTGGCCCCACGCTACTGACGAAGGTACACACGATAGGTGGCAGCGCCTGCCCGGACAATTTCATGCCGATCAGCGTTACCCATACTGGTGACAGCCCTCTCGACTGGAACGTAACCGGCAAACCATCATTCCTCAGCAACCCCAGCCCATCGAGCGGCACACTGAATCCTGATCAGATTCAAAATATCAGTTCCGCTTTTACTTGCTCAAATTACAACATGGGGCTCAATACCGGCCATATAGTCATCGAAGGGAACGGCCAAACTATCCAAGTGGAGATACAGTTGACGGTGCAAAATCCATAACTCTTGTTTCCTGAAAGGCCAGATCCTTTCTGAACCTGCCATAACCGGAATATCGTGATGCATGGACCCTAGATATTTACCCTGCTTGCTGATTCTAACGAGTGTTCCGGTATTCGCAGCTGAGATACCGGACTCCCCCGTTATATCTCTTCCCCATGCTCTGGAGATTGCGCTCGACAATAACCCGCTTTACCTCAACAGTCTGGACTACGTAGAAATGGCTGAAATCGATTTTGAAAGCGCGCGTGCCATCTACAAGACCAAATTCCGCTCATCGACCACGACTGATGCCCGCTCTGGTGCCGACACAGGCAGCACGTACAATCTTTATCTGGAGAAGCTCAATCCCGGCGGCTCACAGTACTCCGCTGGGCTCTACAATTACCACTTCGCAGACAAGCATCTATCCGAATTCCGCATCAGTTACACCCTGCCCTTTTTCCGCGACCCCCTCGAAGACGGCAACTTTACCATCGAAGAAAAACAGATATCCGTCAAACGAAAAAAGCTACTTGCGAGGATAAGCCGTCAGGAACTGATCAACGAGGTGGTCAACGTCTATTACCACTTGGCCCTGGCCAATGAAGCCGTGCGTGTCAGCAGCCTCAGGTTCGGTATCGCCGAACGCATCCATGCCCGCTCCCAGATTCGTCACCAAGGCGGTGCCATCAGCGATATCGAACTTGCCAAGTATCGCCTGCGGCTCGACATGGCGCACCAGCAGAAGCAACACGCACTGTTCAACCAGCAACGGGGACAAGCGTCTTTTCGCTCCACGCTGGGCCTTCCCCAAGATCAACGTTTTCTCCTGGGCCCCGCAGCCCTGTCTCACATCGACATTCAATTCCTGTCACGGGATATGGCTGAGTTGGAGATTCTGGCTCTGGAGAACCGAGTTGAAGTCGTCGGCAAGCGGGACGAGCTTGCGATTATGCAACGCAAGCTGACGCTTGCATCTGATGCGGGGATGTCTGGTCTTGACATCAGTCTGCAGTACGCATGGGTGGGTGAAAGCAATTCATTTTCGGACAGTCTCAGTTTCAACGACCAGCGTTTTGGCCTTGGACTGAAGATGGATACCGATTTCGGTTTGGGCGACAAAAACCGTAGTGGCAGGATGATGTATCTGCAGTACCAGACAGAGAAGCGTAATTTCGTGCAAATGCAAGAAAAAGTGCGCATGGAAGTGCAGCAAGCCTATTTCAATCTTTTCCGCAACAAGGACCTGATGAGCCTTGCCAATGCGTCCTTGCTTATCGTCGAGCAGGAATTTCGGCGCGCGGAGATTCGTCACGGTGACGGCCTTGCAGATGAAATGGAATTACTGGAAGCCCAGCTGCTGCTCGAAGAAGCACGCTTCCAGGATTTCAACGCCCGGGTCAATTACCTCATGGCTGGTCAGACGTTGGTGATGGCCACCGGGCAGTACGCTGCGGAGGAGCGCGATGACCAGAAGTGACATCGACCAGACGCTCAAACTCCTCCGCATCCCAAGAATGGGAGTCGCAATCATGGCCGCCTGTCTGATGATTCTTGCAGCAAGTTCCCTGATCCTTAGCGGCAATTCCTCCACCAGGGGCGACACTGAAGCGTTCAGGCCAGTGGCGCGGGTAGAGGCAGGGCCATTCGATATCGAGGTTACTGAAACTGCAACTCTGGATGCGCGTCAATCAGTGACATTGTCCTCTGCACTCCCGAGCAATACTGCAAAAATTCTCTTTCTTGCCGCAGAGGGCAGCATTATCCGTGAAGGCGAAATTGTCGCCCGTTTCGATCCATCCCCTTTCGAGGAGTATATCGCCAAGCTGGACAGCGAAATAGATGAAGCCCGTGCCATTGTTCAACAGGGTGAGGCGGAATTAGAGCTTTTGAAAGCGGATGCCGACGCAAAGGAGAGCCGTCTGGAGCAGCAGCTCAGCAACGTGCGTGTCAAGCTTGAAAACCTGCAACAAAGTGAAATTCCACTGCGCCTATCGCGAGCCGAGAAACAACTCAACCATGCAGAAACAGACTACCGCAGAGCGCGTCAGGCGGTGGCGACGGAAGAGAAGCTCATCGCCAGTGGTCTCTCCAAAAAAGCTGACCTGACCCTGGTCTTGGAGGCGGAAAAGGAAAAGAAAATCGAGTTGGATATGGCGCGACGTAACTACAACAATCAACAAAATCTCGCCCCCAATGAACTGCGCCAAGCTCAGCTGGCAGTAGAGCATGGTGTGCGAGAATTGGAAAGCCACCGCGAGATCGTCTACACCCAGAGCCTTGCCAAACACAACGCCGGCCTAGCGCGCAGTCGCGGCAAACTGGCGGAACTGGAACAGGCGCGCCGTGAAGCGATGAACAACCTGGAACGTACAGTTCTCACAGCCCCTGTATCCGGTCAGTTATTGTTCATGAAAATTTCACTAGGCAATGAGAGGCGCCGTGTCCAGGTTGGCGATTCCCTGTGGCAGCACCAGGCCTTTGCGGTGATTCCCGACATGAATGCGATGATTGCCCGCAGCAATGTGAGAGAAAGTGAGATCGGCAAGTTGCAGGAAGGACAACAGGCTCTCATTTATCCTGACGCCTACCCAAGCCTGGAACTCCGCGGTCACCTGGAATCCATCGGCTCTCTGGTGGTCGGCGAGGGACATGGCAACGCCTTCGAAGTGCGCGTCGCCCTCGAGCAGACCGACAGCCGTTTGCGACCCGGCATGAACGCCCGCGCTCGGATTCTCGCACGCCATTATGAACACGCATTGCGGATACCTGTTGAAGCTGTCTTTTACCAGGAGCGCAAACCGGTATGCTTCCTGTGGCAAAGCGGGCGCCCCCTCAGGGTGCCCGTGACACTGGGCGACAGCGATGGTCGTCACGTGATCGTGCAATCGGGATTGCAGGAAGGTCAGGAAGTGCTGCTCGTCATGCCAAACAGCCAGGCTTCTCTGCCATGATCCGCGCACAAAACCTCTGCAAGACACACCGGCAGGGAGAGCGGGAGGTAGTAGCAGTACATGACTTCTCCATCACCCTGAAGTCGGGTGAATTCGCCGCTCTGATGGGCGAATCAGGCGCTGGCAAGACGACAGTGTTGCAAATCCTCGGCTGCCTGGATCAACCCTGCGGCGGTCGCTACTGGTTCGATGGCGAAAGAGTCGACACTATGGCGGAGCAACGTCTCGCTGCTATCCGCAACCGCATGATCGGCTTCGTATTCCAGACCAGCCACTTCATTGATTACCTGGACATGACGGACAACATCGCCCTGCCCGGGTTCTATGCCATGGGGGGTAATCACGCGGCGCAGCGTGCCCGCGCGCGGGAATTGTTGCAATGCGTCGGACTCGGTCAGCGTACCGCCCACCTGCCCTCAGCCTTGTCCGGTGGCGAACGCCAAAGAGCGGCCATAGCCCGGGCGTTGTTCAATGAGCCGAAACTACTCCTGGCCGATGAGCCCACCGGCAACCTGGACAGCGCGAACACACTTCACATCATGGATATCCTCAAGACCCTCCATCGGGACGGGCTCAGCATCCTCCTGGTTACCCACGATAGCGCGGTCGCTGCACGGGCAGATCGCATCATTCACATCGGACAAAGCCCCCCATAGAATGTATGCAATCCATTTGCGCCACCTTCCACAAGCACTCATGCTGTGGCGCAAGCATCGCCTGCAGGCGCTGCTCAGCACCCTCGGCATCATTGCCGGCATCAGCGGTCTGGTGTTGGTAATCGCCCTCGCAGAAGGAGCCAGGGAAGAGATGGATAATACCCTCACCAAGCTCGGCAGCGGCACCCTGATAGTCAAAAGCACGGAAGATGGAGCTTCGCCCCTTCACGGCGCACGCGCAGAATCTCTGACAAGGCTGTTAGGTTCACATTTGCATCTACTCGCACCCATAAAAACTCTCACAACGCCAGTATCTAACGACGAGATACTGATCGACGCTGTACGGGTCACAGGCACGACCCGCGATTACCGGGAGATTTTCTCACTGCAACTGCATCAGGGCCGCTTTCTCGTCGACCTCGACCTGGAGCGTCGCCAGCGGGTGTGCGTGTTGGGCTGGGAACTGGGGCGCAGCCTTTTTCCCAGACGCGAAGTGCTGGGGAGCGAGCTGCGGATTGGCAGTGAATGGTATCTTGTTGTGGGCTGGCTGAAACCCGGCGCAGTGGACCTCACCACACTGAAATCCCTTGGTCTGTCCCATTATGACCAAAGTGTTTATGTCCCGGTCACCACCCTTGTCGAGACGAGTCTTCGCGTTCCCTTGAGTGAATTGGCACTGCGTTTCAGGGATGAGCGGCAGCTAGGTGACGCCCTTGATCTGGTGCGCCGCACTATCGAACATGACAGTGCCCAGGGAGTGGTCGAATATCTGATGCCGGTAGAATTGTTGAAACAACGTCAGCGTGTGCAGGGTATTTTCCAATACCTGCTGCTCGGAATAGCAGGTTTGATGCTGGTAGTGGGAGGCATCGGCGTAATGAACATCATGCTGGTAAACGTAGCGAACCGTCGCGCCGAAATCGGATTGCGTCGAGCGGTTGGCGCAACCCGCACCGATATACTGGCGCAGTTCCTTACCGAATCCCTGGTGGTGACGCTGGTGGGCGGAGCTTGCGGAGTGGTTGCAGGCTTCGCCCTCATCCTGATCGCGCAGTGGTGGAGCAATTGGCCCATGGTTTTCAGTCCCCGGGCGGCGCTCATCGGTTTCTCTGTGTCGCTACTGATCGGAGTAGCTTTTGGTACCTACCCAGCGTTGCAGGCGGTAAAGATTACGCCGGTCAGGGCCTTGAATTGAGTTCACAGTTCACAGTTCACAGTTCACAGTTCACAGTTCACAGTTCACAGTT
>CAYXXZ010000075.1:0-15223 GCA_964469165.1 uncultured Porticoccaceae bacterium
GTTTTCAGTTTTCAGTTTTCAGTTTTCAGTTTTCAGTTTTCAGTTTTCAGGCAGGGTGCGCTCTCCCTGACAACTGTCAACTGAAAACTGTTAACTATTAACTCATTACGCCTCAAAAGATTTTCTCGAGCATCCACTCTTCCGGCACATCCTCCATCACATCCCAGTGCTCGATGGACTTGCCCTCGGCATTGAAGCGGAACAGGTCAAAGGTATTGATACGGTTCATCAGCGGGTGTTTCGGGAAGGTGTCATAGAGGCGATGGCAGATGAGAAAATCTCCCTCCGCCAGCACCTTGTTGGGTTTCATGCTCACCTTTATGCCGCTGTCCTTGGCCTTGCTGAGGATTTCCACCAAACCTTCGAGACCATCACGGCCTTTGGGGCTGTGCTGCTTGTATTCCGGTGTGCGCGTCTCATAAAAGTATTCGATTTCCTGGCCATCGAATGCCCGCAGGTCCAGCTCCAGAAAGCGATCCCTGGCCTTTTTGGCATAGTCCACACTCAGATCGGCCTGAGGGCCATCAAAGGTGCCATTGTCATTTTTGCGGTTTTTCTCGTCCACCACATGTGTGCCCCAGTGCTCCGCGATTTTTCCTCCTTCCAGGCGGAAAAGCTCGGCGCGCGCCACGTCCACACCATCCTTCAATTTTTCTTCGACGAAAAGGAAGACCAGATCGTTCTCAGCGAAGGTTTTGTGGATGATCACCTGGTGATCGGGATTGTCGGCGAGCCGTTGCGCCACGTAGTCGGCAAGGCCTGCGCGGCTGAAGTTTGCCGTGTACTGATGCTCGACATAATCCGGCGTCAGATATTCCTGCATGGCCTCGCCACAGGCCGCTGAGTAAAGCTTGCGATAGTAGTCAGACACTAGCTTCTTGGAAGTTGCGATATCCATCGTTGATCTCCGGTTATTGACATAAAATTCTGTAGCAGGTTGCCACGTTATCGGTTGGTTTCAAACTGCATGGTACGCCGGCATGGTGAGCACCACCCGCCCTGTGGCCTTGCGGTGCTTGAGCAGGTTGAGCGCAGCGACCGCTTCGGCAAGTGGAAAACAGTGCTTGACCTGTGGCCGCAGTTTCCCTTCACCATACCAGGCAAACAGGGTTTCCAGCATTTCGGTATTGCGGCCCGGCAGCCGGAAACGTTCATCCGTAGGCTGTATTCCCAGCATATCCGCATTCTTGAAAAGCAGGGGGCCGGGCGCTATTTTCGGCATCCCCGCGGCAAAGCCATAGGCCAGATAACGGCCCTCCCACCCCAGCGCGCGCATCGCGGGTTCCATATAGGTGCCACCCACGCCGTCGAGAATGACATGGTAGCCCGCATCCTGCGCGACGCTGTTTATTTTTCCGATGTCGCTCTGCGCACCGCCTTCTCGCACGGCATGCTCGAGCAGCGTGTGGCAAAATGCTTTCTGCGCGGCCAGGTCGAGCGGCCCCTCCGGATAACAGACCGCAGCATCGGCCCCCGCTGCGGTGGCCAGCGCGAGCTTTTTCTGTGAGGAGGCGGCGGCAACCACTTTTGCACCCAGCGCCTTGCCGATCTCGACAGCCGCCAGGCCACCACCGCCACCCGCGCCGAGCACCAGCAGGATTTCCCCTTCGCTCAGGCGCGCCCTGTCGCGCAGCGCGTACAGTACGGTTGAGCCGATATTGAAGAATGTCGCGGCAACAGTCATATCCATGTGATCGGGAATCGCCGCCAGTTCGTCTTCCGCGAATACGACCTGCTCGGCGAATGTGCCCTGGGTTTTCTTGCCGAATACACGCTCTCCCAATTTGAACCTGGTCACATCCGGCCCAAGCCCGGCAACGATTCCCGCCGCTTCAATGCCGGGAGTGATCGGCAACTGGCGCTGCAACTGCGAGCGGCCCTCGACGGCCAGGACATCGTGGAAGTTCAAACCGGCGGCGTGAACCTCTACCAGTACTTCGCCAGCATCGGGCACGGGTTGTGGCAACGTCTCGATGCGCAGAGATTCGAGAGGTCCAAAATTGTGACAGACTACAGCTTGCACGTGGTTTTTCCTTGGCAAAATTTCGGCGGCTACGACCAACCGCGCTTATTCAGGATCTATGACAAACGGGGATGGAACCGTACGTTCAATTCGTACAGGCCCCTGAAAATCGAAACCGGCATGAATTTCAGTTCCTCGTCGAGCACCTCGACACGCTCAAACCTTTGCACCAGCGCCGAGAAAAACTCACACAGCTGCATCTTTGCCAGCAGATGACCAATGCAGTGGTGCACACCGGGAGCAAATACCTGAGATTCAGAAACATCACGGGTGAAATCGAGACGCTCGGGATCCTCGAAGGCGCGCGGATCGCGGTTCGCACCAATCACCGACAGGAAGACGATATCGCCTTTCTTCAGTTGTTTGCCGTGCCATTCGAAATCTTCCCCGACGTTGCGCGGCTGACCACCCGTCATTGCCACATAGCGCATCAATTCGTTGACGCATTGCGGTATCTTGTCGGGATTTTCATACATGTATTGCCAGGCGTCCGGGTGGCGGCTGAGCGCTTCGAGACCGAGGGTCATGGTGTTGCTGGTGGTGTCGTGCCCCGCGACGATCACTACCAGCATCGAACTGAGCAACTCATCCATCGACAGGGTATCGCCGTCCTCGGACGCGTGCAGAAAGGCCGTGAGAAGATCATCGCGCGGCTCCAGCTTGCGCTTTTCCAGCTCGGCGAGCACCACCCGGTCGATCTCGTTCATCGCCCATTCCGTGCGTTCGAGCACTTCCGGGGGCGGCACCGCCGTCACCATTCCTTCCACCACGGCGATTGACCATTCCTTGAGGGAAGGAAAGTGTTCTTCAGGTATGCCCGCCAACTTGAAAATGACCGAGCCCGGCAGAGGGCGTGCAATCTCTTCATTGAACTCGATCTCGGGCGTCGCCATGGCCTGGTCGAGTAACTGGTTTACCCGCTCTCTGACATAGGGCCGGAGCTTTTCCACCATTTTCTTGGTGAACGCCTGCATCATGAGCCTGCGCAGGCGCGTATGTTGCGGCGCATCCACGCCGACGATCCAGCAATTCACATATTTCTTCAACGTGGGGATGCGCGCGTCGCGTTCTTCGGGAGGAATGCTGACCAGGGAAAATTCGTTCTTGCCACCGTTCATCAGGGGATATTTGAGATGGAAACCATCGACCACATCCTGAAAGCGGCTGACAATCCAGCATTGGGACGACTCGCTCCAGTAAACCGGGTCGTGTTCACGAATACGGTTCAGATCGTCGATAAATTTCTGGCCGCGGCTTTGAGGAGCCTTGAACAGGTCAACATCGTGATTATCGTTATACATTTCTGGCTCCTTTGTTGGGACTCGTTGGCATTTAATTGCATGCAGTTGAGCTGTAAGCTCTAAGTTGAACGCTGGCAGAACACCGTTCTTGCAGTGCTCCTGCTTAAAGCTTACGGTTCAACTGCCTTGCGCACTGCTGCAGCCTGAATTTCGGACCCCGGTGTAAATACTCCGTATCCCGGCCTCTGCCGGGGGAGGGTTTCCAAGACACGCCGTGAACCCGTCCCTGGGGGCTCGACAGCGCCATCCCTGGCGCTGACGGTCTTGGAAACCCTCCCCCGACAGAGGCCTCGCAACGGCGCCAATGCCTACCAAACGCCGCTGACCAGGCACCTTCAAGGATCGAGCTTGGGTATCGGCATTTTGATACTCATGCCGCCGTCCACCGTCAGCTGTTGCCCGGTGATGTAGTAGGAGGCATCCGACGCGAAGAACACTACCGGCCCGCTGATGCCATCCGGCGTGGCAATGTCGGGGGTGAGCAGGGTATCCGCAATGGCCTGGCGCAGGGTGGGAACCTGATCCAACGAGGCGACGGCTCCAGGCGTGAGCACGGGCCCCACCACCAGGCAATTGCAGCGAATGTTGTCACCACTGTAATTGACGGCGATGGAGCGCGTCAGAGCATTCATCGCGCCCTTGATCGCAGTGTACCCATCATAGCCACCGCGCCCCTGAATGGACGCGACACTGGAAATATTGATGATCGACCCGCCGCCGCAGGCTTTCATGGCGGGAATGGCGGCGCGCAACATGAAGAACAGGCCGTCCATGCCGACCGAAGTCACCTTGCGCCAGCCTTCGGTGGTCAAATCGGTCACCGACGCGTCACCGCCGGCCTGCCCCGAAATGAATTCCGTTGGCGCGGCATTGTTGACAAGCACATGGAGGCCGCCGAATTGCGCCACCGTTGCCTCGACGCTGGCTGCCACGCTGTTTTCGTCGCCAAGATCGAGTTCGACGAAAGCAGCCCGTCCACCTTCCGCGACAATACCGTCGACTACCCGCTGACCGTCTCTGCGGTTGCGGCCCGTCACCGCCACCGCGGCCCCCTCCCGCGCGAGTGCCTGAGCGATATCTTCGCCGATGCCCCTCGTCGAGCCGGTTACCAGCGCAACCTTGCCAGAAAGCGTTCTACCCATATTCCACCCCCGCTGTACTTATATTTTCAATCGCCGCCGCACCCCACGAACCTGGCAATGGCGGCGAATCACACACTTCAGATGATGGTAGCCAATCCTCGAAGGCAAACAAATAACAGAACGTGGCCATTTTTATTGCAAATAGGGCCACTATTTGCGCCGACGGTGGAATTTTCTGTCATATTGCAAGACAATCGAGCGCAACGCCGCCAGATGGCGCGGCCCACTTCTCACTCTGGATCGATGTACCGACAAGACGACGCCTTCACCAAGATTCGCCCCACCAAGCTCAACTTCTATGTGAGATGCATGGAAGAGCTCGGCTTCAGCGCGGATGATCTGCTGTCGGGGACCGGCCTCAGCAAGGACGGGCTCAAGGACAGATATGCCCTGGTGGAAATCCCCGACTATATCCGCGTGGTGTCGAACATGATGGCCCTGACCCGGATGCCGGAGCTGGCCTTCGAACTGGGAAACGCGCTGCGCCCGGCGGATCTCGGCATTCTCGGCCACGCCATCACTACCTGTAACAACGCCGCGCACGGCTTCCAGGTATGGCAACAGTACAACTGGCTGTTTTTCGGCTCTTTTTTTTCGTCGATCGAGACGCTCGGCGACAATACCGCTTCCTATGAATTCGTGCCGCGAGTGAAGTTGCTGCCTCATCTTCTGCAATTTTTCCTTGAGGAAAAACTCATCATCGAGGGCAAGCTGTTTCGTCAGTTCAACAATTGCACGATCAGGATCCGCGCCTTCAGCGCCACTTACGGGCCACCCCCGCACGCCCGGCTTTATCAGAAGATACTTCCGGCGGGCAATATCCACTTCAACGCCGCCAGAATCGTTTTCGTGCAGGATCGCGACGACGCCTATGAGAACAAGCCTTTCGATGGCGCCGATCCCGAGTCTCACGAGGTCTGTATCCGCTACCTCGATGAAATTTCCAATACCGTGTATACCCACACCACACTGGCGGCCAAGATTCGCCATCAGATCGACAAGCACTTGCCGCGGTCATTTTCACTCGACGACATGGCGGCGCTGCTCAAACTCAGCCGCCGCACCCTGTGCAGAAAGCTTCTGGAAGAGAGAACCAGCTATCAGGCGCTGCTGTCGGAAGTGCGGGAAAGCACCGCCAAGAACCTGCTGGTCACGACTCGCATGAGCGTGGACGAGATTGGCGCACACATCGGCTTCGAAAACACGGCCAGTTTCCGGCGCGCCTTCAAACAGTGGACAGGAGTGACGATCGGTGACTACAGGCAGCAGTCGCGAAGCTTGTTTTAGGGCTGCAACGCCACCGGAATCGCCACCCACAGCGCATCGACAGATGCTGCCAGCGCAATCGTCGATTCGTCAGTAATCCACTTCCACACCAGCGCGATAGCGGGCGATCAGGTCGACAAAAATACTGCCATAGGCTTCGAGTTTGCGGCTGCCGACACCGGAGATACGCGCCATTTCCGCCAGCGTCGCGGGCTTGGCTTCCATCAGCTCCATCAGCGTGGCGTCGTGAAATACCGCGTACGGCGGTACGCCTTGTGCCTGTGCCAGTTCACGGCGCTTGCGGCGCAGCGCTTCCCACAATTCGGTATCTTCATCGCTCACCAGGTGCTGTCCAGTACGGGCCTTGCGGCCCGCCGCTCTCGGTGCATCCTTGCGCAGCCAGAGCTTTTCCGTGCCTTGCAATACCGGGCGACAGGGCTCGGTCAGATGGAGGCCGCCGTGGCCCTCCGCATCCACCGCGAGCAGGCCGCGAGCGATCAACTGGCGGAACAGGCTGCGCCACTGGCTGGCATTGAGCTCGCGGCCAATGCCGAAAGTGCTTATATGCTGGTGTCCGAAGCGGCGAATGCGCTCGTCTTCCTTGCCGAGCAGCACATCGATGAGGTAGTTGACGCCAAAGCGCTGGCCCGTGCGGTGCACGCACGACAGCGCCTTCTGCGCAGCCACGGTGGCATCCCAGGTTTGCGGCGGCGTCAGGCAATTGTCGCAATTGCCACAGGGCGCGGGTTCCGGTTCGCCGAAATAGGTGAGCAGCGCCTGGCGGCGGCAACCCGTCATCTCACACAACCCGAGCATGGCATCCAGTTTGCGGCGTTCGATGCGCTTGTATTGCTCTTCCGCGTCCGAAGCCTCCATCATCTGGCGCAGGGTGATCACGTCCTGAAGGCCGTAGAGCATCCAGGCATCGGAGGGCAGGCCATCGCGACCGGCGCGGCCCGTTTCCTGATAATAGGCTTCGATACTTTTGGGCAGATTGAGATGGGCCACGAAGCGCACGTTAGGCTTGTCGATGCCCATGCCAAAGGCAATCGTGGCCACCATGATGACGCCCTCTTCATCGAGAAAGCGGCGCTGGTGGGCATCGCGCGCATCGCCGCTCATACCTGCATGGTATGGCAACGCCTTCAAACCGCGCGCGGCGAGCCATTGCGCGACCTCATCGACGCGCTTGCGGGACAGACAGTAGACGATACCCGCCTCGCCTTCGTGGGACTCGCGAATAAAGCGTAACAGGCGCTCGAGGCTGCCGCTGCCCGCCTCGGCAATGCGGTAGCGGATGTTGGGGCGATCGAAGCCGCTGATGAAAAGCCGTGCGTTCTCAAGCCCCAGGCGACGAATGATCTCCTGCCGGGTCGGCTCGTCCGCCGTGGCAGTGAGGGCAATGCGCGGTACCTCCGGAAAGCGCTGATGCAGCATTTCCAGGCGGATGTATTCGGGACGGAAATCGTGCCCCCATTGCGACACGCAGTGAGCTTCGTCGATGGCGAACAGGCTGACACGCACCTGCTCGAGCAGGCTCAGCGTGCTCTCCATAAGCAGCCGCTCCGGCGCCACGTAAAGCAGATCCAGCTCACTGGCCAGCAACTGGCGAATCACGGCGCGCGCCTCTTCCCCATTCTGGCTGGAATTGAGAAACGCCGCAGCCACCCCCGCCTGGCGCAATGCCGCCACCTGATCCTGCATCAGTGCAATCAACGGCGACACGACAATGGCAGTGCCCGGCAGAGCCAGGGCGGGAATCTGGTAGCACAGGGATTTGCCGCCGCCAGTGGGCATCAGCACCAGGGCATCGCCACCCGCCAGCAAGGTGGCAATCACCTCGTCCTGGGGCGGCCGGAAGCTGTCGTAACCAAAAACACTGTGGAGTATGGAAAGTGGATCCTTGATCATCGCAGCATTTTACACACTGGCGGCGGCAAATCCCTGTGCCTCAAAGGAAAATGTTTCCCGCACAGGTGAGGTTGTCCGTTGCAGGAGCTTGTCTGCAGGCGAGCCACCACTGGAATTTGTCGCCTGCAGGCAGGCCCCAGGAAAACCCCTGTAGATTCGAAAGAGTCTTTCCAACCTTGCCGAGTTCACCCCCAGCAGGGGTAACTTCAGCCGACAAGCTTATTTCAACGCCCCCAGCCGCGCTGGTTCAGCTGCATCAACTGGCTGGCAATATCCTGCTGATACTGCTGCAGGCTGAAGATTTCCTGGCGCAGTACATGGACCTGGCGCTGACGGTAGCGTATGCGGCTGAGCGCCGCGCGGCGCTCCTGGTCACTGGCCTCGCTGTTGTTGAGAACGCGTTCGTCCATGTAGTTGTGATAGCGGATATTGTCGAGCTGGCGCGCCCGTTCGGCGATGGCGTTTTCGTATTGGGCGAGATTCTGCTCCAACTCGTACACCACCCTGCCCTCCTGGTAGCCGAGCAGGAACAACCCTTCCATGTGCGAGGGGCAGATACCCCGGTAGTTGTAACCGCGCCGGCCTTTTTCGTAGCCGTTCTCGGTGGTGCAAAAATCTTCGATGCCGTGCTCGTAGCCTTCCAGATAAGCTTCTCTGTCCGGCGTTACGTCATGCCTGGCGCAGTCTTCGGCGCGGCGGCTCAGGTGGTCTCGCGTTTCACCGGCAATGCCGTCGTTGTAGCCGGTTTCCTGCCAGTCGGCGTACAGGCATTCGTTTTGATTCATGGTCGCGCAAGCGCTCAATACGGTGATCGCGATCAGCAGCAGCGACAGGTTCAGAATGCGGAAAACGGCCATAAGGGCAACCAGAATGAGGTTTACTCACGCGTCGGAAATTGGACCGGGGACCGTAGCCGAGCTGCAAGCTGGACTCTGGCAGAACTCAGTTCTTTCACTGCTCCGGCTCAAAGCTTACGGCTCGCAGTCTACGCTTACCCCTCCAGATCATCCCGCCACACCGGGAATCGGGCGAAAGACTGTTTCGTGCACGTCCACGATATAGCGCTTGATCGAGCCCGGCAGCTGGAACCTGGCTTCGTCCTCTTCGCAAATGCGGCGAATCTCGGGGTCTTCGAAGTCGCGCATCACGGATTCTGCAGTTTCACGATCTTCGTAGAACACCTCGCAGATCACGTCGTATTCATTTTCGGCACTGCTGTCGAGATTGTCGGCCGCACCGATGTCGGACACATTGGGAATGACGAAATTGCGCCTGTGAATGGCCGCGCCCTTGGAAAGAATCTTGTGCATCAGAGGGACGTGGACATTGTCGTAGTAGTCGATGAACTCCTCTCTGCTGAGGTCCGGCCGTTTCTTGATCAGCATAATGATTTTGACCATGTGTGATTGTCCTCCTGGGAATACGGTCGCTGTTCTCGCTCTTGCGAGTCGGTCTGTGTGGCAAAGCATACGCGTGCGGCACTTTGCAGGCCAACCTTTTACTTGCTCACGCCTGACAACGGTGGTCGACGGCGTTCTGCACCAGGCGCTCAGCGGTCAGTCGAAACCTGCTTCCTGGGACGTTTCGCTATCGCGCCGCGCGCTGAGTTTTTCTTCATACATTCTGCGGTCGGCAACTTTCATTGCCTCGTCGAGGCCCTGCAGGGGGTCGCGGGTCGCGTAGCCGAGAGAAGCCGAAATATCGGCATCGCGCAACTCTCTGCGTATGTTCTCGGCGACGACGGCTGCCTGGCTCTTGTTGCACTCGACGGCAAGGACGGCAAATTCATCGCCGCCGATTCGGGCGACGAAATCACCGCTTCTCACCGCCGCGCGCAAACAGAGGGCGGCGCGGCGCAGGAGTTCATCGCCCTGATCATGCCCCTGGGTATCGTTGATGAACTTGAGCTCGTCCAGATCGATGACGAACACCGAACACGGCGAGCCGTAGCGCTGCGCGCGGGCTTCCTCCCGCGCCAGGCTGTCCTGCCAGCCACGGCGGTTGAAGATGCCTGTCAGCACGTCCGTGTTGGCCACTTCCTGCACCTGCTCGTAGAGCCGGGCCATGCGGCTGGCGCGCTGCTCCACCGCCAACAGCGACGCCAGCAGGCCAGCGATCAGTTCGATGAGCGGCAGGTTGTCGCTCACGCGGTCGTCCTGCCGTTCGGGATCGACTGCGCAAAGAGTACCAAACAGGGTTCCGTCCTCGTTGAAGATCGGCACGCCGATATAGGCGCCAATGGGTACCTCGGCAACCATTCCCGCGTCCATGTAAACAGGCACCTGCAGGGCGTCCGGCGCCACCCGCGGTCCGGCTCCCGCCACCATGCGCGCGCAGAATGTATCGGCCCAGCGGAATACCGTGCCCGGCGTTACACCATAACGCCTGTCGCGGGATTGCAGCACGGTCCAGTCTTCGCCATCGGTGCGGGTCATCATCCACAGGGCAAAGCCCGTATGCTCCTGCAGGTACGACAGCGCGGCCTCGGTGGCTGCCGCGAAATTTTCGAATGGCAGCAGTGCCCTGACGTCTTTGCTCAAAACGTGTCCTCCCGTGACGACACCCCATTGCCGGTTCCATTTGGCGTCAACGTCGAAAGGCCGAGCGAGCGAAATCTGCAGGCGATGGCCATGGGGTCTCCCTCCTTGTGTTTTTGTTATCCGCCCCGGCCGCAATGGCACAAAGCGGCCCGAGAAATGTTAATAAATGTCATGCTTTTGGGTAAGCTTGCTGGCTCAACAGCGGGAGGCGCCACATGAACAAAATTCTCAAACTGGTGTTGCAAGGCCTCGTCACCGTGCTACCCCTTGCTCTGACACTCTATGTCATCTACTGGCTGTTCGCCAGCGCCGAGTCACTGGCGCGCACCGCCCTGCTGTGGGTCCTCCCGACCGAATATTATTTTACTGGCATGGGGATCATCACCACGCTCGTCGCGCTCTTCATTATCGGCCTGCTGGTCAATGCCTATGGCGTGCGCTATCTGCTCCATTGGAGCGACGACGTCGTCGCGCGCATCCCGCTGGTGAAGTCTGTCTACGGTGCGATTCAGGACATCATGCGGGTATTCAACCTCAGTGACAAAAAGGACATGCAGACAGTGGTCAGCCTCGAGGTGGGCGACGATATGCACCTCATCGGTTTCGTCACCGGTGAGTGGTCGGGGCAGACATTGTTCGGCAAGGACAAGGTTGGCGTTTACCTGCCGATGAGCTACCAGATCGGTGGTTTTACCGTTTACGTCGAACGGGAATGCCTGCGTGTGCTGGATATCGGTGTGGAAGATGCAATGCGCATCACCATTACCGGCGGCGTTCAGGCACCTGCGGAATAGCGCCGCGGTTTTTTGCTCAGACCCTGTTCATAATCTCTTGATCCAGCATTGTTCGTTTGAGTTTCACGCTACACGTTGCACGTTTCACGTAAACACCGAAGCGACCCCACGGTCGATACACTATCCGTACCTCGCAGTATGACCAGCGCGCCGTTGTTTCAGTGAGCAACTCGCGTGAAACGTGCAACGTGTAGCGTGAAACTCAATGGCCTCACAATGGTAGCCATGCCCAACCAGGTACCCTTGACTCAACGTCACCCGCCCACGTCTACCGTCCGCCGCGCCAAACAGGCTAAACTGCCGACATGACAACGATTCTTTCACTCTCGTGACTGACGATAGCGCAGTAAAAACGCCCGTGGTGGGCTTGTTCGCAACCTGCGCCGTGGACCTGATTCGCCCGGCGGTTGGCTTCGCCAGCGCCGCGCTGCTCGAAGACGCCGGTTGCACGGTGACAGTTCCTGAACAAAGCTGTTGTGGCCAGGTGGCCTGGAACAACGGTCTCGGCGCCGAGGCGCGCGTCCTGGCGCGACAGCTGATGGCGCAATTCGCTGACGTGGATTATGTGGTGGTGCCCTCCGGCTCCTGTGCCAGCATGTTGAAAAACCACTATCCCACGCTGTTTTCCAACCCGCAGGACATCCTCGCGGCGCAGGAATTTGCCGGCAGGGTGTACGAATTGACCTGTTTCCTGCGCGATGTGCTCGACTATCGCCCCTCGCCAGCACAGCCCACCGCCGGGAACGAAAAGAAAGTCGTCTATCACGACAGTTGCGCAGGATTGCGCGAACTGGGTATTCGCACGCAGCCCAGAGACCTGCTCGCAAGTCTCGGCGTGACGGTAGTCGACCCCCAGGACTGCGATGTATGCTGCGGCTTCGGCGGCACCTTCTGTGTCAAGTTCGAGGACATCTCGGCCAAAATGGTCGCGGACAAGGCGCGCAACATCGCCGCCCAGGCCCCCGATGTGGTGCTGGGTGGCGACCTGACCTGCCTGCTCAACATCGCGGGAAAACTGCAGCGCGACGGCCACGACCATATCGACGTGCGCCACGTGGCGGAATATCTCGCCGACGCAACGCAGCACCCAGCCATCGGACACAGCGAATGACCGAGCCCGGCTTCATCCTCCGCTCTCGCGAAGCTCTCGCCGACCCCGTGCTGCAATCCGCCATGGACAAGGCGCGGCCCGGTTTCGTGCGCAAACGCAGCGACGCCATCGCGCGGGTCGCCAATTTTTCCGAGCTGCGCGACAAGGCCCGCGAAGTGCGCCAGCGCAGCCTGCGCGACCTGGATGTCTACCTGGGTATTTTCGAGCGCCGGGTGACCGCCGCAGGCGGTCATGTGCACTGGGCATCGAGCACCGACGATCTGCGCCGTATCGTGCTCGATATCGCCAAGGCCGCAGGCGCCAGAACCGCCACCAAGGGCAAAAGCATGATCGCCGAGGAGGCGGAACTCAACCAGGCCCTCGAAGCCGCCGGCATCAGCCCGCGCGAAACGGATCTGGGGGAATATATCATCCAGCTCGCCGGCGAGCCGCCGAGCCATATCGTGGCGCCCGCCCTCCACAAGACCCGGCCCCAGATCGCCGATCTGTTCCGCACCGCCCACGCCCTTGGCGAGCGGCAGCTGGAAACCGTGCAGGACCTGGTCGATGAAGCGCGGCGCGTGATCCGCAGCCATTATCTGGAAGCGGATATCGGCATCACGGGTGCCAACATTCTGATCGCGGATACCGGCACCATGGTGCTGTGCACCAACGAGGGCAATGGCGACCTCACCGCCAGCCTGCCGGATACCCATATCGTCACCACCTCCATCGACAAGGTGGTGGCAAGCTGGGACGACGCCAGCGCCATCCTGCGCGTGTTGGCGCGCAGCGCCACCGGCCAGGCCATCACCACCTATACCAGTTTTTATGGCCCGCGCCAGCCCGGTGATCTCGACGGCCCGAGCCATTTTCACGTGGTGTTGCTCGACAACCGGCGTTCATCGCTGCTCGGCTCCGAATACCAGGAAATGCTGCAGTGCATCAAGTGTGGTGCATGCATGAACCACTGCCCGGTGTATCAGGCGGTGGGCGGACACAGCTACGACTCCGTCTATCCCGGGCCGATGGGCGCGGTGCTGACGCCGCTGCTGCGCGGCGAGCGCGGCGATTACCTGCTGCCCCATGCGAGCACTTTTTGCGGGCGTTGTGAGGAGGTCTGTCCGGTGCGGATTCCACTGCCGTCGCTGCTGCGCAAACTGCGCGAAAAAGATGTTCGCGAGCACCATCAGCGCGGCGGCATCTGGCTGATTCGCTTCTATGTGGCGCTGGCGCGCTTCCCACGCCTTTATCGCGTCGCAACCTCCGCCCTCAGCGTGCTCTCGGCAAAATTGGCCAAACGCGGAAAATTGCCGCGCCTGCCAGGCCTGGGGGCGTGGCAGCGCAAACGCGACATGGCCGCTCCCCAGGGGGCCAGCTTCCAGCAGCAGTGGCGGGCGCGGAGAAAATCCCGATGAACAGCGTACTGCGAACCATCGCCGCGCGCCTGGGCAGGATGCCGCTCGCAGAAGATGCCCTCGAGCGCCGCTTTGCGGAGCTGAAAACCACGGCCACCGCAACGGTGGCGCCACCGCTCGCCGATGCGATCACCTGCTTCATTGCCGAGGCGGAAAAAAATTTGTTCGAGATAAGCAGACACAGCAACCTGGAGACACTGATCGGCTATCTGGCCGACAGCAAGCTGCCGGTAGTCCTCGCGCCACAAGCGTCCGTGCGCGCCCTGAACTGGCAGCCGGTGATCGGGAGGTTGAGCGAAGATTATCGCGCGCCCGCTCTCGGCGTCGTCGAAGCCGTGGCAGGCATCGCCGAAACAGGCAGCGTGACGATCCGCTCCACGGACGCACCGTCGGGCTTGCTGTTTCTGTGCGAGGAGCTGGTGGTCATTCTACGCCAGGAGCGCATCGTCGCGCTGCAGGAAGAGCTCTGGCAGAGGCTGTCACCCGGCGGCTACCGGGCATTGCATCTGATCAGTGGCCCGTCGCGCACCGCCGACGTGGAACAAACCCTGCAGGTGGGCGCTCACGGCCCACGCCGGGTTCATCTGTGGTTGGTCACTGAAAACGGGAATCCCGCGCCACCAGCGCCTTGACCGCCGGATCGGTCACCTCACCGCGATGGATGTTGACACCGCTGGCAAAAGGCGACTCCGCCGCCGTGAGGCTGTCGATGTCGGTCACCGCCGCCAGGTCCCGCACGTAGGGCAGTACCGCCGCGCTGAGCGCCTGCGACGCGGTTCTGGGTACCGCTGCAGGCATGTTGCCGACACAGTAGTGGATGACGCCCTCTTCCACGTAGGTGGGCTCCTCATAGGTGGTCGGGCGCGAGGTCTCGCAACAGCCGCCCTGGTCGATCGCCACATCGACGAACACCGCACCTTCCGGCATGCCCTGAAGATGGCGCCGGGTAAGCACTTGCGGCGCCTTGTCGCCCTTCACCAGCACCGCACCGATCACCAGATCCGCATTGGCCACTTGTTCGGCGATCACCTGTTCGCTGGACAGCAGACAGCGCGCCTGGTCCCCGAACAGCACGTCGAGATCGGCGATTTTACGGGGCGCGCTGTCCAGTACCGTTACCTTCGCACCGATGCCGACCGCGATTCTGGCCGCACTGACGCCGACGTTGCCGCCGCCGATCACGACCACCTTTGCCGGCGCCACGCCGCTTACTCCACCGAGCAGGACACCGCGCCCGCCGTTCTCGCGCTGCAACTGCACCGCGCCGGCCTGCACCGCCAGGTGGCCTGCGATTTCACTCATCGGCTGCAACAGGGGCAATCCTCCCTGCGCGTCGACCTGGGTTTCAAAGGCGATGCAAGTAGCACCGGATTGGCGCAACAATTTCAGCTGCAGTGGATTGGCGGCCAGATGCAGATAGGCGAACAGGATCTGGCCGGGGCGCAACTGCCGGCATTCCTCTTCGAGAGGCTCCTTTACCTTGACGATCAGATCCGCACGCTGGTAGACCTCGTTACCAGCGGCAACGATCTCGGCTCCCGCCTGCAGGTAGTCTGCATCCGCAAAGCCCGCCCCGGCCCCGGCGGCGCTTTCGACGACGACGCGATGCCCGTCCTCGACGAGACGCGCCACCGCTGCGGGGGTCAGCGCCACGCGGTATTCATGGGTCTTGATTTCGCGGGGAATGCCAATGATCAAAGGTGCCTCCTGTGCTTTGCAGCTGTGTATGTGGTGAAAC
>CAYXXZ010000076.1:0-8371 GCA_964469165.1 uncultured Porticoccaceae bacterium
GCAGGCACCGCCTACCTGCTGTGCCCCGAAACCACCACCAGCACCATTCACCGCAACGCGCTCAAGAGCGCCGACGCGCAAGTGACCGCCATCACCAACCTGTTCACCGGACGGCCCGCGCGCGCCATCGTCAACCGCATCATGCGCGAACTGGGCCCCATCAACGCTGCGGTTCCGGCCTTCCCACTCGCCACTTCAGTCATCACCCCTCTGCGCAGCAAGGCCGAAAGCCTCGGCAATAGCGACTTTTCACCCTTGTGGGCAGGACAAAATACCAGCGGCTGTCGGGAAATACCGGCGGCCAGACTGACGCGTGAACTGGCTGGCGAGCCGATTCTTTAAATGCGCTGTAATCGGCACCTTAAACACTGACAGAACTTAGTTCGGCCGATGTACCGAGCCTGCCCCTGTAGGAGCCTGCCTGCAGGCGACCCTATGCAGTGCCCCCTGATGGTTGTGTCGCCTGCAGGCAGGCTCCTACAGGGCACCGTTCACGATCCCGCAATTTGGCGTTATTCGACCGAGTTTCAAGTTGCACGTTTCACGTAACGCGGTCGGTGTGGTTATCGCCACAGGCACCTACATGAAACGTGCAATGTGAAACGTAAAACGCAGAGACAGCAAAAAATCCTGAACAAGCTCTTAACGTTTACAGCTGAAGTCTTCCCGCCACCGGGTGATATTCCGCGCCGTCATATCGATGATGTTCTGGCGCGCCTCGCGGCTGATCCAGGCATTGTGGGGCGTGACGATCAGGTTCAACCCGTCCACCAGCGCATCCAGCAGGGCGTGACCCTGGCGTGGCGGTTCCTCCGGCAGGACATCCACCGCGAGGCCGCCGATGCGGCCATCGATCAGCGCTGCAAGCGCGGCATTTTCATCGATGATGCCGCCACGTGCACAGTTGATCACCAGGCAGCCGCGCTTGACGCGCGCAAGGCGCTCCCGGTTCAGAAGATGGCGGGTGTGTTCGGTGAGCGGGCAGTGGAAACTCAGGACATCGGCCTCGGGCAACAGGGAATCTAGGCTTGGCCGCTCGTCGCTGGCAACGCCCGGGCGAGCGCTGAAACACACCCGCATGCCGAAAGCTTCGGCGAGAGTCGCCACCGCGTTGCCCAGGGTTCCGGCACCGACGATTGCCAGCGTCTTGCCCGCAAGTGCCAGGGTCTTGTGATGGCTCAGGCAGAAAAATTCACTTTGTTGCCAGGCACCCGCCGCAAGATCGCGCTGGTAAAGTGGTAATTTCGCCGCCAGGGCAAGCATCAGCATCAGGGTATGCTGCGCCACGGAGGCGGTACCGTAATTGGTGACGTTGAACACGGGCACGCCCTGTGCCTGCGCCGCGGCCATATCGATGTTGTTGGTGCCGGTCGCCAGTACGAAAATCGCCTTGCGGCCCGTCATTGCCCAGGCAGGGATGTAGGTTTTGTTGACGATGATCAGATCCGCGCCGTCCAGATGCGCAGCCAGTTGCTCCAGGGTGGTACTTGCGTACATCACCAGCTCATCCACCACCTCGCGGATCGGCGCGAGGTCGATGTCCTCCCCCAAGGTATCCGCATCGAGCAGTACCGCTTTCATGAACTCCTCCACTCCGTGGTTTTCCAGAACCAGGGGCTGTCCTCAACCCATCGGAGACACCTTTTCCCCGGCTTTCGTGACAATTCGTCACTGATTTTGCCCTTTATGCATTGAATCTGCCAGCATCTCGATTAGAATAAGAATCACTCTCATTTATCAATTTCCGCGAGGCACCAATGTCGTCCGGTGATTCCGCGCCGCAGGATCAGGTGGCATCGCTGTACAACGATCACCACGGCTGGCTGTCGGGCTGGTTACACAAAAAACTCAACTGCTCCGCCCAGGCGGCGGACATCGCCCAGGATACCTTCCTGCGCATTCTGCTGGCCCGCCACAGGCACGGCCAGCTGCCGACCATCGATCAGCCCAGGGCCTACCTGACCACCGTGGCATCGCGCCTGATGTACGACCTGTTCCGCCGCCAGTCGCTGGAGCGGGCTTGGCTGGAAACCCTGGCGCAACTGCCCGAAGAAGCCGCGCCCTCGCCTCAGGAACTGCTGATCGTCCGCGAAGCGCTCGATGCCGTGGATGCGCTGCTCTACCGCCTCAAGCCCGCGGTGCGCACGGTTTTCCTGCTGTCTCAGCTCGAAGGTCTCACCTACAGGCAGATCGCCCTGCAACTGAACATCAGCGAACGCACCGTCAAGCGCCACATGGCCGCGGCCTTCGAAGCCATCCTGATCGCGGATCTGTAATTCATGCCCGACAATGCCGCCATCGCCCCCGACGTGGCCCGCGCCGCGGCCCACTGGCTGACGCTGATGCACAGCGGCGAGGCCAGCGCACAGGACAAAATCGACTGTGACCACTGGCGCGCCGCCAACCCCGAGCACGAACGCGCCTGGCGCCGCGCGGAAACGCTGCAACGCCAATTGGGCCTGTTGCCCACCGAGCTTGGCATGGCTGCGCTCAACCGTCGGGGCGAAGAGCGACGCAAGGTGCTGAAAATTCTCTCCCTGCTGATCGCCGCCCCCACGGCTGCCTACCTGCTCCACAGCCAGCCGCGCTGGACGAGCGATTACCACACCGCCACCGGCGAACGAAAACAGGTCACCCTGGCAGACGGCACCCGCCTCACCCTCAACACCGACAGCCTGGTGGACGTTCAATTCAGCGCCGAACAGCGCCTCATCCGCCTGCGCCAGGGCGAAATTCTGGTGGACAGCGGCACCGATCCCGAATACTCCGCCAGACACCACCGCCCCCTGCGGGTGATCACTTCCCAAGGACACCTGGAAGCCCTGGGGACCCGCTTCAACGTCAAAAGTCTCGAACGCGACATCACCACCCACCTCAGCGTTTTCGAGGGCGCCGTGCGCATAACCCCGACGAACGGCGCTACCCTGGTCGTGCAGAGCGGACAACAGGCCCGCTTCTCCCGCGCCGCCGTCTCCCCGCTTGCCATTGCCGACGAGCGCGAATCCTCCTGGGCCAACGGGCTGCTGCTGGCCGACGACATGCGCTTCGGCGACTTCATCGCCGAACTCGCCCGCTACCGCAGCGGCGTGCTGCGCTGCGACGAGCGCGCCGCCGAACTGCGCATCAACGGCGCCTTCCGCCTCGACAACACCGACGCCATCATCCGCGCCCTGCCCGCCACCCTGCCGGTGGACGTCAGCTACCTCACCCGCTACTGGGTGAGCATCTCCTATCGCGAATCCTGATCATTTTTGTCACCTTCCCGGCGTCTCGTCAGTCATTGATAGTGAAAGCAACCACTGACGAAGAGGAACAACACCAGATGACATCGCCAATCCATGCCCGCGCCCTGGCAAACACACGGCCCATCCGCCGCACCCCGCTGCTGTTGGTCTGCCTGCTGGCCAGCCTGCCTCTGGCCTTGCCACTGCAAGCCATCGCACAACAATCCGCCAGCGCCACCAGCACGGGTCAGATCAACTACGACATCCCTTCCGGCCCCCTTGCGCCCGCCCTCAACCGCTTCGGCGCCGCCGCCGGTATCAGCCTGCAATTCGACCCGGCGCTGACCCGCGGCCTGAGCACCCAGGGATTGAAAGGCAGTCACAGTGTCGATAGTGGACTTGCCGTTCTGCTGCAAGGCTCCGGGCTGATTGCCAGCACGCAGGGCAATGGCGTTTATGTGCTGGAGAAAACCGCCGATGATACGGTCACACTGCCCTCAGTCCGGGTAGAGGGAGTGTTTGAGAGGGGGGCTGGGGTTACTGAGGGCAGCGGCAGCTATGCCCCTTCCACCGTCAGCATCGGCAAGGGGCAGCAGGCGCTGAAGGATGTGCCGCAGTCCGTCACCGTCATCAGCCGCCAGCGCATGGACGATCAGGCGTTGCGCAACATCGATGAAGTGATGGATCAGGTCGCGGGTGTTACCAGAACAGCCAATGGTATCTATGGTGGTGTCTACACCGCGCGTGGCTTGAATGTGAATAAAACACGCTATGACGGCGGTGCGGCGCGTAGTTATGTGACCTATACGCGCTTTGGTGATGACGACATGGCGGTGTTTGACCATGTGGAAGTGCTGCGCGGCGCAGATGGATTGTTTTCCGGCGCGGGTGAAGCGGGCGGTATCATCAATCTTAGCTACAAGCGTCCTACGCAAGATTTTCAGGTCCAGGGCGCGTTGAGCCTCGGCAGTTGGGACAACCACCGTACAGAAGTGGACGTTTCCGGTCCGCTGGCGCTGCAAGGCCGTGTTCGCGGGCGATTGGTGGGGGCGCTGCAGGATCGGGATTTCTTCTACGACTACGGTAGCCGGCGCACCACCGTGCTGTACGGTGCGCTGGAGTTCGATCTGAATCCCGACACGCTGTTGTTTGTGGGTATCGATCATCAGCAATTTGAAGAAGAGGGCACCAACTGGGGGGTGCCGCGCTATCTCGATGGGTCACTGCTGACCGCGGATCGCAGCGTCAACCTTGCCGCGCCGTGGAGCAACGCAAATACAGAACGCACCATTGCGTTTGCGCAAATAGAGCATCAGTGGAACGAAAACTGGGCAACCCAGTTGCGGTTGGAACACGTTGACAACAGCACTGATCATCTTATTGCCACACTGTTCGGTCCGATCAACCCGGAAAGACCGATGGGGCGCTACTGGGGTGCCGCGTGGGACGGCGACATCAAACAAACCTCCGCCGACTTGCTGGTCAAAGGTGGCTTTGACTGGCTGAACAGCCGTCATGACGTGATGCTGGGCATGGACTGGGCGCGCGCCAAGCCGCATTACCTGTTCAGCAACCCGAACTTCGGCGAGTTCACCTGGACGGGGATTGATCCCGTTGTTGTACCGCCGCAGCCGACTGAGAAATTTCCGGGTGGCCCGTATGAAGTTACGGATTGGACCAACGTTCAGCATGGCCTTTACGGCTCGATCCACTTGCGACCATTCGAACGCTGGACACTCATCACGGGTGCGCGCTACGTCATTGAGGACAAAAACGATCAGTACAGAAGCTATCCGCCTGCTGCGCCCACGCGCACACTGACCGACGACGGCGACGTATTGGTGCCCTACTATGGCGTGGTTTACGCAGCGAGCGAACGGATCAACGTCTACGCCAGTGCTACGGAAATCTATACCTCTCAGGTTAGAAGTTTGGGCGCTCCATTGCCTGGCACACCATTGGACCCGGTACGTGGCAGCAACTACGAACTGGGCATCAAGCACGAGCTGAATGACGCGCTGGTGGCCAGCGTCGCGCTGTATCGCATCGAAAAAAAAGGTATGGCGGTGCGTGACCCGGCCTATCCGAATGCACCGGGAGACTTCGGTTCCTCGTGCTGTTTCTACCGCGACGGCTACCAGATCAGTGAGGGAATCGATCTGGAACTGAACGGGGAAGTGCTGCCCGGCTGGGAAGTCTCGGCGGGCTATACCTGGAACAAGAACGAAAACCGGCGTGCCAGCAATGCTCAGTTCAGCACCACCACCCCTAAACATCTGCTCAAGCTGTGGAGCCAGTACCACTTCAAAAACGCATGGGATGGTTTAGCCCTAGGCGCCGGTGTGGTGGTGCAAAGCAGCAACCATAAGTCGGGTGTGGACTATCCGAGAAATCCGGATACCAACGAGTGGGAACCCGAAATTCCGTACACCTTTTCACAGGCGGGCTATGCAGTTTGGTCTGCACGGGCGGAATATAAACTTTCGCCCAAAGCCAGCGTGTCGGTGAACGCGAACAACCTGTTTGACAAACACTATTTCAGATCCGTGGGCAGCGGGACCAACAGCAACTACTGGGGCGAACCGCGCAACGTGATGCTGACGCTGCGGGGCAAGTGGTAATGGCGGAAAAGGGAGCCAGGATTTGGTCTTGCAAAAAAAAGGGACAGCCCGTAGGTTGGGTTGAGGTACGAAACCCAACATTGGGAGCGGCGGCGTACCACCAGATGTTGGGTGTCGCTACGCTCGACCCAACCTACAAATTCCACCGCAATTTTCGGCTGATTGGCTAAGCCCAAAACCCCGACAAAAGGAAATTGTCATGCCAAGGATGGAACCTGCCCCCATCATTGCCCGGCCCGACCGGGCAATCCCCAAGCCAACACACAACCCAATGGAGATCGCCCGGACAAACCGGGCGATGCCGTTTTCGGAGCCGGGCGCTGCATGGGTGAGTTGTGAAAAACTGGCTGCTGTTCCCCGAATGAGCTACAATCAAGCCTCAATACTCAAGGAGGCTAACATTATGGCTGCAACTGCATTTGTCCGGGCGCGGATTGACGAAACGCTGAAAAACGAAGCTGCTGCCGTTCTGGCGGACATGGGACTAACCGTCTCTGACGTGGTGCGTATTGCCTTGACCAAAATCGCCAAGGAAAAAACCTTGCCATTTGATATGAGCTCCCCAAATGCCCTGACAGCTCAAACGCTGGAAAAAAGCGAGCGAGGCGAAGACGTGCATCACGCCAGGGATGCTGACGATCTGTTTGACCAGTTAGGCATCTGATGCGACAACCCGAGTATTCCGGCCAGTTCAAGCGTGACGTGAAGCAGGCGCAGAAACGTGGCAAGGACATGGAAAAACTCAAGACATTGCTTGGCTTGCTCATCAAGGGCAAGCCGCTGCCAGCGACATACCTCGATCATCCACTGAAAGGCGACTGGCGTGGCTTTCGTGACGCTCACATCGAACCCGACTGGTTGCTGATCTACAAGGTCGTGGGCGAGGCGGTGCGCTTCGAACGCACCGGGCGACATGTTGACCTCTTCGACGAATGAGAGTGGCCATGCCAGCGCGCAGGCTGGATCGGCAGACCCAGCGAACAAGGTGGGCTTCAAAAAAGCAAAAAAAGGGACGGATTTGAATGGCACTTACTTAACGGACATTCCCGCTGGAGAGAGATGTTTTGACGGGAGACGGGAGATGAAACGACACGCCATCTCTCATCTCCCATTTTCACATCTCCCGTCAGAAACCACCTGCGGCGCACAATATGCCTTAACCAAGTGCCATTCGGGACGGATTTATTTTCGGCTGATTGGCTAAACCCAAAACCCCGACAAAAGGAGATTGTCACGCCAAGGATGGAACCTATCCCATTGCCGAACTGCCCGCATCATGCGGTGCAGCGTGGTCATAGTCGTCAGTAGCTTGCAGGCTGCGCTTGCATCCCAGCCTGCGAGCTACGGTTTTTATCGGATAAACGCCATCCTGCACCAGTAGCCAACGCAACGACGGGCAAGGGCAACACCCTTGTCCGCCCTGCCACCTATCCCGCCCCATGCACAGGGGGCGCGGAATTTTCCGGTGTTTCAGGCAACCTCGCCATCCGCCCCGAAAACCGCATCCAGGGAAGGGGCGTCGATCGCCCTGTCGAACCAGGCCTCGATCTGCGCCAGAGAGGCCTTGTCGATCCGTTCCGTCAGGGCCGGGGGCAAGTCGCCAAAACGCTTGCCCAGCAAACGGCGAAGTGCCATGGCCTCGCCTTGCTGGAGACCTTCTTTTCGTCCCTCCTGCCGCCCTTTGTTCACTCCCCTGCGCTCGGCCTCGTCGAACCAGCCTTCGATACGTTCCGCCAGCATACTGTCCGCCTCCATGATGTCGTTGATCCGCTCAATTTCACTGATGCTACTGCTCGGCGCCTTGCGCCGCAACAGCATCTTCACCCACACCCCGAAGGCCCGCCGCAGAGATCGCTGTTCCGGGGCGCGCAGCATCGTATCGAGGGCCTGCAACACCCGGCGCAAGTCTTCCACCGATTGGCCGTGCTCCAGCCTGAACAGGGCTTCGCTGAAGTTGCGCACGCTGTCAGAGGGGTGCAGCTTGAGCCTGGCTTCATCCACCAGGTGATAGAGCAGCCGCGGGCGGAAGGTCTCCAGCCCCTTGGGCGGCGCCACGAAGCAGTCGCCCGCATCGCGGGGCGACTTCCATTCGGCCAAGCCGTTGTAGAGCACCAGGGGCAGGATCGGCGGTAACCTTCCCTCGCAAAGCTCCCCTTCGCGGATCAGGTGCTGGGCCAGCAGGCCGAGGTAGACCATCATGCGTATCGCCATCCAGGGGTCCGGCTCGCTCTGGAACTCCAGAATGAGGTAGACCCACAGCCAGCGATCCCGTACCCGCACACGCCATACCATGTCGTCGTGGCGCTGCCGCTCCGATTCCGAGACGTAGGAGCCGTTGACATGTTCGAGGGTGGAAAAATCGGCATCCTCGATCCATTCGCCCGGCACAAAGCCGAGCAGCAGATCGCGGACCATTTCAGGGTGGGAATAGAGCAGCTTGTAGCCGGCATCCTGGGCCATGGCGCGAACCTCCGTGTTCGTTGCGCCGCTACCGTATCACGGGCCGCTGCTCGAAAAAAGCTCAGG
>CAYXXZ010000076.1:8471-14658 GCA_964469165.1 uncultured Porticoccaceae bacterium
CCAACATCAAACATTTGGTTTCGGCAGGTATACTGGGCATGAACATCCATCCGCGTCCATGCAGAATCAATCGGGTGTGATCAAAACCGGAGAGTGAATTCATGCAGTATGACAACAACAACGTCTTTGCAAAAATCCTGCGGGGCGAAGCGCCCTGTTACAAGGTTTACGAGGATGATCACACGCTGGCCTTCATGGACATCATGCCGCAGGTGGACGGCCATACCCTGGTGATTCCGAAACAGGCGGCGGAGACGATTTTCGAACTGGACGACGACACCCTCGCCGCCTGTATGAAAACCACCAGGCTGATAAGCCTGGCGGTGAAGGAGGCCTTCGCGTTTGACGGCGTTGCCATTCTTCAGTTGAACGGCAGGGCCGCGGGACAAAGCGTACCCCACGTTCACTTTCATGTGCTGCCCGGTTCCGTCATGAACATCCTTGCACGGCCCCATGGCACCAGGCTGGAGGCGCCGGAAAAACTGGAGGGCTTTGCCGGGCGGATCGTTTCCGCGCTGGATAAATACCGCTAGGGCGCGGATCGAGCTGCAAGCCGTACCTCAGGAACATCAACGGCGCCAGCTTGTAATGGTCGGGTATGGGCCTCAAAATCCCACCCTCGAGAATCGTCATCCATAATCCATCGCCAATTCAAAGGATCACTACCATGTCAGAAGCCTGGATCATCGACACCTGCCGCACGCCACGCGGCATTGGCAAGGCGGACAAAGGCGCACTTTCCAACATTCACCCCCAGTTGCTGACCGCCACGGTGCTGAAAGCCATCGCCGAGCGCAATACCATCGATACCGCCGAAGTGGATGATGTGATCTGGGGCACCAGTAACCAGATGGGCACCCAGGCTTGCGACCTCGGGCGTATGGGCGCGTTGAGCGCCGGCTACAGCATTCGCACTGGCGGTGTCACGCTCGGTCGCTTCTGCGGTTCGGGCCTCACGGCGACCGCGCTGGGCGCGGCGTCGGTGATGTCCGGCAACGAGGATATGATCGTCAGCGGCGGCACCGAGGTGATGTCCATCTTGCCCAGCTTGCCACGCAGCGCGTTTCTGGATTGCGGCAATCTGGTACTTCGCGAGATGCATCCCATGGCTCATCAGGGCCTGTGCGCAGACGCAATCGCCACCATGGAAGGTATCGATCGGCGAGCGCTCGATGAGCTCGCCCTTACCAGTCAGCAGCGCGCCGACAACGCCATCAAGAACGGGTATTTCACCAACTCGCTGATCCCCGTCTACCATGAAGACGGCACGCTCGCGCTCGATCACGAGGAGTTTCCCCGCCCTTCCACCACCCTGGAATCACTGGCGAATCTCACGCCTTCGTTCATCGAACTGGCCGACAAGCCGCTGGATGCCGACGGCACCACCTACCGCAGCCTGATTCTGAAGAAGTATCCGGATCTCGATATCGTGCCCGTCCACCATGCGGGCAATTCCTCGGGAGTGGTGGACGGCTCCGCCGCGGTGCTTCTCACCTCCCCAGCCTACGCCAGGGCGCATGGCTTGAAGCCGCGTGCGCGAGTTCGCGCCTACGCGAACGTCGGCGACTGCCCCACCCTGATGCTCAATGCACCGGTGCTGGCCGCACAAAAAGTGCTGAAAAAAGCCGGTCTCGCGCTCGCCGATATCGATCTGTTCGAAGTCAACGAAGCCTTTGCCGTGGTAACCGAAAAGTTCATCCGCGACCTGAATGTGGATCGCGACAAGGTCAATGTCAACGGCGGCGCCATGGCTCTCGGCCACCCCATCGGTGCCACCGGTGCAGTGCTGATCGGAACCGTACTGGACGAACTGGAACGCCGCGACCAGCAGTTTGGCCTGGTCACCATGTGTACCGGTGGTGGCATGGCGCCCGCAATGATCATTGAGAGGATTTGATTTCGGGCGGGTATGTAGGGGCAATTGCGCGAACCGATAAAGCTGGTTTGCGCGAATCGGACAAGCCGATTTCATGAATTGCCCCTACGGCTCCAACCATCAGCCTTGCAGCACCGCTGCGCCCGCTTCCGCGACCGCGATGTCCTGCTCGCCGCTTGCGCCAGAGGCGCCGATACCACCCACCCGCTGGCCATCGACGATCAGCGGTACGCCGCCCGGCAGCACCGTGAGGCCGCCGTAAAGTGAAAGGTCGTTGGCGTGTTCGGCATTGTTGATGGCGCTGGACAGCATGGCGCTGTGCCTGCCCATGGATGCTGCCGTTCTGGCCTTGGCCTGGGCGACGCTGACTGTGTGATAACCGGCGCCGTCGCGGTGCAACAGCAGCAGATGTCCACCGGTATCGACGATGACGATGGTGACATTGATGTTGAGCTCGCGCGCTTTGGCTCTGGCGGCGTCGGCCACCTTCATGGCGCCATCGAGGGTGAGTTGCAAGCTGTTCCGAATGAGGTTGTTATCGGCCATAGTTATGGTGCTCCTGTTTGTGTTTTGTTTTATGCAGCAGTCAAAAAACAAGACTACTGCCTTCGTTGAGCTGTAAGCTGTAAGCTCTAAGTTGGACGCTGGCAGTGCTCGGTTCTTACAGTGCTCCTGCTTAAAGCTTACGGCTTAGAGCTCACTCTGCTTCGACTGTAACCTGTATTTCCGACTTATCGATAAATACCGTCGGTCAACAGATCGAGCCCTTCCCTGAAATCCGCACGCCCCAGTCCCAGCCTGACGAAGGGGCCCTCCATGCCAAACACGGTCGCCGGCATGAAACCGACACCTGTCTGTTGCGCCATTGTCAGGCACCAGTCTTCCACGGCGCCGGTGCAATTGACCTTTACCAGCGCCAACAATCCGGCCTGGGGTCGATGCCAGGAAAAATGCTGCGAATGGGCCGCAATGAATTGCTCGAAGGCGGATAGATTGTCCGCAACCCGCGCATCGTTGCGGGCAAAAATTGCGTCGCGCGCCTGCAGTGCCCACAGGGCCAGTTTTTCGTCGACTGCCGAGGTGCAGATGGAACCCTGCGCTTTGATCGCTTGCAGACTTTCCAACAGCTCAGTGTCACGCGTCACCGCCCAGCCGATGCGCACGCCGCCAAGGCCGAAGCTTTTCGACATCACGGATACCATCACCGCCTTGTCGTAGCGGAAATAGTCGTGCGCCAGGTCCACATGGAAGGGGTTAGTGCCCTGAGAGACATCGTCGCTCAACAGGTAACACCCATGCCGCTCGGCCAGCGACAGCAGCTGACGCCGGGTGGCATTGTCGAACACCGCGCCGCTCGGATTGTGGGGGGAGTTCACCACCACCAGCCGCGTTTTGTCGCTGAACAGTGTCTCCAGCCGTGCCATATCGGGTTGCCAGCCGTCGGCGTCCGTCAGTGCCAGCGTCACCGGGCGCGCTCCGCAGGCCGTGACCAGCGTCAGCAGCGAGGGATAGCAGGGGGTCATGACGATGACCTCGTCGCCGGGTCGCAACAAGGCGCGATAAACTGCCTGCAGTGCCTCCTGGGCGCCACTGAAGGTAACCACATGTTTGGCAGCGCAGGCGTGCCGATCTGCGGGCTGCGCGCAATTGAGTTGGTTGTGAAGATCCGCAATGGCGCCGCGCAATGCCTCATCCCCTTGCAGACTGGCATACGACAGCTGGAGATCCCCAGGATCCTGATCTGTCATGGACAGCAATTCCGCCACACTCAGGGTTTGCGCGCATGAATCGCTCAGATTGTAGCGCACCCAGGGCGCAAGCCGACGGCCAAAGGCGATATGGGGCGGCAGGCGCGGGGGCGTATCCATCAGCAATGCGGCTTGCGCCGCCACAACGTAAGGTGCTGTTGCGAGAGTTCGGCTTTGCGCAATGATACCGGCACGGCCCGCAGAATTTCCCCATCCTCCATAAAGTCGAACCAGGGCGCCAGGTGCTCGCTCAGGGCGTCGAACCCGGTGACATTCTCACCGTTGATTTTCACGCCGCCGAGCCATTTGGCTTTTTCCGTGACCTGCTCATCAAAGGCGTAGTCGGAGAGAATCAGCAGGAAACCACCGCTTTTCACGCGATCGCGGAGATTGGCGAGAACCAATGCAGGATCGTAGGATTTTTCCAGCGCCTGCTGAACCAGTACCAGATCATAATCCCGGTAGATCGGCTTGAGATTGGCGCCGTCACCCTGGCTGAAAAGGATATTTTCCGCCGCCACGCCAGGGCTCATATGGGCCAGCGCCACTTCTCGATAGTCGACGATTTCGCCCTGGTTTTCCAACACATAACGCACTCTGCCGCCCTGCTGGAGCTGGACACCGTGCTGGATATAGCGCGCCGAAAAATCCACTGCATCCACATGCGCAAAACGCGTGGCCAGGTGAAAACTGACACGGCCCACCGAACATCCCAGATCGAGCAAACGCCCGCCGGAAATTCCATATTTGTCGAGCCACGCCGAGACCGCGTTCACCAGCTGCTGCGCATAATTGGCTACTCCGAAGGTGTCGTCACCGTAGTGGCAGGCCAGCTGCGCGCAGACATCGTCGTTGGTTTCGTAGCGATTGACCGGCAGATCGGGAATTTTTTCATCGCGACCTTCAATGTAGCGGAATCCCGCATGCTGAAAAAAATGACGGCGAAAGGCATAACGGGAATGTTCCGTGGCTTCATTGCCGGTGGAAATCCACGAGCCGCCCTTGATCAGGTTGTGCTTGCCATCGAAAGTCGGCGTGGAAAAATCGTCGTACAGCGGGTGAACCTTGAAGCCGTTGAAGGCATCGATGGCGGTTTCCGTCCACTGCCAGACATTGCCGACAATGTCATTCAGGCCACCCTTGTCGAAATAATTCACCGGACAGGAAGACGCAAAATACTCCAGATGCAGATTGCCGGGCACCTGGCGCCAGTCCGTGATGTCGCCCGCGAGAGCCTTGCGCATCGCATACCATTCCGCCTCGCTGGGCAGGCGAATGTGCGTGCCCGTCTCGGCCGCCTTCCAGTTGCAGAAGGCCTTGGCCTCGAGGTAATTCACCTCCACCGGCCAGTCCAGCGGCAGGGGAATTTCGGCGCTGAGATTGCGCTGATAGTAGCGACCGTCCCGTTTGAGCCAGAAACGCGGCATTTGTGCCTGGGTGTACGCCAGCCAGCCCTGCCCTTCTTCCGTCCACCAGCGCTCGCTGCGGTAGCCGCCAGCATCGACGAAAGCCATGTATTCGCCATTGGACACCAGAAACTTGGCTGCGCGGAAGTCCGGTACATCGACGACGCCCTCTCCGTATTCGTTGTCCCAGCCGTAGGTCGCGACACTGTCGGGTTTGCCCAGCTCGATGCGCCCGCCCGCCACCGGCAGGAGTGGATTAGCAGGCGCAGGTCCCACCTCGTCGCAAGCCGGCCAATCGCTGCTGGCATCGAGGTAGTCGAGCGACAGCATGCGCATGATCACGGAAGAGGTTTCGAGATGAATGCGCTCGTGCTCACAGCCCATCAGAATGACCCAGGCCAGCGAGTCCTGGGTGATGGGCAGACGCAGCTCCATGGTATCGATCATTTCCATGATCAGGTCATGCACTTTGTCTCTATAGGCCCGCACCGCGGCAACCGACGGCCACTCGTAGTGACTGCTGTCGAGGTCGTCCCAGCTCATTTCATCCACACCCACCGCACAAATGGATTCGAGCTTTTCATCGAGACGCGCGGGAATGTATTTTCCGAGCATGAACTTGTTGATGTAAAAAACCGCCGTGTGACCAAAATAGAAAATCAGCGGATGGCGCAGCGGCTCGGGACGCAGATAATAGGCGCTGTCGTCGTTGATGAGCGCAAACAGCGACTCATAGGTCTTCCAGGTATTGTCGAAATAACGCTTCAGTTCTTCGCGCTTCTGGTGCGGCGACGCACCGTCGAGCAGCGGCGTCCGCAGCTGTGTGCCGAACACGGCGGGCGCGCTCAGGGCGTGGTCATAATGTCTTTTCTGTAACACTTCAGTACCTGTTCCTTCAACTGATGGCCAATTCCGTCGTCGACGGCCAGCGCAGCTGTGTTGTTATGCTGGTTCCACTCGGCGGCGACCCGGTCTATCGAGGATGCGAACCACTCGTCGCGCTCGAACAATGAGATCGCCCCGTGGACTCCACCCCGGTCTTCAAGAGACGCAGGCAACGCCCGCGGCGCCGGTGATGACGGAATGCAGCAGCCCGCCACATGGGCGTCCAGGGCGTCGACAATGTTGAGCAGGGCGAAAATGATATTGACAAAGGG
>CAYXXZ010000077.1:0-7239 GCA_964469165.1 uncultured Porticoccaceae bacterium
TCACAGTTCACAGTTCACAGGATCAGTGTGACCCACCCCTGATAACTGTCAACTGAAAACTGTCAACTAACAGCTAACAACTTCAAAGCACGAAATTCTCACCCAGGTAGGTCTTGCGTACCAGCGGGTCGGTGAGGATTTCCGCGGCGCTGCCGTTGGCGATGATGCGACCTTCGCCGACGATGTAGGCGGTTTCACAGATGTCGAGGGTCTCGCGCACGTTATGGTCGGTGATCAGCACGCCGATGCCGTTGTCCTTGAGGTGGCGCACGATCATCTTGATATCGCTGACGGAGATGGGATCGACACCCGCGAAAGGTTCGTCGAGGAGGATGAACTTGGGCTCCACGGCCAGGGCGCGGGCGATCTCCACGCGGCGCCGCTCGCCGCCCGACAGGCTCATGCCGAGGGACGTGCGGATGTGGGCGATATGGAACTCCTGAAGCAGCTCCTCGAGGCGCGCGATGCGCCCCGCGCGGTCGAGGTCCTTGCGGGTTTCGAGGATGGCGAGAATGTTGTCCTCGACGCTCAGCTTGCGAAATACCGAGGCTTCCTGGGGCAGGTAACCGATACCGGCGCGGGCTCGCTCATGCATGCTGAGGTGGGTTACTTCGCGGTCGTCCACGAAGATTCGCCCCGCGTCCTGGCTGACGAGACCGACGATCATGTAAAAACAGGTGGTCTTGCCCGCGCCGTTGGGGCCGAGCAGGCCGACGATCTGGCCACTTGCCACTTCCAGGGAAACGTCGCTGATGATTTGCCGTTTCTTGTAGCTTTTTGCCAGATGACTGGCGCGCAGCAATGCCATCAATCGGCTCCCTGTTGGCTGGGCGGTATCACCATACGGATACGCTGGTTGTCGTCGCCGCCCTGGGCGCGGATGATTTCCTGGAGCAGGTCGTATTCGATGCGCTCGCCCGTGAGTGTCGCTTCTTCCTGGCGCAGGCTGGCATCGCGGGTAAGAATAATCTTCTCGCTGCCCACTTCGTAACTGATGGTACGCGCGCGCGCCACCACGGGCGGCTTGCCCACCTCCGGCACCTGTTCGTAGTGGGCCGGGTTGCCTTCGCCGACAACGCGGGTGACCTGGCGGCCATCGCCAAAGATACTCACCTTGTCGGCGCGGATCAGGATCGAGCCCTGGGTGATGACCACGTCACCCTCGTAGACCGTGAGCCCGCGGGCATCGTCGCGCATGGCCTGGTTGGCTTCGATCTGGATGGGTTGGCTGCGATCATCGGGCAGTGCCCACAGCGTGGGGCTGAGCGCGGCGAGCAGCACGGCGGCAAAACGAAAGATAAAGGGCTCAGCGGGCATGGTACAGGCTCCTGACGTCCGCCAGCAGGCGGTAGGTTTCGGCATCGAAATCGGCCTCCATGCCGGTGCCCGTGGTCACGCTCTGGGGATGGACCAGTTTCACCGGAGATGCGGTGGTCGCGATGTTGTCGCGGGGCGTGAAGAGAACGTCGCGGGTGAACATCTCGTTGCGCCCGGCCGGGGTGTCCTGCCAGGCGTGGATGTCGCCATTGAGCAGAATCTGTGAGCCCTGGCGGGTGCTGCGCGCACTCTCCGCGGTCACCTGCCAGGGTTCGTTGCCCAGGGGTGACCTGCGCGCCGTGAGATGGGGCGTGGTGAGCTCGAAACGATCGTCCTCTTCATAGTAGAGGCCGGTTTCTGCCGCGAGAATGTAGGCCCGGCTGCCGTCTTCGGCAAATTTGAGGGTGCGGGTGTTGCGCATGTAGCTGTCAGCGGTGGGCAGATCTTCACTGCGGGTTTTCTTGTCGAGAAAGAAGAATTCCGGCGGCGAGCGCCACAGCACCAGGGAGACCCAGGTGAATGCGACGGCGGCGACGACCAGAAGCAGGGTTTTCATTCAGCGGCCTTCGTCACAGGTAGGCTGCCGTTGCGCTGTCCAGCTTGTCCTGGGCGGCGAGAATGAACTCAGCGGCCTCGCGCACCGCGCCTTCACCGCCGCGGCGGGTGGCGCGCCAGTGGATGTGCTGCGCAACCGTGCTGGCGCAGTTGGCGACGGTGAGAGCGAGGCCGACGCGGCGCATCGGGCCCAGGTCGGGCAGGTCGTCGCCCATGAAAGCGACGGCATCGAGCGGGTAGGGGCGATTCTGCAAAACTTCTTCGAGGGCGCGAGTCTTGTCCTCGCGGCCCTGTATCAGCAACTCGATGCCGAGTTCGCTGGTGCGTCGCTGAAGCAGGGTGGAACTGCGCCCGGTGATGATGCCGACCTCGATACCGCTGTGCTGGAGAAGCTTGATGCCGAGGCCATCCTGAATATGGAACGCCTTGATTTCGTCGCCGTTTTCCGTGTAGTAGATACGTCCGTCCGTGAGCACGCCGTCGACGTCCAGCAGCAGCAGGCGAATGTTTTGGGCGCGTTGTTCGGGGGTCAAAACTGTCTCCTGCGATCCGTTACATGAAGCAGCCGGGCGGGCGCGGTATCGCCCGGGATTATACGCCACCGGATGTGCTCGTGGTTCAGCGCCAAGGGATGGCGGCTGCTGGTGTTCGGCCTGACGGCCTGGGTGCCGCTATGATGCCACAGGGCGCAAAGGAGGTGTATCTCTTCTCTGGAGGGCTGCCTGTGTAGGAGCTTGCCTGCAAGCGACCCCACCACCGAAATTGGTCGCTTGCAGGCAAGCTCCTACAGCGGCCCGGTGGCGAGGTTTTGTTCGCGGCCAAGGCCGCTCCTACAGGGTGCGCACAAGCGCTGGCGTGGGTTTCTGTGGGAATGGGTAACGTTTCTTGCTATTTTTGGCACCGCGTGAGCTTGCCAGTGTGGTCTTTCGAAACCAGGGGCTGTTCGCCGGTTTCTCTCTGTGCGTCGCGCTGGCGCTTGTTGCTAACATGCCCTCGCTTCGGCTTTGGAAGCATATAACAATTGCGCAGACATCCGTTCGGGAGAGAGCTCGGTCGCTGTGCCCGCAGTCAAGAGAGCTTGCAGACCATGTTCCGATCGATAAGGCAGTGCGCGCGCATCGCACAGTTGTGTGTGGTTTGTACGTTGTTCGGCATCTGCCTGTGGCAGGCTCGGGAGGCGCGGGTCGCGCCTTTTTCGGTGGCGGCTGTGCCGAGCGGGGCGCCGACCGCAGCGGCGGATGCTCCGAGGATCGAAAGCTATTTCGCGTCCAGCACCTTCCATCGCCACGTTCACTCCGCGTCCATTTCGCCGCTCTCGGACGGTGGCTTGATCGCCGCCTGGTTCGCGGGCTCGCGGGAGGGCGCCCATGATGTGAACATTCACGCGGCGCGCTTCGACGCGGAAAATCGCAGCTGGGGCGACGAATTCAGGCTGATTTCCCGCGAGGCGACCGAGCGCATGTTACAGCGCAACATTCGCAAGCTCGGCAACCCGGTGATCGCGCTTGCGCCGGACGATCGCCTGTGGCTTTTCTATGTGTCCGTGTCCCTCGGTGGCTGGGCGGGCAGCGCCATCAACACCATGTATTCCGATGATGACGGCGCCACCTGGTCGCAGCCCCGGCGCCTCATCACTTCGCCGTTTTTCAATATCAGCACACTGGTGCGCAACCCCCCGGTCTTCCACAGCGACGGCTCGATCGGCCTGCCCATCTACCATGAGTTTCTCGGCAAGTTCGCTGAGTACCTCTACCTGGGGCCGGACGGGGAGATCGTCGACAAGTTCCGCATCAGCAGTGGCGATCACTCGCTGCAGCCCGCCATCGTGCCCCTGAGCGATGACTCCGCCGTCGCCCTGCTGCGCAATGCCGGCATGGCGCACGGCAAGGTGCTGGCGAGCTTCACCCGCGATCGCGGCCAGAGCTGGAGCGAGCACGTCGCGGTCGATCCCTGGAATCCCAATTCCGCGGTGGCGGCGGTGAACGAGGGCGACGGTGACATTCTGGTGGCGCTCAACGACCTTCAGGACGGGCGCTTTCGGCTCTCGCTTTATCACGCTGACCAGGATTTGCAGCACTGGCGCCCCGTCGCCGTCATGGACGAGTCGCCCACCGGCGAGGAACGCGTCGCGGAGGACGTTTACATGCAGACCTTGAGTGCCCGCTATCAGGATGTGGCGCCGGAGCCCAGGGAGACGCCGAGCCATCTCGAACAGCTGCGGAGCGAACTGCGCCGCCGCGCCTGCCACCAGGGGCCGCAGTGTGAATTCAAGTATGAGTATCCCACCCTGATCCGCGCGCCCAACGGATTTTTCCATCTGGTGTATTCCTGGAACAACACGCTGATCAAGCATGTGGTGTTCAACCGCGCCTGGGTGGAGCAGGGCGCATGAGCAATGGTGAAGTATTCGGCCACCTGACGTTCGCGGCGCTGATCTTCCTGTTGCTGCCGCTCGCGCGTATTGCGCGCCCCTTGCGCGTCGCGGCGTTCGCGAGCCTGCTGGGGCTCGCGTTCCTGCCGATGGTCAGCGGTCTCTCGCCGGGTGATTACGTGCGCAGCTATACGGATGACCTCGCCATCACGACCCTGGTGTGGCTGTTGTGGACGGTGTTTGTTCGCCTGACGGGCGTTGGCCGCGTGGCGCCGCGGCATCACTTTCAGCTCGCCACCTGTTTTGCGCTTCTCGCCCTGGTGTTGTACCCGGCCACGCTCGGTCTCGCCAGTCTCGACCCCTATCGCCTGGGCTTTTCGCCGCTGTCGCTGCTGGTTGCCATGTGGCTGCTGTGCCTGTGGCTGTGGTGGCAGCGCAATCACCTGGGGCTGGCGCTGATCGTCATTGCCACCCTGGCGTGGTGGCTCGACGTCAAGGACTCTGATAACTATTGGGATTATCTGGTGGATCCCGCGCTCGGTGTGTACGCGCTGGGCTACCTGCTGTACGCGTGCCTGCGCCGGCGCAGTGGCGCCCGCGCTACTCCGTGACGCCGCTTTTTCTGACGTTGTCGTACAGCATATAGCGGGCGCTCTCGTAGGCGCCGCGGGTGAGCTGGCGCAGGCGCTCGAACACCTCGGGGTGTTGTGCGGAAATATCGTCTCGGGGTGTCGCACTGTCCATGGCGTGCAGGCTGGCATCGCTGCCGTCGTAGTTCATTTTTACCATGAAGTCGCGGGTCACCAGGCCGATGATGGGAAATGCCCCTTCCACCAGCACGACCGGCACGGCGCGATCGCGACCGGCGCTGGCCTGATAGTCGCGCCCCTGGGTGCGGTTGTCGTAGGGCAGGCCCACCAGGCCGGCCACGGTGGGCAGCATGTCCACCAGGCTCACGGCATCTTCGATGATGCGCGGCTGCAACAGCCCCGGAGCGTAGATGATGTGCGGCACGTGGTTGCTTTCCAGCCACATCTGCTCGTACAGCGGCGGCATGTGAGGCTGGGTGGTGATGGTGGTGCCGTGATCGCCAAAGAACACGAAAATGCTGTTGTCCAGATAACCGCCGGCCTGTGCCATTTCCAGAAAGCGGCCAATGCTGTAATCGAGAAAACGCACGGCGTTGAATTGGTCGTTGCCGGTGAAGCTCCACTTCTGAACCTCGCCCTCGGGTAGGTTCAGCACCTCGAAACTCTCCCGGTCGGAGGGGATGGTGTAGGGTCGGTGATTGCCCGCGGTCTGGATGTAGGCAAAGAAGGGCCTGTCGGTGGGACGGTTGCGAAGGATTTCATCCGCCTCGCGAAACAGCTGCAGGTCCGACACCCCCCACACGTCCACATTGGCGCCTTTCCAGTACCCTTCTTCGTAGAGCTTCACGTCGTCGATGCTCTGCCGCACCAGGGCGTTCATGTTCGCCCAGCCGGCACTGCCGCCGATCATGTACAGCTTGTCGTAGCCGCGAAAGGCGTTGATCAGGGTGTGCTGGCGGGTGATCAGCGGATTGCGTGTCGCGGTTTCCTGCTGGGTGACATCCGGCGTGCCGGTGATGCTCGCCCACACGGTCTTGGCGGTGCCGGTGACGGGCACGAAGAAGCGCTCGAAGAACCAGCCCTCGCGAGCGATACGGTCCAGGTTCGGCGTTGGCGCCAGCGGATTGCCGTGAATGCCGAGACGGGACGCGTTGAGAGATTCCAGCATCACGAAAATGACGTTGGGTGGATTCGTCAGTGCCAGGCGGTGCGGTTGCGGCCCGACGTGACGGTTGAAGTCGAGAGTTTCGCGATTGGGATTGCCAACACCCAGATAGTCGGCCATCAGCGGGTAGTACTGCGTCACCAGCTCGCGGTCGTAGGGTTCATCCTTCATCCAGGCGGTGTCGTAAAGGAAGAAGATCACCGGATTGAGGCCAATGGCGGCGAGGTCCAGATCACCGGAGAAGAAGGCGTCGCTCCAGCGCAGCGGCACGGGGTTTTCCGGATTGATGTCGGTAACCCGGCCGAGCAGGCCCAAAAACGTCAGCACCACCATCACGGACCAGCCCAGTGCCGCGGCACGGCGGGAGATGGGCCGCGGGGCGCGCTGCAGTGTGTACCTTTCGAGAAGGATGAACGCGGCGAACCACAGCGCCGCAGTGCTCAGCCAACCCAGCAGGATCCAGACCACCGGGTAGCTTTGCCACAGCATGGTGCTGGAGATGCCGGCGTCCGCCACATAGCGCCACGCGGTGGAGTTGAGGCGCACGCCCAGATACTGGTAGTGCCCCATGTCGAGGATGTAGATGAGGATCACCAGCAACAGGCCGACGGCGATATAAAGATGCGCCAGGTGCGACATCGGACGGCTGCGCAGGACATTGAAGCGCGGCAGAAAACACAGCAGCGCGAGCGGCAGCATGGCGATGATGGCGAGGCGCAGGTCGAAGCGCAGGCCGATCAGCAAGGTCTTCCAGAAGGTGTCGCGCGGCGTGTAGGACAGGGCGTCGATGGCAGAAAAGCCGAGAATGAAAACCGCGCGCAGCAGCGCGAACAGCAGAAAAAGCAGAACGACGCCACCCAGCAGGAAGTGAAGGCGACGCGATTTGAGCCATTGCATAGGATGTCCGGTTCAGGAATGACGGCTGCCGCGCGCCGGGTCTTGTAATCGCATGTCTGCGGCCGCGCTGGCTGGCCGAGCACACTACTCCAGTTTTGCGGGTGGATGCAATATCTGTTCGGCCTGTTCCAGCCTGTTGTGGCGGGCAAGCATGGTTTGTCCGCCCTACACGATTCCCGCCCGCAGAATGTCGTGCATGTGAACCACGCCAATGGGGTGGTGGTTGTCGTCTTCCACTACCAGCGCGGTGATCTTGCTGGATTCCATGATGCCGAGCGCCTCGGCGGCAAGAATGTCCTTGGCGATGGCCTTGCAGTTGCGGGTCATCACCTGGGCGACACTGG
>CAYXXZ010000077.1:7339-14417 GCA_964469165.1 uncultured Porticoccaceae bacterium
AGAATGTCCTTGGCGATGGCCTTGCAGTTGCGGGTCATCACCTGGGCGACACTGGCCTGGTTGATGTCGATGGCCTGGTCGAGGGCGCGGCGCAGGTCGCCGTCGGTGAACACGCCGAGCAGGGCGTTGCTGTCGTCCACCACCGTGGTCATGCCGAAACCTTTCTGGGTCATTTCGAGCAGGGCGTGGCGCAGCGGGGTGTCCTCGTGCACGCGCGGCAGGGAGCTGCCGCTGTGCATGATGTCTGCCACCTTCAGCAACAGCTTGCGGCCGAGCGCGCCGCCGGGGTGGGAAAAGGCGAAATCCTCGGCGGTGAAGCCGCGCGCTTCCAGCAGCGCGATCGCCAGGGCATCTCCCATCACCAGTGTCACCGTCGTGCTGGTGGTGGGCGCCAGATCGAGCGGGCAGGCCTCCTGGCTGACACCGATATCGAGCCAGGCGTCGGCGGCCTGGCCGAGCGCCGAGTTGGCGTTGCCCGTCATGCTGATCAGGGGAACGTCGAGGCGCTTGATCAGCGGAATCAGGGTGACCACCTCGGAGGTGGTGCCGGAACTGGAGATGGCGATGACCACGTCGCTGCGCGTCAGCATGCCGAGGTCGCCGTGACTGGCTTCACCCGGGTGAATGAAAAAAGCCGGTGTGCCGGTGCTGGCGAGTGTCGCGGCGATCTTGCGCCCCACGTGGCCGGATTTGCCCATGCCGGTGACGATCACCCGCCCCTTGCAGTCGAGCATCAGTTTGCAGGCCTCGCTGAAATCCGGCCCGATGCGCGTTTCGAGCAGCGCCACGGCTTCTGCTTCCAGTTTCACGGTTCTGATGGCGGATGAGACGAAATCGAATTGGGTCATGGTGGCACCAGTGGTTACAGGAGGCATTATAGCCAGCCTCCATGCCGTTTACTCGGGGCGTTGCGCGGCAACCCGGTGTCCGCTGTTGACGGCGGGTTCATAAGATATCTTGCTCGTTGGTGTGGAAAAAGGCCGACTCGCCGAGCCGTGTCCGATCGGCGGCGGAGGGCAGTGCATCATTGGCCCGCTCGTGGGCTAGCCGTGCCTGGCGCAGGGCGGCGGCGCGGAAGTCCGCGTCACCCATGCGACTGAGCGCGTGCAGGGATTTCTGAAGCCGCAGTTGCACCTCGATCAGCCCGGCGCCATCGCGCGCGAGCAGCATGAAGGCGTCCTCGAAGAGGTCTTCGGTTTTCAATGGCGGAACGTGGATGCGGGGATACATGACGTCAACATTCTGGTGCTGGTTGCGGGCCCACAGGCTGAGCAGGCGGGTGAGGCGGCCAATCACGTCGATGGCTGTGCCGGGGTCGTTGGTGGCTGGCGACAGTGCCCGCGAGCCGATCTCGCACATCACCGCCAGGCCAAAGCGGGGGTCCTGATCGAAATTGCGCTCATTGCCGACGGAAAAGGCCTTGTCGACGGCTTCGCGCAGGGCGTCGGCCGTGGTGGGCGATGTCCGTTCGTCCAGCCAGGCAAGTGGGGTGTCCGGATAGACAAAGGTGCCGGGAATAGCCGCAACGAACAGGTCCGCATCCTGATGCTGGCAACAATCTGACAGCACATTCATATCGATGTACTGGACATAGCCGATGGTGTTGGCCGGAATGGGCGTGGCGCCGGCTGGCTCACTGGGCAGCGGCCGGCCACCGAGGAAAGGCTGCGCCAGGCGCAGGTCGATTGCCTGGCGTGTCGTGTCCTCGACGCGCTGGGTGGTTTCCCCGACGCGCCCCAGGCGGGTGAGGTGGTCGATCCAGCGCAGCAGCGAGATGATGACCAGGGCGATGACGACAATGGTGACGACGAACAACACCACCCGTCCGCGTTCGCCATAGGCCCCGGTCTTGAGGACGACGATGCCGACGATACTGAACAGGAAGGACCCGATGAAATTGGAAAGAACACTCTGGGTTATGCGATCTTCCAGCAATAGCCTGGTGGCGCGCGGTGTGACGTTGCTGGTGGCGGCACCGTAGGCCGACGTCATGACGCTGAGCGAGAACGTGGTGACGGCAAGCATGCTCGAGGCAATGATCGTGAGAATGCTCTCGACGGCGTCCGCACCGATGTGGGTTGGTAGCTGCCAGGGGATGAAGCGTTCGACAAAAGCCGCGAGAATCGCCGTTGCCACACCCAGGAAGCCGATCAACGTGGCATGTACCCACAGGCGGCGGTTCAATTGCGTCAGTATCCAGCGCCAGCGGGACACGGCTATTCCTCTTGTTGTTCCCGGCCCCTCGGACGTTAGTGGAAAACCCTGGACACGACAAGCGCTCGCTGGCCAGAGGGGTGGTGGAGTTTCTCAACGCTGGGGGCGATGGTATAGTTCGCAACCGCGCTTGCCGGTGGTTTTGGCCATGAAAACCATGGCTTGAACGCTTTGCCAGCCGCCCATGCGGCGCCGGTCGCGGAATTTTTTCCAACAGGCTATCGCCAGGTTGGCCGACAACGGGGCGGTCGTGCAGTGCAAGGCCGCCTTCTGCAACATGATGGGTTGAACATGGATCCAAACGAAATCAAGGCAATTCTTCAGGCGGCGTTGCCGGACTGTACCATCGAGGTCAGCGGTGACGGTCGCCATTTCGATCTGCTGCTGGTGGGCGATGTGTTCAGTGGCGCGCGCACCATCAAGCGCCAGCAGATGATCTATGGCATTCTTAACGACCATATTTCCTCGGGCACCATTCATGCGGTGAACATGAAGACGTACACGCGCGAGGAGTGGGCGGCCAGATCCTGAGCGAGGCTGCCCGGCGTATTTTCCACAGCGGATCAATCCGCGCATACAGGATCTTTCATGGATAAGTTGTGCATCACCGGCGGCAAGCCGCTTGCGGGGGAAATCCGCATTTCCGGCTCGAAGAACGCGGCCCTGCCCATTCTCGCGGCCACGCTGCTGTCCGAACGCCCGGTGCTGCTGTCGAACATTCCCCACCTGCAGGACATCACCACCATGATCGAGCTCCTGGGGTGCCTGGGGGTACAGGTCACGCTCGACGAAAAGATGCGCCTGGGTGTGGAAGCGAAGGAGATCACTTCCTGCACGGCGCCGTACGACCTGGTGAAAACCATGCGCGCCTCCATCCTGGTGCTGGGGCCGCTGCTCGCCCGTTTCGGTGAAGCCAATGTCTCGTTCCCCGGCGGCTGCGCGATCGGCAGCCGCCCGGTGGATCAACACCTGCGCGGCCTGGAGCTGATGGGCGCCGAGATCGACATCGACGGCGGCTACATCCGCGCCCGCGCGCCCCACGGCCTCAAGGGTGCCCACATATTTCTCGACATGGTGACCGTGGGCGGCACCGAGAACCTGATGATGGCCGCGGCGCTGGCCAAGGGCACCACGGTGATCGAAAACGCCGCCCGCGAGCCCGAGATCGTCGATCTTGCCGACTTCATCAACTGCCTGGGCGGCGCGGTCGAGGGCGCAGGCAGCGATACCCTCACCATTCACGGCGTCGACAGCCTCAAGGGCGGCAGCTACAAGGTCATGCCCGACCGCATCGAAACCGGCACCTATCTCGCGGCGGCGGTCGCCACGCGGGGGGCTGTGACCCTGCGCGATACCAGCCCCCACTACCTGGAGGCGGTGCTGCTCAAACTGGAAGAGGCGGGTGCTCACATCTCCGCGGACGACAACATCATCCGTCTCGACATGCGCGGCAACCGGCCGCGCGCCGTGAGTGCCCGCACAGCGCCGTACCCGGCGTTTCCCACCGACATGCAGGCGCAGTTGGTGGCGGTCAATGCCGTGGCCGAAGGCGTGGGAAGGGTGACCGAGACCATTTTCGAGAATCGTCTCATGCAGGTGCCGGAATTGAACCGCATGGGCGCGCAGATCAGCCTTGAAGGCAGCACCGCCATCGTCACCGGCGTGGCGACGTTGAAGGGCGCGCCGGTGATGGCGTCGGATCTGCGCGCTTCCGCCAGTCTGGTGATCGCGGGCCTCGTCGCACAGGGCGAAACCGTGGTCGACCGCATCTACCACATCGACCGCGGCTACGAGTGCATCGAGGAAAAGCTGCGCCAGTTGGGTGTCGACATCAGAAGGATTTCCGCATGACAGGCCTGACCATTGCCCTGACCAAGGGGCGCATCATGAAGGAAACCCTGCCGCTGCTGGCGCGTGCCGGCATCGCGCCGCTGGAAGATATCGAGGCCAGCCGCAAGCTGGTGTTCGATACCAGTGCGCCCGGTGTGCGCCTGCTGATTCTGCGCGGTTCGGATGTGCCCACCTATGTGGAGTACGGTGTTGCCGAGCTGGGTGTGTCCGGCAAGGACACCCTCATGGAGCACGGCGGCAGCGACATCTACGAACCCCTCGACCTGGGCATCGCCCGCTGTCGCCTGATGACCGCCGCCGCCGTAGGCTCCGGGGTCAAGAGCGGGCGCATCCGCGTGGCGACCAAGTACGTCAACGTGGCGCGCCGCTATTACGCTGAGCAGGGCCGCCAGGCGGACATCATCAAGCTGTATGGCGCCATGGAGCTGGCGCCGATCATGGGCCTGGCGGACGAGATCGTCGATATCGTGGACACCGGCAACACCCTGCGGGCCAATGGTCTGGAGGCGCGGGAGACCATCGCCGACATCAGTTCGCGGCTGATCGTCAACCGCGCCGCGATGAAGAAGAAGCACAGTCTCATCCAGCCCCTTGTGAGCGAACTCGGCGCCGCCGTGGCGGCGCGCAACTGAGGAGAGCACCATGGCCGACATTCAACGTCTCGATGCCAGCGCCACGGATTTCGACCGGCGTCTCGCCGCGCTGCTGGCATGGGAATCCGTCTCCGACGACGCCGTCGCCAGTGCCGTGGCCGAGATCATCGCGGCCGTGCGCACCCGTGGTGATTCCGCCCTGGTGGAATACACCAACCGCTTCGACCGCCGCACCGTATCCCGGGTCGCCGAGCTGGAAATCGGCCGCGAGGCTCAGGGTGCGGCGCTGCAGGGAATCGACGCGCAGACGCGCCAGGCCCTGGAAGTGGCCGCCGAGCGCATCCGCCGCTATCACGAACATCAGAAGCAGGAGTCCTGGAGCTACCAGGAAGCCGACGGCACGCGCCTCGGGCAACAGGTCACGCCTCTCGACCGGGTCGGCATCTACGTGCCGGGCGGCAAGGCGAGTTATCCTTCATCGGTGCTGATGAACGCCATTCCCGCCCAGGTCGCGGGCGTGCCCGAAATCATCATGGTGGTGCCCGCGCCCGCTGGCGAGATCAGCCCCCTGGTACTGGCCGCCGCCGCCATCGCCGGTGTGCACAGGGTCTTCACCCTGGGCGGCGCCCAGGCCGTTGCGGCGCTCGCCTATGGCACCGAAACGGTGCCGCGGGTGGACAAGATCGTCGGCCCCGGCAACATTTACGTGGCAACCGCCAAGCGCGCGGTGTTCGGCCAGGTCGGTCTCGACATGGTGGCCGGGCCCTCCGAAATACTGGTGGTGTGCGATGGCCATACCGATCCGGATTGGATCGCCATGGACATGTTTTCCCAGGCGGAACACGACGAGGACGCACAATCGCTGCTGATCAGCCCCGATGGCGACTTCCTCGACAGGGTGGCGCAAAGTATCGACCGCCTGTTGCCCACCCTGGAGCGCAGCGCCATCGTTGCCGAGGCCCTCAAGCGACGCGGTGCGCTGATTCAGGTGCGCGACCTCGATCAGGCGGTCGAACTCATCAATCGCATCGCGCCTGAACACCTGGAGTTGTCGGTGGCCGATCCCGACGCGCTGCTGCCACGCATCCGCCACGCGGGCGCCATCTTCATGGGGCGCTACACCGCCGAGGCGGTCGGTGATTACTGCGCGGGCCCCAACCACGTGCTGCCCACGTCAGCCACGGCGCGATTTTCATCGCCGCTCGGCGTCTACGATTTCCAGAAGCGCTCTTCGGTGATCTATTGCTCTGCCGAGGGCGCCGACACCCTGGGACGCGTGGCCGCCACCCTGGCGCGTGGCGAATCCCTTACCGCGCACGCGCGCTCTGCCGAATACCGCATCAAGGAGACCTGAAGGGCGCCATGAGCAACCCCTATTGGAGCGATCTGGTCAAGAGTCTCGACCCCTACGTGCCCGGCGAGCAGCCGAAGATGGACAATCTGGTCAAGCTCAATACCAACGAAAACCCTTTCGGACCTTCGCCCGCGGTAGTCGACGCCATCCGCGCGCGCGCCGGCGACAACCTGCGCCTCTATCCGCCGCCGGAATCCGACGCGTTGCGCGAAACCATTGCCGCGTATCATGGTGTGGACGTCGCCCAGGTATTCGTCGGCAACGGCTCGGATGAAGTGCTGGCCCACGCCTTCAACGCGTTTTTCAGCGGACGCGACAGCGATATTCTGTTCCCGGATATCAGCTACAGCTTTTATCCGGTGTATTGCCAGCTGTACGGCATCCGCTACCGACAGATTCCCCTGGCACAGAATTTTTCCCTGGCCCTGGAGGATTACCCTGGCGCCAACGGCGGCATCATCTTCCCCAATCCCAACGCGCCCACGGGCATGGCTGTTGCCCTGGCGGAGATCGAAGCGCTTCTTCAGCGCAACAGGGATTCGGTGGTGATCGTCGATGAAGCGTACGTGGATTTCGGTGCCGACTCCGCCATCGCCCTGGTCGACGGCTACCCGAACCTGCTGGTGGTGCAGACCCTGTCCAAATCCCGCTCACTCGCGGGCCTGCGGGTTGGCTATGCGATCGGCGGTCGCGGTCTCGTCGAGGCGCTGGTGCGGGTCAAGAACAGCTTCAATTCCTATCCTCTCGACCAGTTGGCGATTGCGGGGGCGGTGGCATCCTTCGCGGATGAAGCCTATTTCCAGCAAACCCGCGCCACCATCATCGCCAATCGAGAATCGCTCAATGAGGCGCTGACGGCGCGGGACTTCGATGTGCTGCCCTCGGCGGCTAATTTCGTCTTTGCGGCGCATCGTCAGCAGGGCGGCGCCGTTCTTGCGGAGGCATTGCGCCAGCACGGCGTGATCGTGCGCCATTTCAACAAGCCGCGCATCGACGGCTTCCTGCGCATCACGGTGGGCACCGAAGAGCAGCAGGCGAGACTGATTGCCGCTCTGGATGCGATTCT
>CAYXXZ010000078.1:0-14384 GCA_964469165.1 uncultured Porticoccaceae bacterium
CACCTGCTCACCAGCAAGCCCGTGATGTATATCGCCAACGTTGCCGAAGACGGTTTCGCCGACAACCTCTATCTGGATGTGGTCAACGCCATCGCCGAGGAAGAAGGCGCCGTGGTGGTGGCGGTATGCAACAAGATCGAGGCGGAAATCGCCGAGCTGGACGACGGCGAGGAAAAGGACATGTTCCTCGAGGCCCTGGGCCTGGAAGAACCCGGTCTCAACCGGGTGATCCGCGGCGGTTACAGCCTGCTCAACCTGCAAACCTACTTCACCGCCGGCGTGAAGGAAGTGCGCGCCTGGACCGTTCGCATCGGCGCCACCGCGCCCCAGGCGGCGGGCGTGATCCACACCGACTTCGAGAAGGGTTTCATCCGCGCCGAAGTCATCGCCTACAACGACTTCATCCACTACAAGGGTGAGGCCGGTGCCAAGGAAGCAGGAAAATGGCGCCTGGAGGGTAAGGACTACGTGGTGCAGGATGGTGACGTCATTCACTTCAGGTTCAATGTGTGATCAACGGTTGACGGCTTTTCGGCTTCGGGTGCGCGGCGGAGTTTGGCTGGTTTTGCAAACCTTTTGAAATCGAAGGTTTGCAGGACCTATGGTCTGGTGGACGTTCCTGCTGTGCCAGCTCCCACAGCCTGCACTGTGGTGCGGGAGTGGGGTAGTCAATAGGTAATGAGGTATTTTCAGCGACAAATGCCCTGTTTCAAGGTTATGATTACCCCGTTTAGGTACCTTGAGCTTCCTTATAATGAACTCGCTCACACCCGAGTACCTCGACGCACTCCGCTTCGATGGTATACAGGCGGCCACACTGCGCTCACTGGGCGAGTACCAGGGTAAGCAACAGTTCTATGCTGCGCAGTCGCCTGAAGTCCTGAAAGGCCTGCGCCAGATAGCGGTAGTCGAGTCCACAGAGTCGTCCAACCGGCTGGAGGGGGTTGTCGTCGCGCCCTCGCGATTGAAGTCTCTGGTCATCCGCAACGCAACGCCCAGGAGTCGTGCGGAACAGGAGATCGCCGGCTACCGTGACGCCCTGGCACTGATTCACGAACCCAACACGCACATGCCCTTCAACGAGGGCGTAGTACTGCAACTGCATACCCTGCTGTATCGCTACATGCCGCAGGCGGGCGGGCGCTGGAAAAACACTGACAACGCCATTGTCGCACGCTATCCGGACGCCAACTCGCGTCTACGTTTCCAGCCGGTTGCTGCGCAGCTGACGCCGATGGCCATGGCCGACCTGATCTGGCACTACGCGACTACCCTGGATCAGCATCTGACCGATCCCCTGGTGCTGGTACCGCTGACGCTGCTCGATTTCCTGTGCATCCACCCCTTCCCGGATCACAACGGTCGCATGTCCCGATTGCTGACCTTGTTACTGCTTTACCACTTCGACTACGCAGTTGGCCGCTACATCAGCCTGGAACGCATCTTCGAGGAAACCCAGGAAAGCTATTACGAAACGCTGGAAGCCAGCTCGCAGGGCTGGCATCAAGGGCAGCATGACGTCAAACCCTGGCTCGATTACTTTTGGGGTGCCTTGCTGCGAGCCTACCGCGAGTTTGAAGAGCGTGTCGGTACCATTGAGCGGGGGCGCGGTAGCAAGGGCGACCGGGTGCGTGCGGAGGTCTTGGGACGCACCCTGCCATTTGCAATTTCAGAGATAGAGGAAGCCTGCCCGGGCGTGAGCCGCTGGTGCAGATCAACCCCAATTACCAACGCCAGGGCACAGTGCAGCAACTGGTGGAGCAAGGGGTTTTGCATGCTGACTGCGCAGAGATCTTCCAGGTCGGAAAGTCTGAAGGTTCGCCACAACCCCTGCACCTTTACAAGCACCAGATGGAAGCCTTGGCCAAAGGCCAAGGGCGTCAAAGTTATGTGGTCACGACCGGCACGGGCTCAGGGAAGTCCCTATCCTTCTTTATCCCGATCATCGACCGCATTCTCAAGGCCATCCTGATCGTGCAAGGCCGCAACGCTCCGCAATGGCTCAGCGACGACAACGCCAGCCGCCTGCTCGAATGCACACCCAGTGGCAACCTGCCGCCCGAAGCCGTGCAACGCGAAGTACACATCGCGCTGGATTTTCTCGCCGCGCACCCGCAGCAACTGCAAGCACTGGCCAGGCAACGTGCCGATACCCTGCTGGCCGATCATCAGCGCGTGCGCGCCGCCGCCCGCGATGTGGGCCAGCACAGTGTCAGCGCCTGCCTGCCCGTCGATGTGATGGGCGTGTACGTGCTGCTGCCGGATTCGCTCTGATGGGACATGACCACGCCATGATCGAAACAGAAACCACCGAGCTGAAAAAATCCCTGGCCGAATTGAAACAGGGGCTGATCTCGCTGACCGCCATGCTCAACAAGCACGGCCAGGCCGAGCTATGGTTCGGCATCGCCCCCAACGGCAAAGCCGTGGGCCTGGAGATCAACGAAAAGACCTTGCGTGATGTTTCCCAGGCCATTGCCGCGCATATCGAACCGGCCATCTATCCACAAATCACCCGACAGCTCATCGAAGGCAAGCAGTGCCTGCAAATCAAGGCCGAGGGCTGGCAGCAGCCCTATCTGGCCTATGGTCGTGCTTACATGCGGGTAGCGGATGAAGATAAAAAACTCAGCGCCAGCGAACTGAAGAACCTCATCCTGCAAAGCAACCAGGATGCGCTGCGCTGGGAAAACGAACCCAGTGGTCTGACGCTGGAACAACTGAACCCCGAAAAAATCAGTCGCTTCCTTACACGAGCCGACCTACCGCAAGACACCGCTGCCAACACCCTGGAAAAGCTCGACCTCTTGCGTCAGGGTGCACCCATCAACGCCGCCAAACTGTTTTTTGCCCACCAGCCCATCCAGTTGCGTTGCGCGGTGTTCGCCACCCACACCAGCTCCACCATCATCGACCGCCACGATTTCGACGGTGACATTCTCGAACTGATCGAGGAAGCCGAAAAATACGTCCTGAAAAACATCCACATTGGCATGCAGCTGGAAGGCTTGCGCCGCGTGGACGTGCCCGAAATCTCCCTCAAGGCCATCCGCGAAGCACTGGTCAACGCATTTTGTCACCGCGACTGGCGCGACCCGGACTATGTGCAAGTAGCCATCTTCAAGGATCGCCTGGAAATCCGCAGCCCCGGCAGCCTCTACGGCAACCTGACGTTTGACGAGATACGCCAGGGCAACGTCTCTCGCCGCCGCAACCCGAAAGTTGCCGAACTGCTGCGCCGCATTCATCTGGTGGAAGCCTGGGGCCGAGGAGTGCCGCTGATTCTGGAAAGCGCACCGGATGCCAGCTTCATCGAAATCGGCGGGCTATTCATCACCCGTTTCAAGCGGCCATCGGCGCTGGATGCTGCGGCAGAGGTCAGCGCAAAGACCGGCATGGAAACTGGCAGAGAAAACATCGAGACTAGTAGAGAAACTGGTATAGAAGCCGCTGAAACTAGTACAGAAAGCACTAAAACTAGTAGAGAAACTGGTACAGAAGCCGTCCCACCAGACGTACTAGCCGGTCTTCCAACAGCACAAAAAATCTTGCTCCACCTGCAAGCGGAACCAGCCAGCACTGCCAAAGACCTTGCCCGAAAAGTCGGCATCACGGAAAAGGGCGTTCGCTACCACCTGGAGCAACTGAAAAAACAGGGCAAGCTGCGCCACGTAGGCCCCACCAAAGCTGGCTACTGGGAAGTCATCGGGAAGGACAACGAATAACATGAAACGCATCCGCAAAACCCAGGCCACACTCAACCTGCCCACTCTCAAGCTCGAAGGTGGCCTGTTCCTGCCCGACCAACTGGAAAAGCTGCCCAAGGCCGTGCCAGCGCACAGCTTGAAGCCGATTACGGCACCCCCAAAGGCGTCAAGCTCAAGGACGAATACAGCCGTGCCTTCCAGATCGCCTGCGCCCAGTGGCAGCACACCGCTGCACAAATGGAACGCACCGATGCCGACCCCACATCCTTTCCGCTTGGAGGTATAAATGAGGATAATTTTGAGAGGCCGTCATGCCAGAATGGGCTTGAATGTGAATGTGAATCTGTGCCTGGATGTCTGGCTGCCTCAGGGCCTGCTCAATGTTTGACGGTGTTCCCGAACCGGCAACGGCCTCCTATGCCTCCTGCCGGCTGACCTTGAGTTACTGCCGCTGGGAAAATCCCGGCGCGCCCAGGCTGATGCTGATCCACGGCGGCAAGGACCACAACCGCAACTGGGATCGACTCGCCGGGGTTTTGCGAGCCGACTACGATATCGTGGCGCCCGATCTGCGCGGCCATGGCGATTCCGACTGGAGCATGGACGGCTGCTACTACCGCAGCGAATTCGTCATCGATATCGCCAATCTGGTCGACCATCTGGGCTGGCAGGATTTCGCCATGGTCGGCCACTCCCTCGGCGCCACCGTGGTCAGCCTTTACGCCGCAGCTTTCCCGGCGCGGGTCACGAAAATGGTGGCCATCGAAGGCCTCGTATCACCGCCCTGGGTGCTCGAACGGGAGACAACGGAACACCCGGTGACGCGCCTGCGCCAGTATATAGAAGACACCCGCAAGTACGCCGCGCGCCGCAGCCGCGACTTCGACACCCTGGCCCAGGCGGTCGCACGCATGCGGGAGCAGAATCCTCATTTCTCCCAGGAGCTGGCCGAGCATCTCACCCACCACAATCTGAAACCCGCGGAAAACGGTGGCTACACCTGGAAGCTCGACCCGATGATGAACTTCCGTTTGCGTTTCGACATCAGCCGCGATCAGCAGCGCCAGATTCTCAGCGCGGTGTGCTGCCCTGCCCTGCTGCTGCGTGGCGAGGACAGCTGGGCGCGCGACCCCCTCGAAGACGGCACCGCCGCCTGCTTTGCCGCCGCCAGGGTTCACAACATCCCCGACGCCGGCCACTGGGTGCACCACGACCAGCCGGAAATCGTCGAGCAGCTCATCAAAAGCTTCCTCGCCGAAGAACCGCTGCACGCTTGACAGCTCATATGAAAATAGTGAGAATGCCGCCTCGATTTTAAGGCTACGTAGCTCAGTTGGTTAGAGCACAGCATTCATAATGCTGGTGTCGCAGGTTCAAGTCCCGCCGTAGCTACCATTTAAGTGAAAAAGGCTTAGGATAGACTCCTGGGCCTTTTTTATTTTCAGACGCAGGCAAACGAGTACCCGCTACTTACAAAATCGTTGGCTTGACAGACTTCGCTGGCGGCTCGGCAGCCGCCTGCTGGTTGCGGAGACGAACCAATGCGCCATCCGTCAGCAGAGCATTGGGGGCGAGCACAACGGTATCGCCGGCATCGATTCCCGCCAGTACTTCCATCTCATCGCCAAGATTGCGCCCCGGTACGACCGGTTGGTAGCGAATACTGCCGCTGTTCTCGACCCGCACAAGCAAAGACTCGCCGGAGCCCTGTCGCACTATCGCGGCCAGAGGCACCACAACCGCTGGCTGCGACCGACTCAAGCCCAGACCCACACTGCCCATCATGCCCGCGGGAATGGGCTCTCCCGGGTTGGCCAGACGCAATTCGATACGCATGCCACCGGCCTGCGGTCAAGGTGGATTGACGGGGACAAGCCCGAATGGATGGGACGAAGTGACCGGCAACTGGCGGACGATATCCTGGAGGGCGGTTTGCAGCATTTCCTCGACGGTCGGATGATAGAAAGGCATGGCCAACAGGTCGCGGGCCGTCTCGCCGCGCTGGATAGCCCAGGCCAGCAGGTGAGCGAGATGCTCTCCGCCAGCGGCCATCATCGCGGCGCCCAGCAAACGCCCGTCGCCGGCGTCGGCATAGACCCTCAACAGGCTCTCGGTGGCACCGAGGATGCGTACCCGGCCATTCTTGCCGCCCTCCGCTGCGCCGACGATGACGCCTGCGTCCGGAAGAGCGTCGAAGCGAGCGCCGACCGTCACCACGTCCGGGCTGGAGAACGCGATGCCAAGCGGAACCTTGCGTGCGAAACCGGTGGCAAGCGGACGGGCCGCGTTGTAGCCGGCGATGGCTCCCTCATCGCTGGCTTCGTGCATCAGGGGGCGGTCGGCATTGGCATCGCCCGCGATGTACACCGGCAAATCGCCGATCCGCATGGTGGCCGGGTCGAACAGCGGTGTGCCGCGCTCGTCGAGGGGAAAACCCGCCGCCTGCAGGCCGAGTTCATCGACGTTGGGGCGGCGGCCCAGAGCAGCGAGCAACAGCTCGACTTCCACCTCCTGCTCGCCGGCGCGCATCAGCACACCCGAGCCGGTCCGTTCGACGCGGATTTCCGCATTCAGCCACAGGTCCATTTCCCGTGCGAAGCGCACGCGGGCGCGTTCGGCCACGACCGGGTCGACGATGCCGCCGACATGTGCGGCCAGATCAGCACCGGTGACCCGGATACCCAGGCGCGACAGCGCCAGCCCCATTTCGAGCCCGATGGCGCCCAGGCCGATGATGCCCATGCTGTCTGGCAGGGTGTTCAGTTCGAACACGTCATCGGTGTTGATGGTGCGGTCGCGCACGGCGTCGAGCCAGCCAGGCATGACCGGTCGGGAACCGGTGGCGATGACGACGGATCTGGCGCGGATATGCTGGCGGCCTCCAGGAGACTCGACTTCGATGAGCGTCGGCTCGATGAAGCGGGCCAGGCCCTTGAGCAGCCTGTCGCCCGCCGCCGAACGCGCGTTGTCGGCCGCATTGTTGGCAAAGAAATCGCGTTGTTCGCGCAGTTGCGACCACGCTGTCGCAAGGTCGATGGTCAAGCCTTCGACACCCTGTACGCCGATGCCGGACAGCGCACGGCGTGTTGCCCATTCGGCGCCGGTATGGAGCGCGACCTTGGACGGCATACAGCCGACGCGGGCGCAAGTGGTGCCGAGCGGCCCTCGGTCTATCATCAGGAAGTCCCGTCCCGCGCGGCGGACTTCACGCAGGGCATAAAGGCCCGCGCTGCCCGCGCCGATGATGACGACATCTGTGCTGATTTCATTCTTCATGCGTCTTTCACTCCCTTGTGATGGTTGGAGGTATTCAATTGCGTGAAGGCCTCGAAATGGCTGAGATAGACATTGCCGGAAAGGTGGTCGAGAAATCCGCTACTGCGCAGGTTGTCCATCACCGGCCCCTTCACTTCCGACAGATGCAGCCAAACACCCTGGTCCGCCAGCTGGTGATTGAGGTCTTCCAGCATTTCCAGCGCACTGAAGTCCACTTCGTTCACAGCACTGCACAACAGCACGACGTGGGCAATGCTGTCTCGCTCGTAGACCAGTTGCCGGACACGGTCTTCAAGAAAACCGGTATTGGCAAAAAACAGGCTTTCGTCGGGGCGCAGGCTGAGAATTTCCGGCGCTGTGATGACTTTGTAGCGCTGTACATTGCGGAAGTGCTCGGTGCCGGGGAGCAGTCCCACTTCGGCGATATGGGGTCGGGATGTCCGGTACAGGTGGAGCGCGATGGAAGCCAGAACACCACAGCCAACACCCGCTTCGACGCCGAGCATGAGCGTCACGATGATGGTGATGGCGACCGAGTAAAAATCGCTGTGTGAAAAGCGCCAGGTGCGTTTGAGAATCGAAAGATCGACCAGAGACAGCACAGCGACGATGATGATGGCCGCCAGGGCGGCCTTGGGCAGGTAGTACAGCACCGGCGTGAACAACAGGGACGCCAGTGCGATACCGGCGGCGGTCAGAATACCCGCCATCTGGGTAACGGCGCCGGCATCGAAGTTGACCACCGAGCGGGAAAAACCGCCCGCCACGGGAAAGCCGCCAGAAACGGAAGAGGCCAGATTGGCGACACCCAGCCCCAGCAACTCCTGGTCGGGATCGATGCGCTGGCGCCGCTTGGCGCCCAGCGTTTTGCCCACCGATACCGACTCCACATAGCCGATGAGGGAGATGAGCATGGCAGACGGCGCCAGTGTCTCGATGAGCTCCCATGACGGCAGGGACAGGCTCAGACTGGGCAATCCCGCAGGAATGGCGCCGGACAGCGCGACCCCCTGTGCTTCCAGCCCCAAAAACCAGACCAGGGCAATGCTGGCGATGACCCCGAAAATGGGTGCGGTTTTTGCCAATAGCGAGGCCCGATGCGAGCTCAGGCCCACCGCAGTGAACCACCGGGTAGCGTACTTGCGGGTGAACATCAGGAACACCAGTATGAATACACCAATGCTCGCCGTGGGCACATGGAGATTGGAGATTTCCCGCGCCAATATCGGCACCAGTTCGGTCAGCGTATCGCCCTCTGCCTTCACACCGAGCAGATGCTGCAACTGGCTCAAGGCAATGATGATGCCGGATGCCGAAATAAAGCCCGAAATGACACCATGGGACAGAAAGTGAGTGATGAAGCCCAGCTTCAATAACCCCATGGCTATCAGGAACAACCCGGACAGCAACGCAAGTGCCGTGGCGGCGGTGAGGTAGTCGGCCGTACCCTGCGCGGCGACGCTGCCGATGGCGGAGGCGGTCATCAGCGAGATAATGGCAACCGGGCCCACCGACAGGGTACGGCTGGTGCCGAACAGCGCGTACCCCACCAGCGGCAGGATGCTGGCGTATAGCCCGACTTCCGGCGGCAGCCCCGCAAGCAGCGCATAGGCCAGCGACTGGGGAATCAGCAGTACGGTGACGATGAATGCCGCGCTCACATCCTGCGCAAAATCGTCACGCCGGTAATGTCTGAGCCAGCGTGTCGCCGGGATGATCTCAGAGAGAGGTTTCATCATTGCGCCAATGGATGATTTCACAGGCGGTCAACCCCGCGGCTTTCCATTTCTAAAACGCATTCACGGGAATTTTCAGATACACCATGCCGTTGTCCTCCGGCTCCGGAAAGTGGCCGGCGCGCATGTTCACCTGCAATGAGGGAAGAATCAAACGCGGCATGTCGAGCGTGCGGTCCCGCGCGTTGCGCATTTGCACAAAGGCGGATTTACTGGTGCCATCCTTTACATGAATGTTGTATTCACGCTGCGCGGCGACGGAGGTCAGATATTCGACCTTGCGGCCGTTCGGGCAATAATCGTGGCACATGAAAAGGCGGGTATCTTCCGGCAAACCGAAAATTTTCTGTATCGAGTCAAACAAAACTCCCGCATCGCCACCGGGAAAATCGGCCCGCGCCGTGCCCGCATCCGGCATGAACAGCGTATCGCCCACGAAAGCGGCGTCACCGACGATATGGGTCATGCAGGCAGGGGTGTGGCCGGGGGTGTGAATAGCCCGGCAAGTCAGTTGCCCCACCTGGTAGGTGTCACCATCCTTGAACAGCACGTCAAACTGGGAACCGTCGCGCTGGAAACGCGTGCCTTCGTTGAATATTGTGCCGAAGGTTTCCTGCACGGTAATGATGTGCTCGCCGATGGCCAACCTGCCACCCACTTTTTCCTGAATATAAGGCGCTGCCGACAAGTGATCGGCGTGAGCGTGGGTTTCGATCAGCCACGCCACCTGAAGCTTGTGTTTCTGGACATAGGCAATGATGGCATCGGCGCCCGTGTAGCTGATGGAACCCGAGGCATAGTCGAAATTCAGGACCGAGTCCACGATGGCACAGGCAGCGGATGCCGGGTCCTTCACCACATAGGAAAAGGTGTTGGTATCCTCATCGAAGAAGGACGCAACTTCGGGGGATGGCAACTTCTCGATATTCATGGCAGATTCCTCGTGATTGATGGCATGGCGTTGGCGAAGCCTGGCGTAAATCCGGCAGCAACGTGGCGCATGGGGGTAGGCTGTGGACATGACACTAGATCCCAACGCCCTGTCCGGGTTTCGTTCGTTCATGCTCGAGCATTTCAAATATTCCCATGCCCGCCAGCATGGCAAGCACGAACACAGCAGCTTTGGCCTCACCAGCACCCAGCCCCGTGATGGCCGGCCCCGGACAGAACCCCGCCAGCCCCCAGCCAATCCCGAAGCCGAGGCTGCCCAGTACCAGACGAGAGTCTATATCCCGCCGCGTCGGGATACGCATCGGCCCATCCAGCAGGGAGCGCTGGCGCTGCCCGGCCACCCGGAAAGCAATGAAACCGATCACAATGGCACCCGCCATCACCAAGGCCAGTGAAGGGTCCCAGGCACCGGCGATATCCAGAAAGCCAAGCACCTTTGCCGGGTTAGCCAGGCCGGATACGAGCAATCCCGCTCCGAATAGCAGGCCAGCCAAAAAAGCGGACAGTGTCAGGCGTGACATCCTTCAACCTCCGAATACGTGGCGAATCAGGAACACGGTGGCAAGACCACTGGCCATGAAGGCCAGCACCGCCACCAATGAGCGCGGCGAGAGACGCGACAACCCGCAGACGCCGTGGCCACTGGTACAACCGGCGCCATAGCGCGTACTGATACCTACGACCAATCCCGCGATGATCAATACCGGGTAGCTGGCCTCGATATCGATGGCCGGCAGTGCCGCGAACAATGCCCAGCCCACTGGCGCCAGTACCATCCCGGCCAGGAAAGCGATTCGCCACGCAGCATCCCCAGGCGCGGGGCGCAACAGGCCGCCGACAATGCCGGAAATACCGGCAACGCGACCGTTGAGCAGGATCAGTAACGCAGCGGCCAGACCGATCATCAGGCCGCCCGCAAAGGCGCTGGCCGGTGTAAAGGCAGCAAAGTCGATATTCATGTCACATCCATCGGTAGAGAAAAGCCGTTCAATGGGCCGGCGCCCGCCAAGCTGCTGTTTATGAGGCAATCATTCATGTGTGTTCTCCTCTTGAGGCCCACAGAACAGCAGATAAAGCGTCTGCAACAGGCCCAGCACACGCTGGTCACCGATACGGTAGAAAATGTGTTTGCCTTCGCGGCGGGTGGCAACCAGACCTTCGCGGCGCAAAACGCCGAGTTGCTGGGAGAGATTGGGTTGATGGACTCCCACCTGGACTTCCAGATCGCTGACACACAGCTCGCCCTGGCTGAGCTGACACAACAGCAACAGGCGATCCTGATGAGCCAGCGACCGCAGCATCAGGGCGGCATCACCCGCCGACCGGCGCATCCGGTCAATATCGACATTACCAAAATCATTCATGGTGCCACCTTCTGCAGAATCTCCATTCCCCTGCACCGCGCAACTCGCCTGTGCGCCAGGGAACCGGAAACATCGGCTTCTGCCAAATACCGGAGCCAGCCTTCAAGCCATCAAAAAACAATATACATTTAAACATTATGTGAAAATGTATATCAATTATTGAACCGATGCAAGAGGCGCCCCTGCCACGCCAGGGTAATCGGGTAAACGTCTTTGGGTGCTCCGCCCGCCGGCCGCTGTCCTGGGTAAAGCCTTTCGAGACACGCCGTGAACCCATCCCTGGGGGCTCGACAGCGGCTATCCCTGCCGCTGACGGTCTCGAAAGGCTTTACCCAGGACAGCGGCCTCACCTTGTGCCGGTGCGACAGGGCACATTACAAGGGAAGCTCTCTGTTCTGGATCACATTCTTCATGACCAGCGTGGACGTCAGGCGTTGCACACCGGGCATGGCCGAGAGCTGATCGTCATAGAGCTTCTGGAAGGCTTCCAGGTTTTTGGACACCACGGTCAGCATGTAGTCGGGATCGCCGAATAACCGCTTTGCCTCGATAACCTGGGGTATGCCGGCGAGCGCGGACTCGAACCTGGCGACGCTGGCTTGGTTGCCATCTTTCATGGTGACGAATACCAACGCCGAGAAACTCAACCCGACGGCCAGCAGATCGAGTTGCGCCCGGTACTCTCGTATCGCCCCGGACTGCTCCAGAGCTTTCAGGCGGCGGTGGCAGGGTGACAAGCTCAAACCCACACGCTCGGCCAGTTCTGTCACTGTCAGCCTGCCATCCTTTTGCAGCTCGGAAAGAATTTTCCTGTCAAAGCCGTCCATTACCCATTTTCTCCCGAAATATCCTCTGTCCAAGGTTAATTTTGGAATCCTATTCCATCAAGTCGACGATATCCTTCCTGATACTTTATTGGCGGATCAGGGCGGGAAAGCAAGCATGTCGCTGAGTATCCTGACAACGTTCTGGCTGGTGTCGTTGTTGCTCGTCATCACGCCCGGTGTCGACTGGAGCTATACCATCTCGGCCGGCATCCACGGCAAGGTGGTGATACCGGCAGTGGCTGGCCTGCTGCTTGGCCATCTGGCCGCCACCTGCCTGGTTGCCGCGGGTATCGGCGCATTGCTAAGCGATACCCCGCTCGCTCTGACCCTTTTGACGGTCGCCGGTGCGGGCTATCTGCTGTGGCTTGGGATCGGCCTGATCCGCAGGCCGGCAACCCCTGTCACCGCTCTTTCTGACACGCCGGATAACGCCAGGCAGTGGCTGCTGAAGGGAATAGGCGTCAGCGCCTTGAACCCAAGTTGTTCCTGTTTTTCCTGGCGTTGCTCCCCCAGTTTTCCGATCCGCACAGCACCTGGCCACTGCCGGTGCAAATGCTGACGCTGGGCGGTATTCACCTGGTGAGTTGCGGGGTTATTTATGTCCTGGTGGGTTACGGTTCTCAGGCAGTGCTTCAGGCGAGACCTGTCGCCGCGCAACGCGTGAGTCGGCTTGCCGGCGTGGCAATGACCGGCATTGCCCTTCTGCTTCTGGCCGAACCGGTGATTCAGAATAGCTGACCTGGTGGCAGGCCGCGTGGTGCGGCTCTTTCCGAAGATGCGGTTTGTCTCCGAGCTGGCCTACTATGTGGTATACCGGCCCGAGAGCGGCAACTCGCCACGGCTACACGCGTTTCGAGAGTGGCTGCTGAAGGAGACCGGCTCGTCCGCTTGATCGCACACCCGGCAGACCACGGCAATTGATGAAGACAAAGTAGCCCCACTTGAGTCCGGCATGGCGTGAGGGCCGCTGTCCGGGGTACGGAGTGCCCAAAGGCGTTCATACACCTGCCCTGCTCGACAGGTTTGCACCCACGACATAAGCTGATGATGCCATTACAATAACGTTACTATACAAAAGAACAACGTTGAAGTTGAAGGTCTCCACGCATCTATGCCGCCCATACCCCACCATGTGCCTGTACGGAAACGCGGACTGTCCCTGAACACCGCCCACAGCAGTCATCGCGCGCCCCATGATAGAGGCTGGTGTACTCTAACTCTTCTACTGTGCCTGTTGCTCGGCGGCTGCGCCCTGCCTTCCCTGGAAGGCCGCCCTTACTCCCTGTCGCTGACGCCACAGGAAGCTCATGACACCGCATTGGGAAGGGTCATCCGACCGGAAGCACAGAAGCATCCCGGCATGAGTGGCATTCGCGCACTGCGAAATCCTCACGATGCCTTTGCCGCACGCCTGCTTCTGGCGCGCGCGGCTGAACGCACCCTGGATATCCAGTACTACATCTGGCACAAGGATGTCACCGGTGTGTTGATGCTCGAGGCGGTCCACAACGCCGCCAAGCGGGGTGTCAGGGTCCGCTTGTTACTGGATGACAACGGCATTCGCGATCTCGATGCCGAGCTGGCCGCACTCGATACCCACCCCAACATCGAGGTGCGGCTTTTCAATCCGTTCGTCGTGCGCACCCCCAAGTGGATCGGTTATCTGACGGATTTCTCCCGCCTCAACCGCCGTATGCACAACAAGTCGTTCACCGCCGACAGCATGGCCACCATCATCGGCGGGCGCAATATGGGCGACGAATACTTCGGCGCGACCGATGGCATATTGTTCGCCGACCTCGATGTGTTTGCCGCCGGCCCGGTGGCGCAGGACGTGTCCGCCGACTTTGACCGCTACTGGGCGAGCGCATCCTCGTACCCGGTGTCGTCGATCCTGCCCCCTGGCGACCCGGCATTGCTCGAACACCTGACGGCTACTGTTTCCGACCTGGAGGGCACTTCTGCCGCCAGCGCCTATGTGGCAGCGGTGCGCAATTCCAAATTCATCGAACGCTTGCTGGAGGCCGACCTGGATCTGGAGTGGGCAGACGTCAGCATGATCAGCGACGACCCGGCAAAGGGCTTGGGCGGCGCGGCTCCGGAAGGTCTGCTGATTCACCAGATGAACGAAATTCTCGGCGTTCCCGAAAAAACCATGGACCTGGTGTCTCCCTACTTCGTGCCCACTGCCGCCGGGGTGGAGGCCTTTTCCGCGATGGTGGAACGCGGTGTCGAGGTCAAGGTGCTCACCAATTCTCTCGACGCGACGGACGTGGCGGCGGTGCATGCCGGATACGCGAAACGCCGCAAGGATCTGCTCGAGGGCGGTATCCTTCTCTACGAGATGCGGCGCCTGTCGCCGGAACTGGAACGCAACAAAAGCGCGGGGCCTTTCGGCAGCTCCGGGTCCAGCCTGCATGCCAAGACCTTCGCAGTGGACGATGAGCGCGTTTTCATCGGTTCCTTCAATTTCGATCCACGCTCCGCGAACCTCAACACCGAGCTCGGCTTCGTCATCGACAG
>CAYXXZ010000079.1:0-14362 GCA_964469165.1 uncultured Porticoccaceae bacterium
TCTGTCCAGATCTGTCATGCCAAATCATCCTCACCTTATAATTTTGGAATGTATGTTTAGACTGTGGTCTGTTGACGCAGTAATCGGAAATCAGGGCGGCAGGTTGTAGTTGAGCTCTAAGCTGAATGCTGGCAGAGCTCAGCTCTTCACGTGCTCCTGCTCACCGCTTATAGCTCGCCTGACCTCACGTGGGGTTTTGGCTTCAATTGCCGACTACCGTGTATTAGCGAAGCAAACCCTAACACGCCCGTCAACGAAACGTCCAGCGCAGAAACGCAGCTCTGGTCAAGCCAACGAGCCACCGATATAATCCCAACCCTTGTTCGCAGCATTATCCATCCAAACTCTCGCGGGCCCATAGCTCAGTTGGTCAGAGCAGGCGACTCATAATCGCTTGGTCGCAGGTTCAAGTCCTGCTGGGCCCACCATTTCCTTTTTATTAGCGTTTCGATAGAGGACAGCTCTGCTACTTCTATTGTCATCGAAACCAGAGCTTCATCGCTCTCCATTATCAGAGGATGTGCATTCACTACCCCCCTGTAGGAGCCTGCCTGCAGGCGACAGACTCGGTGGGAAGTCGCCTGCAGGCAGGCTCCTACAGGGTTAATCCCCTCCAACCGCACTGAATCAAGCCTCCATGCGGGCGCGGGTCGCAGTGCGGCTGGTGGCAAAGCGGGCCTCGACATTGGCGGCAGGAAGCAAATTGCCAGCCTCTGCAGACGCCCTCGACTGTCCCACCGGCTTCGCCTCTTTCTGCTGAGCTACGTAAGTGCGTATGAAATTGCGCAGAAGTTTCACCTCAATACCCTGCTTCTTTTTTATGATGGACTCCAAGATAGCCACATCATCACTATCGACACGATACAAAGTGATGTCACTACTGCCTCCAAAGTCGATCAGCCACTCCCAATACTCCGCCTCCATGTCCTCTAATTGCAAATCTTCCACATGGCGAGCACTCACCCAAGGAGTGAGAGACAAAGCACAATCAGTGCTCGCGTGAAGGTCAACTCGACGCGCCAGAGAGCTGGCGCGCCACATGGGCGGAGTCGTAATAGTCCGTGCAGGTTCGGATTCGGCCATCGGGTGCGAATGTCAGGACCGACGCTCCGGATGAATTGAAATGGGCACCCGTGGGTGGGCGGCCGTGATAGATTCCGGAGTGTATTCCTTCGAAGCGCCACTCGAAGCAGCCAGAGTCACCACTGGCGAATACTCGTGTAAAGGTCAGCGACACATTGGAAAGCGCCTGGGCAAAATGTACATGAAATGCGCGCAGCTCATCATGGCCGCGATTGACACGCCCCGCCTGGTCGTCGCGGTATACCACGTCCTCTGAAAAAAGTGCGAGAAATCGTTCGGTATCACCACCGGCCCAGGCAGCGGCCCAGTTGTCAGCTATTTTTTCAACATCGATCATTACGTATTTTCCACAGATTTTTTTATCGGTTCAGGCGCACACAGGTTAAGCCTGCTCCCGTGACGACTGGATTGCCGAAACGATTTTACCGGAATACCAGCCCGCCATCGATCAACGGTGCCTGCCCCGTCATGTAGTCGGAATCCGGACCGGCAAGGTAGGAGACGAACGAGGCTACATCTTCCGGTGTTTCGGCGCGACCGAGGGCGATACCGCCCACGAATTTATCGTAGCTTTCACCGATTTTTGCACCCGTGATTTCCGCCATGCGCCGGTCGATTTCAACCCACATATCGGTACCGACGACGCCCGGGCAATAGGCATTGACCGTTATACCGTCACTGGCAAATTCTTTTGCCGCGGCCTGCGTCAAAGCGCGCACCGCGAATTTTGTTGCCGAGTAAACGCCGAGCAAGGGAAAGCCTTCATGGCCGGCGATGGAGGAGGCGCTGATGATCTTGCCTTTTTGGCCGCGCTGCTTGAATTTCCTGGCTGCGGCCTGAATACCCCACAGGACACCCTCGACGTTGATCTTGAGAATTCTGTCGACCTCTTCCGGCGTCACATCGGCAAGCGCCTGGATATTGGCGATTCCGGCGTTGTTGACGATGATGTCGAATCCGCCGAGTTCTTTTTCGGCGTGCTCAATGGCGGCGTAGACATCATCGCGCTTCGACACGTCAGCCTTGAAGGTGGTGGCCTTGCGGCCAAGTGCGCGCACCTCGTCAGCCACGCCCTGCACTTTTTCGTCGTTGAGATCGACGATGGCGATGCCTGCCCCATCTCTTGCCAGACGCAGTGCGATGGCGCGGCCAATGCCCTGTCCCGCCCCCGTTACCAGGGCGACTTTTCCGCTGATACTCATGCCATCCTCCTTCATTCATGGGCCGATGCGACATGAAAGTCGCGGTCTCATCGACGAAACTCACGGAATTACCATCAAACTCAGTATAGACAGTGCTGTCGATTGCGCCAGAAAGGGAAGCGTCAGATCATTTCGTGGGGTGCCGGGAGCGTACTTGTATTTCGCGAAGGCTTGCTTTATAACGCCCCGTCTCCGATAGCGGGCAGCCGCGGCGTGGCCGGAAACTTGACGGAGAGTCGTTCGCCCAACCCCTACACCTGAAAGGTATACTCATGATTGACCGCAAATACCAAAGATTTGTTTTTGCATTTTTCATGTCTCTGCTGATGTCGTGCGCGATGTCTCTGGTGATCAGTATTTTTAATGTTGGCCTCGTTCACAACATCATCAGCATATGGCTGAAAGCCTGGGCATTCGCGTTTGTCGTCGCTTTTCCAAGCATCATAATGGTTGCACCCGTGGTGCAGAAATTGGTTGAGCTCGTACTCAAAAAGGAAAGTAGCGGTTCCTGAGGAACGTGGCTGACTACTTAGTTTTTCTTCTGTACAGAGTGGAAAGCGAGCTATAAGCCGTAAGCTTTAAGCAGGTGCACTGCAAGAAATGGGTTCTACCGGCGTTTACACATAGGTCAGAATTTGGGCTACAACCCTGCCTGTTGATTCTCGCTGCAATACCGTAGGGGCAATTCATGAATTGCCCCTACATGCGCAGAAAAAGCCGGGCTTCGGCAACTTGAAAATCATGGCCGATAGACCTACAGGTCCGTAGCCCAAATTTCTGACTTATGTGTAAAAGATCTTGTTGTTAAGTAGCTCTGCCGCTACAGAAGTCACAACTTCCGTAGCGGCAGAGCGCAGGCACATCGAATCAGAAATTCATACCAACAGCGATGCCAAAGGTACGCCCAGGCGCAGGCGTTCCGATGTCTCCGGTGTTATTCTCATTCAAAGCCAACAGGTATTTCTCATCGAGCAGGTTGCGGATGTAGAAGCGGAAATTGTAGGTGTCGCTGGCGTCACTCCACATTACCTGGCTGTTGACCAGGCTGAAATTGTTCTGCTTGACCCGATTATCCACCGCCCAGTTATAGCCATCGTTGTAGGCCCAGCTCAGGTTGCTCGACAGCGTACCTTCCGCCAGCGGGAACTCGTGGTTCAACGCCACCGCAAAGGTCCAGTCGGGCACCCGCGTCAGGCTGTTTCCTTTCGCGCTGCAGGCTGCGGGGTCCACTGCACAGTCTGCAATGATATTGCCTGCACCTGGAATGGGATTGGGAGAAGAAATCGTGGCGTTCTCAAACTCGGTGTACTCGTGGTCGAGCCATGAGACGCTGCCGTTGATGCTGAAACCGTGGCCAAGAATCATCTGTGCTTCGATGTCGACACCGTAGACTTCCGCGGTTGCCGCGTTGAACAGGCGGGTGTTCGCACCTTCTACCTGGAACAGCTGGATGTTGGAGTAATCGTAGAAAAATGCCGCCATGTTCAGACGCAACGTGCCGTCGAGCAGATCGGATTTGCTGCCGATTTCGTAGGCATCCAGCGTCTCGGGCTTGACGGGCGGATCGAGCGGCGCAGTCAGGTTATAGACACCGCTTTTGAAACCGCGGTTGTAGCTGGCGTAGATCATCGTCTGATCGCTCAGGCGGTGGTCGATCGCGACGCGATAGGTCGGCTTGGAGGCAGAAAAGCTGTTCTTGCCGGTTTGCAGAGGCATGGTGACGCCGCCGCCAAAATCGAGGAACTGGGGTGCATCCAGATCGCGCTCATCTTCCGTGTAGCGGGCGCCGAGCGTCAGGTTGGTATTCTCGGCAATCGCAAAGGTGGTCTGCCCAAAGATCGCCTTGGACTCTGTTCCCTGCGTGCTATCGATCTGTATGCGTTGTGCGGGGAGCATGGCAAGGCCCTGGATCTGGAAGGGGTCGTAGCGGCTCTCCGCATCCATGTAGAACGCACCGATGATCCAGTTGAAATTGTCGCCGTTGTAGGACAGCTGGAATTCCTGGGTGAACTGCTCTTCCGAGTTGAACAGCGGGGCGTCGATGAAGGCCAGGCTGGTGGCATCGACGTCGACACGCTGATAACCGTCGGCGCGGCGCAAGGCGCTGATGCTGGTGAAGGAGTAATCACCCATGTCGTGAACCAGAGTCGCAGAGCCGCCCCAGCGCTCGGTTTTGATGCGCGGCATGAATTCGCTGGTGGAATCCCAGTAGTTGCCGTCGTAACCGATCTGGCCGTCGAGCAGATTGGAGGTCGGCACACCGCGGAAAGAAATCGCCCAGGAGCCAGCAACCCGGGAATAATCACCGGCGAGTGTCAACTGGGTATTTTCGCCAAGATCGATCAGCACTTTGGAGCGAACGTCCAGGTCTTCACCTTCGTTGACTCGCTTGCCGATGACAGGGTTGTAGCCAAAACCTCTGTCCTGATCGCGGTAGTACACCGACAGGTCAGCGGCGATGGCGTCGGTCAGGCCACCGGTAACGTAGAAGTTGGATTCGACGGTGTCCTTGTTGCCGTAGCCGACGGAAACGCTGCCGCCAAACTCATGCTCGGGAGCCTTGGTGATGATGTTCACCGCGCCGCCCGTGGCATTGCGGCCAAACAGGGTGCCCTGGGGGCCTTTCAGTACTTCGACGCGCTCGATGTTGGCAAGGGCCATGGTAGCGCCAGCCATGGAGGGCATGTAAACACCGTCGACGAACAGTGCGATGGCGCTGTCCTGGCCGGTACTGCCGCCTTCTGTGCCGATGCCGCGCAGGGTGAAGGTGGTCGCTTCCGTGGTGCGCGTTACGTTGAGACTGGCAACCGCAAAAACCAGGTCCGAGCTGGTGCGAATGCCGGACGCCGCCGCCATGTCGGCAGTAACCGCCGCCACGGCGATCGGCACGTCCTGCATGCTTTCCGCACGCTTCTGGGCGGTGACGATGATTTCTTCGAGACCTTGAGCTTGAACATTGGCCGCAGTCAGCTGAATGGCCACGGCGCAAGACGACGCGATGAGCGCTTTCTTCATTGGAACCCCTCTTGATTGAGCTATGATTATGACAACTAAACTTTATCGATAGATAAAATTGCGGTGAGCATAATAGTGGTCATGCTCAAAAGCAATACGAAAAGCGGTCTTTCCTGGGAATTGCTTCAGCCCCGGTTCTGATGGCGGCCCCAGGAAAAAGAAAAAATCCTTGATAATCATAAATCTATAAAAACAGCTCCTGGCCACACAAGCTAACACTTGAAATTAACTGTTCACCACAAGATGCAAATGGGGTTCTGTGCGAGCCGTGATTTCCTGCGCATTGCGGCTGGCGTGCACAGCGATGAAGCCCTCCTGTCAACCAACATCCCCTGGCGCCGTTTATCAATGCAAACGCCACACTATTACAGGCAGCAGGAGCAGTACCATGAAACGCGCACTATCTCTCACCGGTTTGATTCTGGCATTGGCCATGTCCCCGGCCATGGCGGGCAGCCGCACCACGGATGCAATCATTGGCGGAGGCCTGGGAGGTGCGCTTGGTGCTTTCGTCGGCTCCGAATTCGCTGGCCGCGAAGGCGCGGTCATCGGGGGCGCCATCGGAGGTGCGGCTGGTGCCGCCATTGCCGCCGACCGCCGCAAAGACGAGCGCCGCCATCGCGATTACCGCCGCCACTACGACTCCCATCATTACCACTCTGGCAGCCGCCATCACTACAAGCAGAGCCGTTACCATCACCCGGCGAAATCCCGTGGCTATTTCTGTCCTCCGGGGCAAGCGAAGAAGGGCCGCTGTTGATGGTATCCGGCGCGCGCTGGATCGCTGTCATCCCGTGATAAGATGAATCCGATGCAATAAAACACCGGGCCATCGAGGGCATTCCGAGGAAGCGAAGCGAGCGGTAAGCCGTAAGCTTTGAGCAGGAGCACTGGAAGAACGCGGTTCTGGCAGCGTTTAACATAGAGCTTATAGCTCAACAACCACGGTGTAATGGCAATTTCACACTGATCCTCGACCGTCTCTCCGTCGTGAGTTTCGACAGATGACGGCCGTGTGGTCATTTATCCAGCGGGGAGAAAATATGCGAATCGGTATGACAGGCTGCGGCTTTGGCCCCACCGCACGGGGAGATCTGGTGCGCAGTGCCGCACAGGCCGCAGAGAATGCAGGCTTTTCCACATTCTGGTTTGGTGAGCATGCGGTGTTGTTCGAAGCGGAGGCGGAAAGCCTCTATCCGGACCGGGATCCCAGCCACAAGGCGCGCAGTTTTTTGCTCGACCCACAGACTGCCATTGCCGACCCCATCGTCGCCATGACCTGGGCCGCAGCGGCGACACAACAGATGGAAATTGGCAGCTCCGTGTTGATTCTGCCGCAACGGCAACCCGTGGTGCTCGCCAAAGAGCTTGCCACCCTGGACTCGTTCAGTGGCGGGCGCGTCGTTCTCGGCGTTGGCAGCGGCTGGTCACCCCAGGAATATCGAGCGACAGGCGCAGACTGGCCCAACCGTGGCCGCAGCATGGATGAGTTCGTCGAAGTGATGCGCAAACTCTGGGACGAAACCCCCGCCAGTCATCAGGCACAGCACTTTTCCTTCGACAAGGCCTATCTGTTTCCCAAGCCCGCCCGCGATATTCCCGTCATTTTCGGCGGCGACAGCGACAAGGCGCTTGCGCGGGTCGCGCGCAGCGGCGACGGCTGGAGCCCCGTCAAACTGGAGCTCGATCAGGCGCCAACGCTGATCGCACGCCTGCGCCGCATGACAGAGGACGCGGGGCGCGACCCCGATGCATTGCGTATCATCAAGCCCATGACGCTGCGGGATAACCCGGCGGACATGGCGCGTTTCCGCGATGCCGGCGTCACCGAGTTCAAGCTGAGCTGTTTTGGCGATCTGCCCGCCAATGCGACAGATCTGGTTCACGCCATCGAGAATTACGCGGAGCGTTTCGTCACGGTAGCCAAGACGTTATGAATCAACCGTCACGGCCTATACGTCGCCCAATGCCGCGATCATTTTCAGGCTGTCGTGATCCTCGATGGCAGCGGAGGTTCTCATCAGCGCCATGGTGAGCAATTCCCAGCCGTAGCTGATGGGTGCGATCAGCCAGCCATAATACAGATTCCACAGTGCTGCCCTGCGATATTCCAGCCACAGGCTGTCTTCACTTGGCAGCTCGGTCACGCCGTAATGGCCGAGCCGCTCCCGATAAAACGTCAACAACTCCCGTTCGTGCGCGCGGCGCAACGCGATGGAAAGGGACGTGGTGATCATGTAGGAAATATCGTGCATCGCATGGCCGCGACTGCACAGCTGCCAATCGTAGATACCGGCGCGACCATCCGGCAACAGGTAGCTGTTGGCAAAGTGACAGTCGCCCTGCAACAGGGTTTGTGGCAGCCCGGCCTGGTGGTGCTTGAGAACGTTGACGGCGCGGTACATGTCCTCTTCGGTGGTGCGCAAGCGGCCCAGCAGCTCGCGCTTGGTCACCTCGCGCTTCAGCTCTTCGCGAATACCGGCGCGGATGACGCCGTGCATCAGGTCCTCGATGCTGCCCTCCAGGTGCGTTTGCACAAACGCCAAATCACCCCCGAAACGTGGCGTTTCCCAGAACGTGGCATGCAGTTTCGCCAGCGTGTCGAGCAACGCCTGGGTTGTCGCCACCGACGGCTCGTCCGTCTGACGATGAAAGTGTGCATCTTTCGCACTGAGGTCCTCAGTGATCAATATGAAACGTTTGCTGGCGGGGTCGGCGCGCCCACCAAGAGCAACTGGTGTTTCCAGGTCCAGCGTCGGCCGAATGCGGTTATAGAACAGAATTTCGTTCTCATAGATCGCATAGAGACTGCCGGGTGAAAATTTCACGAAGAGATGGCGCGGCAGGCCTGGGGGACTCTCCTGCGAATATTCCACTTCCAGTCGCGCCCGCTGGGACGACGACACTGCGGTATCACCTATGAGGCTGGCGTCCACCAGGCGCGCATTTTCCACCCGAACACCGGGGTTGTGCGCTGCCATCACGGTCGTCAGGAAATCGGGTGTCAGGTCTTGCGGATAGGTCGGAAGTTTGTCGTTCAAGATTGTCGCTCCAGCTTTTCGAGAATAGCGCGGTTATTTGGCCGATATCGCATGAGAGCTCGGGATATTACCGAAAATTCACCGATGCTAAACTGCAAATCGTCGCCCCACTCAAATTCTACAGCCCGGAACAGATCCACCATGAGAGCCGAACCCAGAGAACTCGATATCCGCAACTACGCCTACATCACCGAAATCACGCCGCGCTACACGGATCTCGACACCCTCGGCCACATCAACAATGTCGCTACGGCAGACCTCATGCAGGAAACTCGCATCCATTTCATTCATCGCATCCTCGATCACTCAGCCAGTGATTTCAATGGCGATCACCGCGTCGTGGTGGTATCGCAATTGCTCAATTATCTGGAAGAAATCCACTATCCGGCAACTCTCAAGGTCGGCGTTGCGGTATACGCGGTCGGCAACAGCTCGTTCACGCTCAGCCAGTTGCTGATGCAGGCCGACAAGCCCGCCGCCTGGTGTCGCTGTGTGATGGTACGGTCGGAAAACCATGTCTCGACACCCATCGCCGACGACATCAAGAGGGTATTGAAGCAACACCTGCTGGCGGATATTTGAGAGGTACGCGTGTATCTGATCATCGATCAAGGCGGACAGAGCACCAGAGCGGTGCTCTTCGATCACAGCGGCAAGATCCTCGCCCGCGAACGGCGACCGATTGCCACCAGGCGCAGCGCGCCGGACCGGGTCGAGCACGACTGCGACGAACTGCTGGCATCCGTTCACGATACCATCGACGCACTGCTGCCGCGCATTCCTGCGGCGTCAGGGCCCATCCCCACCGGCCTCGTCACCCAACGCTCGAGTCTGGTGTGCTGGCGCCGCACCACGGGCGAACCTCTCACGCCGGTAATCAGCTGGCAGGATACCCGCGGCAAATCGCTGCTCGAGAATTTCGAGGCGCAGCGCGACGACATCAAGGCCCGCACCGGTCTGGTGGTCAACGTCCATTATGGCGCGAGCAAGATCCTCTGGTGCCTGGAAAACGTGCCCGCCGTAAAAATGGCTCAGGCCACTGGCGAACTCGCGGTCGGCCCGCTGGCGGCATTTCTGGTGTTCAAACTGACCGGCCAGTTCAAGGTGGATCCCGCCAACGGCTCGCGCACCCTGTTGATGAACATTCACAGCAACAGCTGGGATGACCACCTGCTGGCGCGCGCGACCTCATCCAGGCACAGCCTGCCCGAAATTTGCGACACCAGGGATGATTACGGTTTCTTTGTTCGCGGTGAACACCGCTTCGCGCTGCGCCTGGTGAACGGCGACCAGAGCGCTGCGTTCAACAGCTACGGCTCTCTGCGGGATGACACCGTCTATATCAACGCCGGCAGCGGCGCCTTCATCGCCTGCGTGAAACCGCCCCGGGTGACCGCCCCGCAAAACCTGTTGCTGTCACCGGTGTATTGCGAAGCCGGCGTCTGCCAGTTGCTGTGCGAGGGTACCGTCAACGGCGCGGCCAACGCCCTCGAGTATCAGCGCCAGGCGCTGGCTCTCCAAGACTACGGCGCACTGGACGATTGGCACGGCGATTACGACAGCATTCCCTTGTTTCTCAACGGAATCGGCGGATTGGGCTCACCCTTCTGGAACGCGGACTTCGACAGCGAATTCATCGGTGCGGGCGATGCCCGACAAAAAATGTTGGCGGTGCTGGAAAGTATCGCCTTTCTGCTGATCCTGAACCTGCAAGCGCTGCAAGCCGCCGGAATTTCATTGACACAGATTTATCTCTCCGGGGGACTCAGCCGCTTCGCGCTGCTCACCACCCGATTGCAGCAGTTGAGCGGCCTGCCGGTCTATCTGGCGGACGATAGCGAAGCAACGGCGCGCGGTGCCGCTTTTCAACTGGCGGGCTTTCCCCGCGACTGGTCTCTTCCCGCGATGACCCGGCACCAGCCCGGCCCGCTGACCGCGCTCGACGACGGGGTCGCGGCCCGTTTCAGGTGCTGGCAACAGGAAATGGCGGCGCGGCTCGGTACCTGAACGCGCTGCGCCTCAAGGCAGGCGCAGTGTCGCGGTATCGGCGCGTGCCGCGCGCGCACCGAGATACGTCTTGAGCAGCGCGACGATCTTTATCGCGTGGGAGCGATAACCGGTGAGTTTGCCGCCGTAGATACCGATGTAACCGCGCTGTCCATCCCAATCCTGTGCCAGACGCATTTCCCGGCTGAGCGAAAAAGCCGCACCCTCGCTCGCAGGCAGAACCCGCAGGCCCGCCATGCGCTCGCAGACATTCACGCCGTCGCGCACGTAATCAGGAAAATAATGCGCCAGTGTGCGCAGTAGATAACGCTCTTCTTCCTCTGACACCTCAACCCGATCGGGATCGCCGGAAAAGGCTTTTTCCGTGGTGCCCAACAGGGTCTGACCGCGCCAGGGCAGGACGAAAATCGCGCGCCGGTCATCCGGCGATTCGACATAAAAACATTGCGCGCTCAACTGGCGTTCGAGCACCAGATGAGAACCCTGCACCAGGCTGACATCCAGTTGCTGCGGAGCGGGATGAATCACATCGGCGACCTCGTTCACCCAGGGGCCCGCGGCATTTATCAACACGCGGCAGTGCAATGTCTCACCATTGCTCAAGCTGAGCGAATAGCCTTGCGCCTGCGCCGTTGCCGCCAGCAACGTCGTGTGCTCGCGCAGCTGGGCACCCAGGCTCTGAGCCGACTGCATGACAGCCTGAGTGAGCCGCTGGTCGTCCGTCTGACCGTCCGAATAGCGAAACACCGCCTGCAAGCCACGGGTTTCGATACCGAGCTCCGGCCATTGGCGGCGCGGCACCTGGCGAAAGGCCGCATCGCGCCCCAGGCCAGCCAGCAATGCGTAGAGAGCGAGCCCGGCGCGAAGTTTCCAGGGCCGGTAAACAGAGTGGCGGTAGACGGGGATGTAGAAATGATTCAGCTGCACGAGGTGGGGCGCTACGCGGCACAGGACCTGGCGGTCTTTCAGGGCATCGCGCACCATGCGCAGGCGGCCCTGCTGGAGATAGCGCAGGCCGCCGTGGATGAGCTTGCTGGACTTGCTGGATGTGCCCGCCGCCAAGGCATCCTTTTCCACGAGAACCACGGAATAGCCCGCGGCGGCCGCCGCTTGGGCAATACCTGTACCCTGGATACCGCCGCCGATCACGGCCACGTCGAAATGCTCTGGCATCCGCGACTCCTTTTCGTCGGCGAGTAGAGGGCACAAAAATCAGAAAATGGTAAACAGCAGCAGCGCCAGGATCATGCCGATAGCGGGCAACACCACCGTAAGCGCCGCCACCGGGCCGTAGGCATCCTTGTGGGTCTCGCCACAAATGGCGCGGATCAGTGTTACCACATAGCCGTTGTGCGGCAGCGAATCCAGCCCGCCCGAGGCAATGGCCACCACCCGGTGCAATTCTTCGGGGTCGACGCGATTTTCCGCGGGTACGTCCGGGCCGACATACAGCGGCGCCAGCAGGGGCAACGCAATGGTCTGGCCACCGGAGGCGGAGCCGGTCAGGCCGCAGATGATGGTCACGGCGATGGCGACACCCACCAGACCGCCGCCGGGAATATCCGTAAAGAAGCGCACCACCTCGGTAAATGCGGGGGTTTCCTGAGCCACGGTGCCAAAGCCAACCACCGCGCAGGTGTTGGCAATGGCCACCAGCGCTCCCGAGGCGCCCTCGGTGAAAGGCCGCGCCAGGCTGCGAAAATAGCGGTAGTTGAAGGCGTACGTCAGCACCACGCCGCTGAACAGTGCGGCGATCAGCGCCGCCGTGCCCAACTGCTTGTGAAAGAAAAATGTCACCGCAAGCACGGCAACGAGAGGCAGCGTACACATCAAGGGATTGGGCAAATCATCGCGCCCCACCGCCTCGGCGTCGGACTCCCGCGTGACGAATCGCTCACCGTTGGCGACAGCCCTGCGGATCATACCGCCCATCCACAGATAACCAACCACCGCCATGAACGCCGCGACGACGATACTCACCTCCCAGGCGGCGTAGGGTGTTGTGCCCAGGAAGGGAATGGGAATCCAGTTCTGAATTTCCGGTGAACCCGCGGAGGTCATGGTGAAGGTGATCGAGCCGAAGGCGATCACCCCAGGGATGAAGCGGCGCGGCAGGTCGGCTTCCCGAAACAGGCTCACCGCCATCGAGTACACACAAAAGGCGACGATGAAAACACTGACGCCGCCGTAGGTCAGGATGGCACAAGCCGCCAACACCGCAAGCGCCGCGTGTCGCACACCGATACGGCTGGTGATCCAGTGGGCGACGCTCTCCGCCGCATGGCTGTCTTCCATGGCCTTGCCGAAGATGGCGCCGAGCAGGAACATGAAAAACCAACTGCTGAAAAATGCCGTAAAGCCCGCCATGAAGGAACCCACATAGCTGGCCTGCCCCTGCGCCGCGATCTGGTCGAAGAGCGGCAAGCCGCCCGTCACGCCGACGACCAGTGCGGCGAGGGGAGCGGCGATCAACAGATGCATGCCGCGCACGGCAAAGTAGATCAGCAGGGCAAGTCCTGCCATGAGACCGATGAAACTCAGCATATTCTTCTTTCTTTAATGGCGGGTGGTTCAGGAAAATGCGACCGCTAGTCTATAACGTATCTGCGCTCACTTACAGAGTGGCGCACTTGATGGCTTCTTGTCGCCTGCAGGCAGGCTCCTACAGGGGCACGGCTGGCCGCCCGCAGAGGCATCATTGATTTTCTTTCTACCAACGCCACAGCGGCGCATAACCTTGAGAGCGTTGCAGGAGCCTGCCTGCAGGCGACACAGAGCCATCGGGAGGTGCGGCATACGGTCGCCTGCGGGCAGGCTCCTAAAGGTGCCAGATTTCACCCCACCGTGGTGGTGCGCATGAAGGGGCTGTCTGGATCGGGGGTGCCGTGACCGCTGGCCGCGCCTTCATAGTAGCCGTTGTGCGCCAGTGCACGGAACATCTTGGTGGGCTCACGCTCGCCAGAGTAGAAATTGGCGGAACTCTCCCAGTGTCCAGCGCCCTTTCTGCCGTTGTACTCGGCAACACAGAGCGTGTTGTTGTTGAACATCTTGTGGAAATAGTTCATCAGGCCGGGCGCCACCGCCGTCAGTTCGATATCGAGCACTTCGCCATCGGGCAATGTCAGCTTGAGATGGCCGCCACGAATCGAGACGGTATCGACTTCGGCATAGGTCACCATGTCGACATCCTTGACGAAATGTACTTCGTCGCCCTTGACCACCCAACCGAATTTCTCGATGGTATCGGTAACGCCGTTGCACACGGAATAGGCGCAAAATGACAGATCAGGTCCAAAGCAGCCGGTCACGTAACGGTGGGAGAGGATCTTGTTCACGTCGCGATGCCCCCAACCGTGATCGCGCAACCCCATACCGTTGACCTCGAAGGTTCTGCCCTTCATGGTCACGGTGCCGGTAACGGTGCCGGAAATGTCGATATGGTGTGCGGAAATGTGCTCGGCCGTATCGCCGGAACTGGGGAAGCCGCGAAACGCCCCGTGGTAATCGCGAAACACCAGGCGCGCGGAAATGTCGTTCTCGGGGCTTTCGATGATCCAGATATGTTCATCATCGACGATCTCGTTGCGCGCCACACCATCGCCACTGCCCCAGCCGTTGGCGAGCTTGTCCTCTTCCCGCAACGGCAGGTAGGTCACATGCTTGAACACGCCCTGCGGCGTCACCAGATTGGTCCAGCCGGCGCAGAAGGGCCCGCCTTCGTCGTTGTACTCATGACCGATACGGTGCACGCCACCCACGCCATTCTCGAAGTCCCACCATTGCAACCAGGTGCTGTCCTGCCACTTGCCCCCGGGCAGCGGCTCTTGACGCCCTTCGTCTTTTTCGGTGTATTCGAGGACATTTTCTCTGCCGAAGTACTTCATTTTCATCGCTATCTTCCTTATTGATCATTAGGGCCTGTTAACACTACTTGAATAGTCGGCGTTGTGCCTGAAAAGGCGCCAATCAAGGCGCGACGAACGTGGTTTGGTCATTCCAAATGAGCGAGGAGCA
>CAYXXZ010000080.1:0-14033 GCA_964469165.1 uncultured Porticoccaceae bacterium
TCTGGGATGATATCGACGCGCTGGATTTTCACGGCAAGACCGTGGCTCTTTACGGCCTCGGTGACCAGATCGGTTATCCCGAGTGGTTTCAGGATGCGCTCGGTTACCTGTGGGCCAAGGTCGCGGGGCTCGGCGCCAGCTGTGTCGGTCGCTGGCCTGTGACGGGTTACAGCTTCGAGCAATCCAGGGCCGTCACAGCCGACGGCGCATGGTTCGTGGGCCTGGCTCTGGACGACGAGAACGACTTCGAACAGACCGACACGCGCATCGCCCTGTGGTGTCAACAGATTTTGCGCGAATTCGGACTCGCGCCGTGACAGAGGAAAAAGCATCCAGGGCGTTGCAAAGCCCGTGCGTCCAATGGTCGGCGGGTCAGCCCCTGAGCGCGCGTTTCGACGACGTCTATTACTCTCGCGAAGACGGTCTGCAAGAAGCGCAGCACGTATTCATCGCCGGCAACGACCTGCCCGAACGCTGGCGCACCCTGGCGCCGGGGCAGCGCTTCACCATCTGCGAAACCGGCTTCGGCACGGGACTCAACTTTCTCTGTGCCGCCGCATTGTGGCTCGAATGCGCGCCGCCCGGCGCGGTGCTGCACTTTGTTTCGGCTGAAAAATATCCACTCGGCAAGGACGAGATCGCCACAGCGCTCAGCGCCTGGCCCCGCTTGAATGCCATGCGGGAAGACTATCTGGCCGCCTATCCACCGCGCACCCGCGGTGTTCATCGCCGCTGGCTGTGGGGTAACCGGGTGTGCCTCACCCTGGTGTTCGATGACGCCATCGATGGATTCGAAAGTCTGCTGGCTTCGGCCCATCCCCGCTTCCTGGAGCTGGCCAATCCCGCAGCGGATGCCTGGTTTCTGGATGGTTTCGCGCCCGCCAAAAATCCTGATCTATGGAGTGAAAATCTTTTCACCCTGATAGCCAGATTCAGCACCGAAAAAACCACGCTGGCGACTTTCACCGTGGCGCGTCAGGTGCGGGACGGCCTTGCAGGCGTCGGCTTCCGCCTCGCAAAACGCCCCGGCTTTGGCCGCAAGCGGGATATGCTGAGCGGCACATTCGAGCGGCTTGCCACCACATCGGCATTCAGCGAAGACTGGGTCGCGCCTGTCGTGTTGCGCAACAGCCGCAATGAGCCCAGCTGGCATCTCAATCTCGGCAAGTTCGCAACGCGGCGCGAAGCCGTGGTGATCGGCGCGGGTATCGCCGGGTGCAGCGCGGCGGCGGCTCTCAGGAAACGCGGCTGGACTATCACACTCATCGACCGGCACGGCGAGCCAGGCCAGGAGGCGTCGGGCAATCCCCAGGGTATTCTCTACCCCAAGCTCTCCAGCGAAGACTCTCCGCTTGCCGCATTCGGACTGCACGCACTGAGTCATGCCATGGCAAGCTATGGTCCCTACTGGCGGCAAACCGGTACAGGACAGCGCAGCGGCGTACTGGTTTTGCCGGAAACCGAGACGGACATTTCCCGTTTCGCGCGGCTCGGCAATTATTTCGGCGGCGCGCCGGAACTCGTCACGGCAGTGGACAACGCAGCACTCCGTGAGTTGGCCGGCGTCCCGCTTGCTGCGAAACAGGCACTTTTTTTCCCGGCACTGGGCTGGATCGATCCCGCCGCCGTGTGCCGCTGGTTGGGTGCAGGCATCGAATGCATCGCAGGAAACGCCGCGCAACTGGCACGCGACGAAAAAACAGGTCTCTGGTCTGTGCTCGACGACGCCGGCAGCTTATTGGCGGAGACTCCCCTGATCATCCTGGCGGCGGGCTTTGCCAGCGCCACCTTTGAACAATGTGCGCACCTGCCATTGCGCGCCATTCGCGGTCAGATCAGCACCCTGCCCGCCAATGCCATGTCGCAGCACTTGCGCACCGTCATCTGCGGCAGCGGCTATATGGCGCCGCCCCGGAACGGCGTTCACACGCTGGGTGCAACCTACGACATTGATGATCAGGATCTCACGCTGCGCGCCGATGACCACCGCCGCAATGTCGCTGCGCTGTTGCGCACGGACCCCCTGCTTGAAGCCCTGCTGCCCGGGAATATGTCTTCGCAACTCGGCGGCCGTGCGGCGATTCGCTGCGCCACGCCGGATTACCTGCCGCTGGTGGGCCCGGCGCCCGACGAAAGTGCTTTCAAGCAGCGCTTTGCCGCCTATCGACGCAACGCGCGGGCCGACGTACCCTTGCCGGGAGCATGGCACCGGGGTTTGTGGGTGAGTTGCGGCTATGGCTCGCGCGGTTTCACCTATGCGCCCCTCGCGGCGGAACTGCTGGCGGCGCAAATCTGCGGCGAGATGACTCCCCTGCCCCGCGACCTGGCGATGGCGCTCAATCCCGCGCGCTTCATCATTCGTACTCTAAAAAGGAACGGCGACTCACAAACATGAAGAGGCTGGTGGTTTGCAGTGACGGACTGTGGAATCGCACAGAGACTTCCGCCAACAGTAACATCGCATTGCTGGCGAACGCCATCAGCCCCGACGCTGCGGGCGGCGTAGTACAAGTTACCTTGGCGGACATGCTTTATGGGCGTGACGAGAGTGTTTGTGCCCTCTACCAGGCACTCGCTGCAAACTACGCACCTGGCGACCAGATCTGGCTGTTCGGCTTCAGCCGCGGCGCCTACGTGGTGCGGAGTCTCGCAGGCATGATCCGCAATGTCGGCCTGCTCGGAAAACACTGTTCCGGCAAACTCGCCGAAGCCTGGCATATCTACCGCACCCGCTGGGGCGCCGATGCGCACAATGCCGTGAAATTCCGCGATGGGTATTGTCATCAGCCCACCATAAAATTTCTCGGCGCCTGGGAAACGGTGGGCGACAACGGCATACCAGGCGCCGCCGATGGCTTTCATGACCGGCGGTTGAGCAATTGCGTGGAAAATGCCTATCACGCGCTCGCCATCGACGAAGCATCGCAAGGTCTCGCCCCCTGCCTATGGCGCACGGGCGCGGAGCGCTCGCGCACCGAACAGTGCTGGTTTTCCGGCACTCACCGGGACATGGGGGGCATGGGCCAGAACATGGCTTTCGCCAATGCCAGCCTGGCGTGGATGGCGGAGCGCGCCACATCCCTGGGATTGGAGCTGGATCGCGGGTTTCTTTCCGCGGCGATGGCCGCCCGCACGGGCAACGGGATTCACGACAACGAATACAGAAACGGCAGGGCGCGGCGCAATGCCGGCAGGCGGACAATTGGCGTCACCAATCAGGACGAAACCGTACACCCTTCTGCGGAACAGTTGTACCTGCGCAATCCGGGTTACCGACCGGCCAATCTCAAACACTATCTTGGCCGCGATGAGCAGATTCAACTGCCCCTTTAGGACGAGAGCCTGTGGCAGGCGGGTTCATCGCAAGCCACAGGCATCGATCATGCGTCCGGAGTTGACCCCGGAGCGGAAATTCAAGCCATCGACTGCTGGTAGTTCTGAATGCCGATCTTGTCGATCAACACGAACTGGGTTTCCAGCCAGTCCACATGATCTTCCTCGCTGGCAAGAATGTCCTTGAGCAAATCGCGGGTCACGTAGTCGGAAACGCTTTCACAATGGGCAATTGCCTCCCGCAACAGGGGAATCGCCTCCAATTCCAGCTTGAGATCGCATTCCAGCATTTCCATCGTGTCTTCACCGATAAAGAGCTTGCCCAGATCCTGCAGATTGGGGAGGCCATCGAGAAACAGAATGCGCTCGATGAGAGCATCGGCATGTTTCATCTCATCGATGGATTCCTCGTACTCCTTCTCGGCCAATTTGTTGAGCCCCCAGTTCTTGCACATACGAGAATGCAGGAAGTACTGGTTGATCGCGGTGAGTTCGTTCTTCAGCGCTTCATTGAGGTAGTCGATTACTTGTTTGTCACCTTTCACGGCAGTCTCCCTGTTGAGTCCCAACGTACTTCCCGATTGTAGTCAAAGCCGTGTCGATTTGAAACTAGTTGCTTAAAAAACAGCGGGTTATGAAAATAGAGTTGACAATGGTTATCATTTGCATAATAGTCTCAATCGCAGCCCCGAAACGCCCGGTGCAAACCAGAGGACGGCGACAGTCATTAACAGGATATTCGCGGGTTGCGAGAGATGTTTCCAGGAGTCCCGATGTACGTTTGCATTTGTAAGGCCGTAACCGAAAAGCAGATCCGCCAGGAGATACTCAAAGGCGCCTGTGATTATGGCGAACTGCAACTCCAGCTCGATGTTGGCACCTGCTGTGGCCAGTGCCGCGATCTGACGCTCGAAATCCTCGACGAAACCATGACCGGCCACCATGAGGAAAACGTCGTCACCATGTGGCAGCCCGTCAAGAAGCCCAAGGCGAGGCCCGCCCTGCAAGTCTGCGGCTGAAGGCCTCTGCTCCAGCCCGTCCTTGGCGGCAAGCCCGTAAAGCTTGCCGCTGCCTTGCCCCCTCCCCTACAGATTTTCCACCAGCTCCCGCACGAGCCCCGGACCGCGATAGATGAAGCCGGTGTACAACTGTACCAGCGAGGCGCCAGCCGCCAGCTTCTCCTGCGCGGCCTCGACACTGTCGATACCACCGACGCCAATGATCGGCAAGCGCTCTTCCAGGGCATCAGCCAGCACGCGCAGCACCTGGGTGGATTTCTCTCTCACCGGCCTGCCACTCAAGCCACCGGCTTCTTCGCCGTGCGTCAAATGCTCGACGCCCGCTCTCGCCAGGGTCGTATTGGTGGCGATCACGCCGTCGATACCCGCCGCCAGCAATGAACTGGCGGTTTCCCGCACCTCGTCGTCGCTCATGTCGGGCGCGATCTTGACGACCAATGGCACGTAGCGGCCCGACGCCTCGGCCAGATCGCGTTGCCGCGCCTTTACCGGATCGAGAAGCTTGCGCAGGCTCTCTCCGAACTGGAGCGTGCGCAAGCCAGGCGTGTTGGGCGAGGAAATATTGATGGTGATGTAATCCGCAAAGGGATAGGCCATTTCCAGACACAACAGGTAATCGTCCGCGGCATTCTCCACCGGGGTTGCCGCATTCTTGCCGATATTGATGCCAAGTATGCCGTCGTAACGGCGCCGGCGCACATTGGCCAGCAAGTGATCGATGCCGAGGTTGTTGAAGCCCATGCGATTGATGATCGCCTCGGCACCTTCGATGCGGAACATGCGCGGCTTGGCATTGCCCGGCTGTGGCCGGGGCGTCACCGTGCCCACTTCGACAAAACCAAAACCCAGGGCGCCGAGAGCGTTGAAGCAATCCGCATTCTTGTCCAGGCCCGCGGCCAGGCCGACGGGGTTTGGAAACGGCAATCCCATCACCATCCGCGGACGCCCCTGCGCCCTGGCAACAAACGGCGAAAGCAGCTTCATGCGCTCCGCCGCCCCCAGCAGGTCGAGGGTGATTTCATGAGCGGTTTCAGGCGGGAATGCGAACAACAGTTTGCGCATGGTTGGGTACATGGGGCGAGTATCCGTTAGAATTCGTCGCCAAGGATACTGAAAGGCTTCCTGTCAGTCACGGTCGGAGCCATCATCGGCGCCATCCGGCAAGGCGCCCCGATTGGCTACCTGAGCCGCAAGAAGCTGGTCTTCGAAAAAGGGGCTCGCTTGCGAGAGATACCATGCCGACTTGAAGCTTGTGGCCGATGACCTCATTCACAGAGACTGCGACACTCGTTACTGGGTTATCGGCACCTGACAAGCGAGCGCAACCCACGCAACGATCCTGGGAGTATTTCCGGTATGCAACAACAGGCTTTCATCGAGTTACACCGCTATCTGGACAGCCACATCATCGGCCAGAGCCACCTCACCCAGCGCCTTCTCGTGGCACTCGTGGTCGGTGGCCACCTGCTGGTGGAGGGCGCGCCGGGGCTCGCCAAGACCAAGGCCATCAAAACCCTGGCCTCCGCCATCGAAGGCGATTTTCACCGCATCCAGTTCACGCCCGACCTGTTGCCCGCCGACATCACCGGCAGTGATATCTACCGCCCCCAGGACGCCTCCTTCGTGTTCCAGAAAGGGCCAATCTTCCACAACCTGGTGCTGGCGGACGAGATCAACCGGGCGCCGGCCAAGGTGCAATCGGCGCTGCTCGAGGCCATGGCGGAAAAGCAGGTGAGCGTGGGCGCCTCGTCCTATCCACTGCCCGACCTGTTCATGGTGATGGCGACCCAGAACCCCATCGAACAGGAAGGCACCTATCCCCTGCCGGAAGCGCAACTCGATCGTTTCCTGATGCATGTTCTGGTGCGCTACCCAGGCGCGGAGAACGAAAGACAGATTCTGCAACTGTCGCGCGAAGAGCACTTCGACGCGCCCGCTCCGCCGCCGCTGAGGCTGTCCCAGGCCGACGTGTTCGGGGCGCGCGCGGAGTTGCGCAACCTGCACATGAGCGACGCGGTGGAGGAATACCTGGTGCAACTGGTGCTCGCCACCCGCGAGCCCCGGCATTACGGCAAGAATCTCCCCCAGTGGCTGGAATACGGCGCAAGCCCGCGGGCCACACTCGCCCTCGACCGCTGCAGCCGCGCCAGCGCCTGGCTCGACGGCAGGGATTTCGTCACCCCCGACGACGTGCGCCAGGTAGCCCACGATGTCCTGCGCCATCGCATCATTCTCAGCTACGAAGCCGAGGCCGGCGGCATCACGCCCGACGCTGTCATCGACACCCTGCTGGCCAGCGTGCCGTCTGCCTGAGAGAAGAACGAGCCGATGGTCGTAGAGTCAGAGGGCATTGCGGTTCCACGCATGAGCGATCTGGTGGCCCTGCGCCACGCGGCGCGCCACCTGAGCCTGTTTCCCAGGCAACAGGCGCTGGCCGCGGGTTCGGGGAACTACCGCTCCGCCTTCAGAGGGCGCGGCATGGATTTCGACGAGGTGCGTCCCTACCAGCCCGGCGACGATATCCGCACCATCGATTGGCGTGTGACGGCGCGCACCACACGGCCGCACACCAAGGTATTTCGCGAGGAACGGGAGCGCCCGGTGCTGATTGCCGTTGACCTGCGCGGGCCGATGTTCTTCGGCAGTTGGCGCCTCAAGTCGATGGTGGCGGCGGAAATCGCGGCGACGCTGGCGTGGGCTGGCCTCAACGCCAATGACCGCGTCGGCGGCATGATTTTCAGCCCGCACAAACAGTGCGATTTGCGCAGCCGGCGCAGTCATCACAATGTGCTGCGCTTTCTGCAGGGCCTGGGCGAGGCATGCGCCGACCTGCTCGACGCCCCGCAAGACGGCCCCGGCATGGCGGAAATTTTCGAAAGCGTGCGCCGCGCGGCGTCTCCCGGCAGCTCCGTGGTCATCGTCAGCGATTTTCACGACCTCTCCCACGAGGCCGAAAAACAGCTGTTCCCGGTGGCACGCCACTGCGACCTCAATTTTGCCTGGGTGCGCGATCCGCTCGAAATCGAGCTGCCGCCGCCGGGCGTCTACGCGGTCAGCGACGGGCAGACCACGCAGCGCCTCGATACCCGCGACACGCGCTTGCGCGAAGTGTTCCAGCAGCAGCAGCGCCGCCAGCAGCAGCATCTGGAAGCCGTGGCCAGCCGTCTCGGCGCGGGCTTGATGCGCTTCTCCACCCGCGACGCCGTGCAGAGCGAGCTGGCTCGCCATTACAGCAGCAAGGGTGTGCGTAGATCATGAATCCGCTCGACCAGCTGCGCGCCATGCACCTGCCACCGGCACCTGGCATCTGGCCACCGGCGCCGGGCTGGTGGCTGCTGGCCGCGCTGCTGACGGTCGCATTGGCAGCGACGCTGTGGTGGTGGCGCGCGCGGCGCCTGGACAATGTCTATCGACGCGAAGCCTTGCGCCAGGCGCGCGGACTGCGCACCGCGCCTCAGGCGCTGACCGAGGCCTTGCAACTGATGCGCCGTACCGCGCTTTCCACCGCCGCCTCGTCGCACCTGGCCAGCCTGCCGGCAGCCGCTTTGCTGGCACGGCTCGACGATTTCAACGACAGGCGCCTGTCACAAAGTTTGTTCGCCAGCAGCTCGAACCGGGAAGAAAATTTGTCGATGTTTTGTGAAAAACTGTACAGCGACCACCCGCCGCAACTGTCGGAAGCACAGCGCAAGGTACTGCACAGCTGCCTGGAGCGCTGGATCCGTCGCCACCGCCGGAGCGATCCGTGCTGAGCCTGGCCTGGCCCTGGATGCTGATTGCCCTGCCCGCGCCAGTGCTGGTGCGGCGCTTTCTGACGCCGCGCAGCGACACCAGCGCGGCACTGCGCGCGCCCCTCTACAACCGCCTCGCCGCCACTCAGGAGCGGCGCTCCGGCGGCACCGGCAATCGCGCTCTGCTCGTGCTGCTGTGGCTGCTCTGGCTCGCGCTGATCGCGGCGGCGGCGCGCCCGCAATGGGTGGGCGATCCCGTCGACATTCCCGTGTCGGGGCGCGATCTGCTGCTCGCCGTGGACCTCTCGGAGAGCATGTTGATCGAAGACATGCAGGTGGACGGCGAGATGCTGCCGCGCATCACCGTGGTCAAGGACGTGGTCGGCGATTTCGTGGCGCGTCGCAGCGGCGACAAACTGGGGCTGATCCTGTTCGCCAGCCAGGCGTATCTGCAGACGCCCCTGACCTTCGATCACGAAACTCTCGCCACCTTGCTGCGCGAGGCCCGCATCGGCTTCGCCGGGCGCGCCACCGCCATCGGCGACGCTATCGGCATCGCCATCAAGCGGCTCGAGGACCGTCACGACAGCAACCGCGTGCTCATCCTGCTCAGTGACGGCGCCGATACCGCGAGCGAACTCCCGCCCCGCAAGGCGGCAGAGCTCGCGGCCCAGTACGGCATTCGCATCTACACCGTCGGCATTGGCGCGGACACGGTGATGCGCCGGTCATTCTTCGGCAGCCGCGCCTTCAATCCTTCCGCCGATCTCGACGAGGACATGCTCACCGACATTGCCGAGCAGACCGGCGGGCGCTATTTCCGCGCACGCGATCCCCAGGAGCTGAAGGCGATCTACGAGGAACTGGATAAACTGGAGCCCGTGGAGCAGGAAGCGGAAATCCTGCGTCCCATCAAGGACCTGTTCTACTGGCCGCTGGCGCTGGCTTTTGGCGCGTTTCTCGCGCTCGCCGGGCTCGTGGCACGGAGAGGCAGCGATGTTTGACGGCACCCTGCTCGAACAATTTCATTTCCTGCGCCCCTTGTGGTTGCTCGCGCTGATCGCCGTTGCCGCCATTTACGGGCTGCTGCGCCGCAGCGCCGCGCGCGGCGGGCAATGGCACAAGGTTATCGCGCCCGCACTCCTGCCGCTGCTGCTGCAACGCCGGGATGGCAGCGCCTTCAACCTGCGCCCGTGGCTGGTGATCGCGGGCTGTCTCGCCGTGGTGGCGCTGGCGGGGCCGACATGGAGCAAGAAGGCCGTTCCCGTACACAAGCAGGAACAGGTGCTGCTGATACTCTTCGATCTGTCGCCCTCCATGCTGGCCACCGATATCAAGCCGGATCGCCTGACCCGCGCCCGCCTCAAAACCATCGACCTGCTCAGCGCCTATCGCGAAGGCTTTGCCGCACTGGTCGTCTACGCCGGCGACGCCCATGTGGTGACGCCCCTCAGCGACGACACCAATACCATCATCAGCCAGTTGCCCGTCCTTCACCCGGCGGTCATGCCTGCGGCAGGCAGCAACGTGGAGGCCGCTCTCGCCAAGGCGCTGGAACTGGCCGCCAACGCCGCTCATCAGGAGGGCGACATCCTGCTGGTAACCGACGGTGTCACCGCCGACGCCCGTGAAAACCTCCACCGCATGATGCGCGACAATCCCGCTTTTCGCCTCTCCGTGCTCGGCGTGGGCAGCGACGACGGCGCACCTGTGCCCCTCAACGAACACGGCTTCGCGCGCGATGGCCGCGGCAGCATCGTCATTGCCAGTCTCGGTTCGCAGACCCTGCGCGGCCTGGCGCAGCACAACGGCGGCGTGTACCGCACGCTGAGCGGCACCGATGCAGATATTCAGGCGCTGCTCAAGCCGCTGCAGGAGCGCGCCGGCGTCGATGCCCGCGAGCTCGAGCGCAATCTCGATGTCTGGGAAGACCGGGGCTTCTGGCTGATGCTGCCGCTGCTGCCGCTTGCCCTGCTGCTGTTTCGCCGCGGTCTGGTGGTAGCCGTGTTGTTATTGCCGCTGCTGCACGCCCCCCAAGGCGAAGCCTCCTGGTGGGACGATCTGTGGCTCAGCAAGGATCAGCAAGGCTACCGGGAAATGAACAAGGGGGACCCCGACAGAGCCCGCGAGCTGTTTGCCGACCCGGCATGGCAGGGTATCGCCGCCGCCGAGGCCGGCGCGCACGATGCCGCCGCGCAGGCGTTTGCCGGCATCGATTCCGCGGATGCCCACTACAACCGCGGCAATGCCCTGGCGCGCGCGGGAAAACTGGACGAAGCCATCGCCGCCTACGACGAAGCACTTGCGCGCGCTCCCGACATGGAAGATGCGATTTTCAACAAGGCTCTGGTGGAATCACTGAAGAACCAGCAGAGCAACGACCAGAGTGGCGAGCGCGAGGACGCCGAAGACTCCCGCGACAACGCACAGGGCGATAGCCAGCAAGGCGAGCCGGACCAAGGCGGCCAGCAAGGTGGAAACGATAACAACGACGGGAATGAAGAGCAGGATACGGACGGCGCGCAAGCAGCGCAGAACGGGGACTCCCCGCAAGGTCAGCAGAAGGCGCCGCCACAAGGCGACGGACAGGCCGGCGATGACGCCGACGCAAAACCATCACCCGACCAGGACGGCGGCCCAGACAACCCGCAAGCCGCACCCGACGCCCAGCAAGATCAGCGTGAAACCGACGCCTCGTCCTTGCAGGAAGCGGACCAGGCTGGCGACGCCGCCCAACAGAATGCCCAGCAATGGCTGCGCCGGGTGCCCGACGACCCGGGCGGCCTGTTACGCAACAAATTCGAATACGAAGCGCGCCAGCGCTTTCGCGAGGAGCGCAGCGGCCCGCGCCTGCCCCCCGGCAACTATTCAGAGGAACGTTGGTGATGTCAGAGGAACATTGGTAATGCATATCGCGAAATCCCTGCCCCTGGCTCTGTGGCTGATGCTGCTGGCTCTCTTCGCGGCTCTGCCCGCTGCCGCCGAGGAACTCAACGCCCGCGTCGATCGCACCACCATCGCAGCCAATGAATCACTCACTCTCACCCTGCGCTACAACGGCCAAACACTGGGCTCACCGGATTTTTCCGCCCTCGAGAAGGATTTCGACATCCTCTCCAGCCAGCGCCAGCAACAGCTCACCATGGGTTTTGGCAACGACAGCTCTTCCACCGATTGGGTTCTGACGCTGATGCCCAAGCGCACCGGCACGCTCGTCGTTCCATCGCTTCACTACAAGAATGCGGTAAGCGATGCCCTGACGATCGAGGTGACCCAGGCAAAGGTTTCCTCGGACAGCAGCCAGGCCGTGTTCATGGAAACGGAAGTGGACCGCGATACGGTTTATGTTCAGGGCCAGGTACTGCTCACCTTGCGCCTCAACACCTCGGTGATGCTCGGCAGTGTCGACATTCCCGATCTCGACATCGCCAATGCCAGAGTGATCAAGATTCACGACAGCCAGTACCAGAAAACCCTCAACGGCCGGGAATACATCGTGGTGGAAATGAGATATGCCATTTTCCCCGAGATTGCCGGAGTGCTGGAGATCCCTGCGCTGCAGGTCGCCGCGGTGGTGCCAGACCGCAGCGACCCCTTCGCCGGACGCTCCCTGTTCGGCAGCCGCGGCAAGGCTGTACGACTCACCTCGGAAGCCAAGGCCATCAAAGTACTGGCGATTCCTGCCACGGCAGACGGCAGTGCCTGGATTCCTGCGCGGGGCCTCAGCATCAGCCAGCGCTGGAGCAGCAAGCTGGATGAATTGGTCGTCGGCGAGCCCGTAACCCGCTCCATCACCCTCAGCGCTCAGGGCCTGCCCGGCGCGCAACTGCCACCCATTCCCCTCGCGGACAGCGCCGATTTTCGCTTCTATCCCGACCAGCCAGACATCAGTGAAACCCTGTCGCCTTCCGGGGTACTGGGCGCCCGTACTGAATCCTGGGCCATCGTTCCCACCAGGGCGGGCACCCTGACACTGCCGCCGGTGCGGGTGCGCTGGTGGGATACCGAAGCCGCGCAGTTCCGTGAAACCGTACTGGAAGGCGCGACCGTCAGCGTGGCGCCGGCCCCTGGCGGGGTTGGCGCCACGCTGCCCCAGGCAGTGCCCGACGTTGCACCGGACGAACAATCGGAATCGCCCGCCCCACCGTTCGGCGCAGGAGAAGCGGCGCGCTACAACCGCCTGCTGTACGGCTCCCTGTTCGCCAACGGTGTGCTGCTGCTCCTGGTGCTGGGTCTCGGCCTTTTGCTGTTGCGCGCCCCATCTGTACGCCCTGCCGTTGCCCCGCCTCGGCAGGACGATGCGACAGCGGACACGGAAAAAACAGCGTTCAAGGCGCTCACCAAAATTCCAGCCTCCGACCTGACGGCACTGCGGGCGGGAATCCTCCACTGGGCCAGCCTGTTCTGGCCCGATGAAGGAATCACCACCCTTGGCGATATCGTTCAGCGGAGCGGCGACGAGAAATTGCGGGTGCTGTTCGCAGACATCGACAAGGCCCTGTATGGCAGTGGTACTGCCGCCCCCGTGGATGCGCCCGCAATCATCGCGGCACTCAAGGCATTGCGCAGCCGCGGCGCGGCAAGCAGCAGCCCGAGCGCACTCAGGCCGCTCTATCCGGTTTAAAGCTGTAAGCCGTAAGCTTTAAGCAGGCGTGCTGGAAGAAACGAGTTCTACCAGCGTTCAACGTAGAGTTTACAGCCTATAGCTCCCCCCACCACAGCCCGCCGTTGTCACAGGAGCCGCCAGCGTGTAACGTGACGTTTCAAATAGCCAATAACAGGTATTCCATGACAATTCCCGCTTCCGTACTCGACGAAATCAGTATCCTTGCACTGTTCAACCCGGCCTCCGCCCTGGAGGGCATCAAAGTGCATAGCGGCGCAGAGCCCGCGGCCATCGCCGCCGCCCAGCGCTTGCATGACAAGGGGCTGATCACCCAGACGGATGGCGGCTACCTCACCGCGCTCGGCCAGGAGGCCGTGCGTCACCTGGATGCCTTTCTCACTCTCTTGGTCTGATCCACCAGGAGCGTTATCGGCCGGAAACGAGCGTCTGGCGGCTCCCCGGTTTTGCGTTGCAGCTCGCAAGCGCGGCAAAAGTTCCCCGCGCGCATTCTTGCCTGTAAAATCCCGCCCCTGAATCAGCGACGAGGAGCAAGTACGCAATGGGTAGAGCCTATCAAAACCGCAAGGAATCCATGGCCAAAACCTCGGACATGAAAGCCAAGGTTTACAGCAAGTACGGTCGTGAAATTTACGTTTGCGCCAAGGCGGGCGGCGCAGACCCCGACGGCAACCTGTCACTGCGTGGCATGATCGAGCGCGCCAAGCGCGATCAGGTGCCCAGCCATGTCATCGAGAAAGCGCTCAACAAGGCCAAGGGCGGCGGCGGCGAGGATTTCGCCCTGGCCCGCTATGAAGGTTTCGGGCCGGGCGGCTGCATGGTCATCGTCGAATGTCTCACGGACAACCCGACCCGCACCTTCAATGACGTGCGCCTGTGCTTCACCAAGGCCAAATGCAAGATCGGAACCCAGGGCAGTGTCAGCCATATGTTCGATCACTCGGCAATCATGGTTTTCCAGGGCGATGAAGATGCGGCTCTGGAAGCTCTGATGGATGGGGACGTGGACGTTACAGACCTTGAAAATGAAGACGGCAGGATTTCCCTGTTCGTGCCTCACACCGAGCAGCACAAGGCCCGCCAGGCTCTGCAGGGCGCCCTCGGCGACATCAACTTCGAAGTGGATGAAATTCAGTTCGTCCCCAAGGGCACCACGCCCATCGCCGGCGACGATGTTGAAATGATGAACAAATTCGTGGATATGCTGAACGATCTGGATGACGTTCAGAATGTTTACCATGATGCGCAATGGTAGGTTTAGTTGACAGTTTACAGTTGACAGTTTTCAGGGGGGTGCCACGCTGATCCTGTGAACTGTGAACTGTG
>CAYXXZ010000081.1:0-13970 GCA_964469165.1 uncultured Porticoccaceae bacterium
ACGAACGGGCGCAAAGTCTCTCGCAGCGCATTCGTCAGTATCAGAGCCGGCGGCGCTGGTAAAGTATCTTTGCAACTAATGATCGAGCGCCTGTAGGAGCCTGCCTGCAGGCGACCCTTATTGTGTAGCTCGATGGTTGTGTCGCCTGCAGGCAGGCTCCTACACAGTTTCACGTTGCGCGTTTCACGCAAGAACGGGGGGCCCGCGGGGCCTTGCGGCTCTCTGTGCCACGGCGCGTGGTCAGAGTGAGGCCATCGCCACAGGCACCGACGTGAAATGAAATTCAAAGGCAGGAAAAGATCGTGAACAAGCCCCCAGGGCGATTCGTTTGATCCTCGCAGGATTGTCGGCTTTACTATGCCCGACTCAAAATCCATAACGGCACCATTTCCAGGAGACTCCACCCCATGATGCAACCTCTTTTTCTGCGCCTGTTCTGCCTGTTGTTCGCGGCACTGCCACTTCTCGCCAGTGCCGATACCGATACCAACAAAACCCAGGTTCTGGCCTTGTACGCCATGCTCAACGCAGGCGACTACGACAATCTCGGCGACGTGGTGGCCCCGGACTACCGCACCGAAGTGCCCGACCACGAAGGCATGCCCGCGCTGCCACAGGGGCTCGATGGCCTCAGTGCAAGCCTTGCGGAGCGCGGTGCCATCGCCAACGACGTCAAGCGCGTGGTCAGCGACGGCGAGCTGGTGTTCGTCCAGGTCAAGTACCCCGGCGACAAGGTGATTGCGGGCGTGGATATCTTTCGCCTCGACGACGCGGGCAAGATCGTCCATCACTGGCCGCGGCGCCAGGCGGTGACGGACGACGTCGCGGATCCCGACACCCTCTATGCCGGCGGTGGCGACGCCAGCACACCCATGACGGAGGAACAGCTCCAACGCAATCGCACCATCATTCGCGAGGCTTTTGAAAAAGTCTGGCGCGAAGGCCGCGCGGAGCTGACCCTCGACTATTACGCCACCGGCTACAAGCAGCACAACCCGCACATTGCCGACGGCGGCGAGCGCATTCGCCAGATCATCGAAACCCACGTCAAACCCTATATCGAGGAAACCGGCAACCTCTACCCGGTAGAGATCGTCCATATCGGCGCCCAGGGCGACCTGGTCTTCATCCACTGCAATATCGTCATGCTCGGCCTCGGCCGCAATGAGGGCGTGAAAACCACCAGCGTCGACATCATGCGCATCGACGATGAAGGAAAACTCGCGGAACATTGGGACGTACTGCAGATGGAAACGGACAGCCTGCCGAACTTCGACACGTTGTTCTAGTAAAATGGGGCCGCTTGGCATACGGGATATTCAGTATCAACTGGATATCCCGTACAGACATTGCGAGGACAGGAAATGAACCGGATTACAGGCCTGCTGATTGCGATTGCCCTGTTGAGCGGTTGCGCCACTGGTGTCGCCATCGATGGTGGCAGCGGCGGCGTGCGCGGCGGCATTTCCACCACCCTGCCCCTCTAAAGCCCACGTCTTTTCAAGCCTTCCGGTTCCCACGCTGAGCATGGGAACCAGAGCGGTATTTATTTTGCCTCGCCCCCAACGAACAGGGCGCTGGCCCTGCGACTCTTGATACGCCAGCCCGCTTCTGTTCTGACATAGACATCTTCGTACTGGCCCACCATGCGCGGCTGGCCCTGCAAGGATTTCGCACCTTCAGCGCCACTGTTGTCCTGTAAGTGGACCAGGTACATGATGCCCGTGGCGTTGTTTGCATCCACTACATCCACGAGATGATTGGTGATGACGTGCCGGCTCAGCCGGTGCGTCATGGCCTCGCGTTCTTCAAGGAAACGGCGCAATTCCGCGCGCCCTTCGAAACGCTGATCAGCAAACGTCCAAACACCGTTATCGGTGAAGAGATCCACCGCCCTGGACGCCTGTCCCTGGTCGATGTAATGACTGTAAAGAAGCGCCAGCCGTTGGCAGGCCCTTTCCGCCAGCATCATCTGAACTTCATCCATGGCCACGGCCGGGCTGGCGCAAAGAAGAACAGCCAGCAGAGTGGCGCCGGGAAGTTTGCCGATGTTCAACACGGGTTTCTCCTGTACGGTACATATTCGAGCACACGCCAAGACCAAACGGAACGTCAACGCAAAAAGGCGTTCTTCAATCTTCTGCTTTTGAAGCGCCAGCCCGCCTCGGTATTGACGTAAACATCCTCGTATTCCCCCACCATTACGGGCTGCCCTTCGAGATTGGCGGAATCGTTCTCCCCAACGACAGCCCGATAGAGAGTGAGATACATGGTGCCCACGGCTGTGGCTGCATCGACGATGTCGACCTGCTGGTTGGAAATCACATGGCGGCTGACCCGGCCTGGCGCGGAAGTGATCTGCTGAAAAAAACCGCGTATCTCCGCGAGCCCCTGATAGCGGCCGGCGGCGTGCTCCCAGACCGCATCTTCCGCGAACAGTGCCATGAGTTTTTCCAGCTCGCCGGCGTCCACATACTGGGAATGAAGTACCGCGAGGCGTTGGCAGGCGCGCTCGGCGAGCAGTAGTGCCAAACCATCGTTTGTCTCGGCCTGCGTCATCATCGGCTCTCCTGAAGTAAGGCCCGAAAGAACTCCGGGCTGATTATTCGGTTGTGATGCTGTCCACCCGGGCCACCAATACCGTCAAACGCCGATATCCTCATTCCAGAGCTGTGGCTTTGCCGCAATGAAATCCCGCATCAGCGCAATGCAGACCTCGTCCTGCAAAACCGTCACATCCACTCCGCGCAAACGCAGCAATTCTTCTTCGCCCATGAAAGTGCGGTTCTCACCCACTATCACCTTCGGAATGCCGTAAAGCAATATCGCGCCACTGCACATGGCGCAGGGTGACAACGTGGTGTAAAGCACCGACTCCCGATAAACACTGGCGGGCTGACGCCCGGCATTTTCAAAGGCGTCCATCTCACCGTGAAGAATGGCACTGCCGTGCTGCACACGGCGGTTGTGGCCACGGCCGATGATCTTTCCGCCATGAACGATGACCGAACCGATGGGAATACCGCCCTCGGCAAGTCCCTGGCGCGCTTCGTCGATGGCGGCTTGCATGAATGTGTCCACGATATCTCCTTTTACACATATCAAGTCGAGAATGTAGGTTACAGCTCCACCTGGTGACCCCTACATCCATGGAGGAAGAACTGGAATCTGACAGCATCAGGTCTACGGTATACGCCTTGTAGGCATATAGCTGTACGAGCCCATAGCCCAAGCTCCCGATTACTGGGCAACATCGCAACTTGCCAACACCCCGAAGACCAATGAATTTGATTGTGCCGTCTCGCCCAAAATTTCGGCAGCCCTGATCAACCCAGCAGATTGTCCACGTAAATCAGTGTGTGATGCAATGAATTACCATTGTCAAGATAATCGTAAGCGGCGTGCGCCACATCGATATCGTTGCTCTCGCGCGTCACCGCGAAATAACTGCCGACCTCGATTTTATTGAGGAACAATTGCTTATCCACCAATGCCTGAGGATCGATACTGTTGTTCGCCGTCAGCGCATCGATCATGCGCATCATCGTCTCCACCGGGCCCACGCTATTCCACAATTTTGTCCAGTGCATTTTCCCGCCATCATCCGGGTCGCGTTCGAGAATGTTGTTGTAGACATTGGTAACCATTTGTTCAGTGGTGAAATCGCGCGGATAAAACTCCTTGGCTCCCGGTGACTCCCACATGCGGTTGGCTACATCCTCAAAGGAGTAACCCTGCTCGACTCTGGTATTCCAGAACGCCAGGCCATCGGCATCCGGCGCCCTGCCAAGAATCAGCACATACATGGCAATCAGGTCATGCTGTGCCGCCGTCGCCGTTTCAAACACCAGCTTGATATCGCTGGTGGCCAGATCCTGTCTGCCTCCTTCGCTGCTCATGATGTGGAAAGCTTCCACACTGAGAGCACGTCCGACATCCGCGGACGTCAGCACGTAATTCGTCCCGGTCGCACCGTCTATCGGAGCACCATCCCGCAACCACTGGTAAGACACGGGTAACGGGTGATCGTTGTCCACCAGCAACGCCGTCAGTGTCTGTCCGCGGATGGGGGCTCCGGAAATCCAGAGTACCTCCGGCTCGCTGAAAAGATTCCACCCCACCCGGGAGCGCCCCATCACCGACAGTTCTCCGCCAAGCCCCTGGCTGCTGCTGTTGCCGTCGCTGAAATACCAGTCGAACTCGATGGATTGCGGCGCCTGCGGATTGCCATTGCTATAACCGATGGACGACAGCACCTCATTCACCACCGCCTGTGTGGCTTTGTCGTTGAAGGTCATGCTTAGTGTTCCATCCCCGCTGTCCACCCTGCCCACCACCATCCCGGACAGCACCAGATCACCGCCGTTGAAGCTCAGGCGCCCCAGGGCGGAAAACAAATCGTCAGGGTTGGCGCCGCCGGTTCGTTCGACGGTGACGGACGCGGCCGCATAATTGCCGAGGCCATTGTTCATGGCCGCGAGTTCGGGGTCGTAAACGGCAACATGCTGGTCGAGCGGGATCGGCGTTCCGCCGATGGACAGAGTGCTGCTTTGTCCCAGGGTAGTGTTGGCGGGATCAAGATTGAATGTGCTGTCCAGACTGCCATCCGCGTTGAGCCGCACTATCAGAAAATCGGGATCCCAGGTTGTTGGATACTGCTCTCCATATCCAGCAAGGACGATCTTTCCATCCGGCTGCGGGGCCACGCTGAAAATAAACCCGTGATCGCTGTGCCCGCCAAGAGGAATGACCAGTTTGCCGTCACCGGAAAAACTGGTATCCAATGTGCCATCGGCATTGAGGCGTACGACATTGATTTCATCGGCCTGACCATTTTTCGCCTGACCGGCCAGCAGTATTTTTCCATCCGCTTGAAGTGAAATACTACGGGCCAGATTTGCCCTCCCATCCAGATCGATAACGGCTCTGCCATTCTGTGCGAAGCTGCTATCCAGACTACCGTTGACATTGAACCGCATGACGACAAAATCTTCTCCGGAAGTTCCATGGGAACCGTAGCCCCCAACAATAATTTTGCCATCATGCTGCAACACTGCGCTCTCACCGAGGGTATTGTCACCTACCGATGCCTTTACCCTGCCGTTGATTCCGAATCCATTGTCCAGAGTTCCGTTGGGGTTCAAACGTACCATGCCTATTTGATTGTCTGGCGTAGACCCGATGACGACTATCCTCCCATCCGGCTGGAGGAGAATATCCCTGACCACATCGATGCCAACACCAAACGGCGCTACTGTTTTTCCACTATTGCCAAATCCGGTATCCAACGCACCATTGGCATTGAGCCGCACAATTGTCAGTGAATCCCCCTCATCGACGCGGACAACACCCGCCACAACAATCTTGCCATCCAGCTGCACCACAACCGCACGAGCGCTATCGTAGCCATCGACGACATCCAGGTGAACATGGCCTTGGTTACCGAAACCAGTGTCAACGTTACCGTCCGCGGTCACCCGCAGCAGGGCGAAGTGGTCGCTGACACCGTTCCAGTTTTGGCCGACAAGAATTATCTTACCGTCGCTCTGGAGAGTCATATCGATGGTGTATGCAAAGGGTCCTGCCGCCACCGTCAATTTACCGTCGCCATTGAAATTGGTATCCAGACTGCCATCCCTGTTCAAACGAACCAGACTATATGCCTGCTCTCCCTGCAATAACCGGCTGTATCCACCAACAAGAATTTTTCCATCCGGTTGCAGCAGCATTGCTCTAGCGTAGTCATCCCCGAAAACGGGATGCGACGGCACGAATGTCAACCCCGTGCCCTGGATGAAAGTGGGGGCGTCGTTGACCGGTGCAATTGTCAGACTCGCGGTATCGGAAGCGGCACTGAAGGAGGTATTGCCACCCGTCGCAGTAATGACGGAGTAGCTGCCGCTGGCAAGCCCATCGCTCATATCCCAGGCGCGAAAGGTAACGGCTTCGGCGAGCGTGCCGTTGAGATCGCCAAAAGGCAGCAGGCGCAGTTTTGCCGTTGGACCAAGCAGAAGTGCCAGTTCATTGGTGGTGCTGTTTATCAGATCGGCTTGAATGGTGAGCCAGCTGGCACCGCCGTCGAGACTGTATTGCCAGCTACCCATACCGGTATCGAGGTGCGTGACGGCAATGGCTTTTACTGCGCCATCGCTATCCGAAATGCTGCCTTCAGGCAGCAATGCCGCAATTGTAATCCCGGCCGGATTGGCATGGCTTTCCATTACTTCGGGAAACGCCGGAGAGAAACTGGTGTTGAGAATGGGAGCTACCACAAATTCCTCCTGATTATAAAAGTCGTGGCGGAGACCGTAGGGGCAATTCATGAAATCGGCTTATCCGATTCGCGCAATTGCCCCTACAATGATCATGAAATCGGCCCGGATATCTGCCCTTTCCCCCGCACCACTTCTATGCGATCCACTTTCTGAAACCCACGGGGCAGCTTGTTGCCGCGCCGGCCGCGTTCGCCGCGGTAGTGTTCGAGATCGGACATACTCATGTTGAGATGGCGTTTTCCCGAATAAACGAACAACTGTTCGCCGGGCGCGATCACCGCCACATCCACCATGAATTCTTCCCGGCTCTGCAAGCGCGACGACGGGATGCTGATGATCTTGTTGCCTTTGCCCTTCGCCAGCTGCGGCAGCTCGGCGATCGGGAATACCAGCAGGCGGCCTTCGTTGCTCACTGCCGCGAGCAGGCTTTTCTCCATATCGGTGATGGGCGTCGGCGGCAACATTCTGGCGCCCGCCGGAATGGTCACCACGGCCTTGCCTGCGCGGTTCTTTCCCTCCAGGTCGCTGATTTTTGCCACGAAGCCGTAACCGGCATCGGTGCTGAGCAGCACCAGCCCCTTTTCATCCTCCATCAAAAGACCGGCAAAAGTCGCCCCGGATGGCGGACTGATGCGCCCCGTCACCGGCTCGCCCTGACCGCGCGCCGACGGCAGCGTGTGAGCCGCGAGACTGTAGGCGCGGCCGGTGGAGTCGAGCAGTATCACGTTCTGGTTGCTGCGCCCTTTCACCGCCACCTGGAGTTTGTCGCCGGCCTTGTAGCTGAGCGCTGCGCCGTCCACGTCGTGGCCCTTGGCGGCGCGAATCCAGCCTTTTTCCGACAATACGACAGTGACGGGTTCGGTTGTGAGCAGGTCTTTCTCGCTGAAGGCTTCCGCCTCCTTGCGCGCCACGATGGGCGAGCGGCGCTCGTCGCCGAACTTGTCCGCCACGGCCTGCAGTTCTTTTTTCACCAGGGTTTTGAGACGCGCACTGGAGGAAAGAATTTTTTCCAGCTCGTCCCGCTCCTTGCTCAGCTCGTCCTGTTCGCCGCGGATCTTCATTTCCTCCAGCTTTGCCAGGTGGCGCAGTTTCAATTCGAGTATTGCCTCCGCCTGGGCATTGCTGAGGTCGAAACGGCGCATCAATTCCGCCTTGGGATCGTCCTCGTAGCGGATGATCTCGATCACTTCATCGATGTTCAGGTAGGCAATCAGCAAGCCATCGAGAAGGTGCAGGCGGTTCAGTACCTTTTCGAGGCGATATTCGAGGCGGCGGCGCACCGTGTCGAGACGAAAGCCGTTCCATTCGCGCAAAATGCCATCGAGGGGTCTGACACCGGGGCGACCGTCGAGGCCGATCACATTGAGGTTGACCCTGTAGGTGCGCTCCAGATCGGTGGTAGCGAACAGGTGACTCATGAGGCTGTCGAAGTCCACGCGGTTGGAGCGCGGCACGATCACCAGGCGCGTCGGATTTTCATGATCGGACTCGTCGCGCAGATCCGCCACCATGGGCAGCTTCTTGTTCTGAATCTGCGCCGCTATCTGTTCGAGAATTTTTGCGGGTGACGCCTGGTACGGCAGCGCGGTGACGATGATGTCGCCGTCTTCCCGGGTCCACAGCGCGCGCATGCGCACCGAACCGCGCCCGCTTTCGTAAATGTTGCGCAGCTCATCCACGGGCGAAATGATTTCCGCTTCGGTGGGATAATCCGGCCCCTTGATGAAGGTCATCAGCTCGGCAACCGACGCGCTGGGCGTATCCAGCAGATGGATGCACGCGGCCACCACTTCACGCAGGTTGTGGGGCGGTATGTCGGTCGCCATGCCCACCGCGATGCCGGTGGTGCCGTTGAGCAGTACATGGGGCACCTGGGCGGGCAGCACGATGGGCTCTTCGAGCGTACCGTCGAAATTGGCTTTCCAGTCCGCGGTGCCCTGCCCCAGCTCACCCAGCAAAAGTTCGGAGAATGCGGTCAGCTTCGACTCGGTGTAGCGCATGGCCGCGAACGACTTGGGATCGTCGGGCGAGCCCCAGTTGCCCTGACCGTCGATCAGCGGGTAGCGATAGGAGAAGGGCTGCGCCATCAGCACCATGGCTTCATAGGCGGCGCTGTCGCCGTGAGGATGGAATTTGCCGATCACGTCGCCCACGGTGCGCGCGGATTTCTTGTACTTGGCACCGGCCTTGAGGCCCAGCTCGCTCATGGCATAGATGATGCGCCGCTGCACCGGCTTGAGGCCGTCGCCGATATGGGGCAGCGCCCGGTCGAGAATCACGTACATGGAATAATCCAGATACGCTTTCTCGGCGTATTGCTTCAGTGAAACCTGTTCGAAATCGTTGTGTTGGATACCCATAGATCGTGATCCGTTTTAGCCAGGCTGGTATTTGTCAGTACCGGCCTTGTAAGTTGGTTGGTTATTGGTCTGACGTCTGAAGTCGGACGTCAGACGCAAAAAACACCACAGGTTCTGACTCCAGTAAGGAACCAGGTAGCCAGCAAAGGCAGAAACCCACAGAAGGCACCGAGCCACAAGCGTCAGACGTCCGACTTCAGACGTCAGACCCCTTTACTCAACATCCGCCAGATTGCCCTTCTCTTCCAGCCACTGCTTGCGATCGGAGGCGCGCTTCTTGGCAAGCAGCATGTCCATCAGTTCGTCGGTGGCCCTGTCGCTGCCTGCGGATTCGTCGTCCAGCGTCAGTTGCACGAGACGGCGCGTGTCCGGCGCCATGGTGGTTTCCCGCAACTGCATCGGGTTCATTTCGCCGAGCCCCTTGAAGCGGGTCACCTGGGGACGGCTCTTTTTGTTCTCTGCCTGAATGCGGTCGAGAATGCCCTGGCGCTCGCTGTCGTCGAGCGCGTAGTAGACATCCTTGCCGACATCGATGCGGTACAGGGGCGGCATCGCCACGAACACGTGGCCGGCGCTCACCAGGGGGCGGAAGTGGCGCACGAACAGGGCGCACAGCAATGTGGCGATGTGCAGACCGTCGGAATCCGCATCGGCGAGGATGCAGATCTTGTGGTAACGCAGCTGTGACAGATCGGTATTGCCGGGGTCGACGCCGAGCGCCACCGAGATGTCGTGCACCTCCTGAGAGGCGAGAATGTCCTGGCTGTCCACCTCCCAGGTATTCAGGATCTTGCCGCGCAGCGGCATGATCGCCTGGAACACCCGGTCGCGCGCCTGTTTGGCGGAGCCGCCCGCCGAGTCTCCCTCCACCAGAAACAGCTCGGAAATGCTCGGATCACCGCTCGAACAGTCCGCCAGTTTGCCAGGCAATGCAGGGCCGGCCGTGACCTTCTTGCGCTCTACCTTCTTGCTGGTGCGCAGCCGCTTCTGGGCGGCGCTGATACACAGCTCGGCGAGCTTTTCCGCGTCGGCGGTGTGCTGATTGAGCCACAGGCTGAAGGCGTCCTTCACCACGCCGGACACGAACGCAGCCGCTTCCCGCGACGACAGGCGCTCCTTGGTCTGCCCCGAGAACTGGGGATCTGAGAGCTTGGAAGACAGCACATAACTGCACTGGTCCCAGATGTCATCCGGGGTGAGCTTGACGCCGCGCGGCAGCAGGTTGCGGAATTCACAGAATTCGCGCATCGCCTCCAGCAGGCCGGTGCGCAACCCGTTGACGTGAGTGCCGCCCTGCGCCGTGGGAATCAGGTTGACGTAGCTCTCCTGTACCAGTGCGCCGCCTTCGGGATGCCATTGCACGGCCCAGTCCACCGCCTCGCTACGCGCGGCAAAGGTGCCGACGAAGGGCGCGGCGGGCAGCGTTTCCCACTCGCGAGTGGCCGACGACAGATAATCCGCCAGCCCGTCCTGGTACAGCCAGGTGTCCTTTTCGCCGCTGTTCTCGTCCAGGAAAGTGACTTCGAGCCCCGCGCACAACACCGCCTTGGCACGCAGCACATGGCGCAGGCGGGACACGGAGAACTTCACCGTATCGAAATATTTCGGGTCGGGCAGAAAGCGTACGCTGGTGCCGGTGTTGCGCTTGCCACAGGTGTCGATCACCTTGAGGTCGCTGGTCTTGGTGCCGCCGGCGAAGGCGATGTGGTGGACCTGGCCGTCGCGGCGGATGGTCACATCGAGGGTCAGCGACAGGGCGTTGACCACCGACACCCCGACGCCGTGCAGGCCGCCCGAAAACTGGTAGTTCTTGCTGGAGAACTTGCCGCCGGCGTGGAGCGTGGAGAGGATCACCTCGACACCCGGCACGCCCTGCTCGGGGTGGATGTCGACCGGCATGCCGCGCCCGTCATCGCTCACGGTGACGCTGCCGTCCTTGTGGAGCACGACGTCGACCCTGCGGGCATGGCCCGCCAGCGCTTCGTCGACGCTGTTGTCGATCACTTCCTGGGCGAGATGGTTGGGGCGGCTGGTGTCGGTGTACATGCCGGGGCGCTTGCGCACCGGGTCCAGCCCCGTGAGAACCTCGATATCTTCTGCTGTGTAGTTACTCATGAATGACTATGTTTCGTTTTCGACGGCGCAGGATTATCAGTAACCATGCACACTGGTGTCCACTTTTTCACCGCTGTGGGCGAGAAACTCCACAGCGGTGGCGATGCGGCCATCACTGAAAAGTTCGAGCCTGCGCAATCCCGGAGGCAGTGCCGCAAGGGCGAAATCATCCGAATTGGCAGCGAACTGAAAACAGGTGGAAGGGGTGGTATACAGGGGAATTCCCGCAAACTCGAAGGCCCCGGCCTGATGCACGTGGCCGCTGAACAGCCCCCTCACATTGTCGTGGCCGCGCAGCACCTCGGCCAGCGCCTCGGCATTGGCGACACGCTGGCCGTCGAGCCAGCGACAACCTACCGCGAGAGGCGGATGGTGCATGAAAATAGCGACGTGGTTGGCGCGGGCGGCGCGGAGCGCGTCGTCGAGAAACCTCAGCTCCCGCTCTGCGAGCCTGCCGCCCACCTGATTGGCCACAGCGGTGTTCAGCGACAGCACGCACCAGCCCGCCAGCACCGTTTCGGGCTCATAGGCGGGCATGTCGTCGAGGCCCATCATCAACGAAAAATCGTCGTGATTGCCCGGCAGCCAGCGATAGGGCAATCCGCTTGCCGCCATGCGTTCGACAAAATATTGGTAGGCTTCGGGATAGCCGTGGGCGGCGATGTCGCCACTCACCACCACCAGATCGGGCACCGGGCCCTGTGCGATTCGGGCAAGCACTTCGCGAAACGAATGGCGGGTTCTGATACCCGCCAGGCGATAGTCGGGCGTGGGCCCGAGATGGCAGTCGCTGATCTGCACGACACGCATCACAGCACCGCTCTCGGCCTTGTCTCGGTCAGTTGCCACGGCCATCCCTGCGCGGGTGCGCAGCACTCACTCGACAAACTCGCAAGGCGCAGCCACCGCGAAGCCATGCCGGATGGCCAGCGCCAGCCACTCGGACAGAAAGCGATTCCACTGCGCCTTTTCATCCGGCTGGAGCATGCCTTCATTGGGGTACAGGTAGCGCGGCCGGGGCGAGCGCAGGCCGCCACAGTTGACCACCTCGGCGAGGCGCGCATCGTGGTAAAGCCGCACTCGCAGATGCATGTGCGGGAGCCACGGCGCCAGTGCGCTGACACCCGCCTGACGAACATCCAGCAGATAGGTGTAGGGCGTGCGCTCCACAATATCGATGGTCATGAGATCGCCGCCATCGCCGGGCAGCGCCACCGCGACACCGGCTTCTTCCTCGAACCCGGTCAGCAGTTTCCTCAGCCGATAATAATTGGCCTCGCAATCCGCCATGAACGCCTTCAGGTCGACTTTGTAACGCAATACAGCTACCTCGGTGATTTGTGTCATCCGGCCTGCTGCCGGACGTCTTCATGATGCAATGCCAGCCATTGCAACGCAATGGTCAGTGCGGCATTGTCACAGTGCCCGTCGCGCAGCGCCTGCAGTGCCTGGGTGCGGCTCACCACATGAAAACGAATGTCCTCGTGCTCGTCGGCGAGACCGAACACGCCGCCTCTGCCGGGCAGCGGCGCGATACCGCAGAACAGCGCGACGCGCTCACTGCTGCCGCCCGGCGAGAGCAGCACATCCTGTATCGGAATCAGGCGCTCTACCTCAAGCCCCGCTTCCTCCATCAGCTCGCGCCGCGCCACCTGTTCGGGGGTCTCGCCCTCTTCCACCTGGCCGGCAACCACTTCGAGCAACCAGGGGCCCTGGGGCCGCGCCAGCGCGCCGATGCGAAATTGCTCGACGATTCCGACCAGATCGTTGATCGGGTCGTAGGGCAAAACACCCACCGCCGAGGGCCGCCAGAACAGCTCGCGGCGCATCTCGCCGCTCCAGCCACCGGCGAACAAGCGGTGCCGCACGCGATACGCCAGCATGCGGAAAAAACCGTTGTAGAGCACCTCTTCATCGAGGATCTCCACATCATCGCGGGAAAACCGCTGTTTGCCGAACATCTTTTCACCGTCTTCGATACGCAGTGCGTAAGTCTGTGTAAAGAGCGGAAGGCTCCGTCTGCAGGGGGGTACTATCCACTGGCTTTGCAGCTTATCATAGCGGCCACCCCCCAACCCGCTCTTCTGATCTATGAAACAGTTTGCACGGAATATGGCCTTTGCTGCGCTGCTCCTGTCGCCCGCCAGCGGCTTTTCGGAAACCCTGTCGGAAATCTACGACCTCGCCCTGCAAAACGACCCCCAGCTGCGCGCCGCCAATGCCGCCTATCTGGCGGGCAAGGAAAATGCCAACATCGGTCGCGCGGGTCTTCTGCCCTTTGTGCAGGGCAGCGCCCAGTACAGCGAAACCGATTCCGAGCAGAGTTCTTCCGACATCTATATCGATGGTCAGATCAGCGACCCATCCACAACCAACAACAGCGACTCCGACCAGACCAGCTTCGCCGTCAGCGTCGAGCAGCCCTTGTTCAACCTGCCCGCCTGGTACGATTACAAGCAGGGCCAGACTATCTCCGAGCAGGCCCGCCTGGAATTCGCCGCCGCGCAGCAGGAACTGATCATCCGCGTCGCCCAGGCCTATTTCGATGTGCTGCGCGCCAGCGAGAACCTCACCAGCGCCATTGCCGAAAAAGAGGCGATCGGTCGCCAGCTCGAACAGACCACCCAGCGCTACGAGGTTGGTCTGCTGCCCATTACCGACGTGCACGAAGCCCAGGCAGCCTACGACGACGCCAGCGTCAATGCGTTGATTCTGGAAGGTGCGCTGCGGGTGGCCTTCGAAGGCCTGGAAGTTCTCACCGGTCGGCCCCACAGCGAGCTGGCGGGCCTGGTGGACACCTTCCCGGCCGAGCCGCCGGACGCCACCCCCGAAGAGTGGGTGCAACTCGCCCTCGACAACAACCTGCAACTGCTCATCACCCAGGAAGGCCGCGACGCGGCGTACCACAACGCCCAGGCGCGCAAGATGGAGCATCTGCCCACCCTGACGGGCTCGTACCGCTACACCGATACGGATTTCGACAGGGACTTCCGGGGCGTCAACGCGGTCGGCGAACCCGTCACAACCCCCATCAGCAGCCGCAACAAGGTTCACGTCGTGGGTGTGCAGCTGAACGTGCCGATCTTCACCGGAGGGCTGGTGAGCGCCCAGCGCCGCCAGGCCTACCAGCGCTACGCCCAGGCCGATGAAACCGTCAACTACGTGCTGCGCAGCACCACCCAGCAGGCGCGCAGCGCCCATGTCAACGTGGTGACCGCGG
>CAYXXZ010000082.1:0-13958 GCA_964469165.1 uncultured Porticoccaceae bacterium
CAATGGCGAAGTAGTTCCACCAACCGCGGATGTAGGCACGCCAGCGCCTGACAACGTCCAGGCCACTTTTCCACCCCGCCTCGCTGTCTGTTTGTGTTCCTGCGGTCGTCCCTTTGCTACGCGCTTCTTCTAGGTTGGCCTCGCGGCGTCCCCCTTGCGTTTCGCTACGGTTGTCGTCACTACTTCCGGTTACCTCCTTTCAGGTAACAAGTTTTGGCCCATGCCGGGCACACTAGGGGCAATTCATGAATTGCCCCTACGGTTTCGAGCAAAACATCGACTGCGCATCCTTCCACCTGTAGCATCTCTGCCATGAAACAGGTTACTACCCCTCTGGCGCTGTGCCTGCTGGCGTCAGCCGCGATATGCCACGCGCAACCCCTCGGCCAGTTGATCGACGAAACCATCGTCACCGCAGTGCGCAGCGAGTCTCCCGCTACCCACCATGCGGGCAACATCGCCATCCTCGACAACACCGCCCTGGCGTCGACCGCTCACACCCATATCCAGCAAGCCCTCAACCGGGTGGCCGGCGTCAATTTCCACCGCAACAGCGGTCAGGAGTATCTCCCGGCGATTCGCTCGCCGGTGCTGTCCGGCCCCGGTGCCTGCGGGAGTGTGCTGATCATGGAGAACGGTGTGCCCCTGCGCCCCGCGGGCTTTTGCAACGTCAACGAACTGTTCGAAGCCAACAGCGAGCAGGCACGGCGCATCGAGATCATCCGCGGCCCCGGCACCTCGGTGTACGGCGCCAATGCCGTGCACGGTATCATCAACCTGATCGACCCCGCCGCGCTCGACCAGCCACGCACTATCGCCATCGAAAGCGGTCCCGACCATTACTGGCGCGGCAAGGCGCAGTGGCACAGCGACTCGTTTGCGTTGAGCGCCAACGCCACCCAGGACGGCGGCTACCGCGATGACGCGGGCTTCCATCAACAAAAGCTCAGCGCCCGCCACCAACTGATGCTGGACGAGCTGTCCCTGACCACCAGTTTTACCGCCGTCAATCTGGAACAGGACACGGCGGGATTCATCACCGGTTTCAATGCCTATCGCGACCGCTCACTGAGCCGCATCAATCCCAATCCGGAAGCATTCCGCGACGTACGCGCCCTGCGCCTGTCGAGCCGGGCGGAGCTGGCCAATGGCTGGATCATTACGCCCTACGCCCGCTACAGTTCCATGGCGTTTCTTCAGCATTTCCTGCCCGGCCAGCCGCTGGAACGCAACGGCCAGCGCAGCCTGGGCCTGTTGAGCCAGAAAACCTGGCGGCCGCAGCGCGACCTGGCCGTGACCGCCGGGCTCGATCTCGAATATGCCGACACCTGGCTGAAGGAGGATCAGGCGGGCCCGACACAAGGCAGCGCCATGCTGGTGGAGACCCTGCCGCAGGGAAAACATTACGACTACGAGGTGGCGACGACCCTCGCGGCGCCTTTCATTCACGCCGACTGGACGTTCGCCGGGAACTGGACGCTGGTGCTTGGCGCCCGCTACGAGCGCCTGTCGTACGACTACGACAACCACATGGCAGCGGGACGCGGGCGCAGCGATGGCACCCCATGCGGCTTTGGCGGCTGCCGCTACAGCCGCCCGGCAGACCGCAGCGACATCGTCGACAACATATCGACCCGCCTGGGAATCTCCCATCAACGGGGCCAGCGGCAGCTTTATCTCAATATCAGCCAGGGCTACCGACCGCCGCAGACGACCGAATTCTACCGCCTGCAGGGTGACCAGCGCGTGGCGGACCTATCCCCCGAAACCATCGCGGCGCTGGAGTTGGGCTGGCGCGGTCAAACCGGTGGCCTGGGATATGATCTTGCCCTGTTCGCCATGCGCAAGACCGACGTCATCTTTCGCGACACCAGCCAGTTCACCATCAATGGCGGCACCACCCACCACCTCGGTGTCGAATACCAACTCGATTATGCACTGTCGCGCCAATGGCGCGCCGGCATCAGCGGCAGCTACGCGCGCCATCGCTACGTCGACGATGTGGAAGCCATTACCACACCCATAAAGAACAACGATATCGATACCGCGCCGCGCCATTTCGCCAGCGCTTATCTGATCTGGGAAGTGAGTGAGAAAATCAGCACCGAGATCGAATGGGTGGCGATGGGCAGCTACTACCTCGACCCGGAGAATCAGCACAAATACCCCGGCCACGATCTGCTCCACCTGCGCGCCGCCTGGCAGGCGACACCCGGCATCAAGCTCAGTGCGCGACTGCTGAATCTGAGTGATGAAAAGTATGCGGAGCGCGCAGACTATGCGAGCTTCGGCGGCTACCGCTATTTCCCCGGTGAGCCGCGCAGTGTTTATGTGGGAATCGAATACCTTTTCCGCTGATATTTTTGTTGCTGAAGCTGTGGGACTACGGCGCACAGACCGTAGGTTGGACTGAGGAACAAAGCCCAACGCATCGATGTTGCGAGGCCTCTGCGGGGGGCAGGTTTCCAAAACCGTCAGCGCCAGGGATGGCGCTGTCGAGCGCCCAGGGACGGGTTCACGGCATATCTTGGAAACCTGCCCCTCGCCGAGGCCGGGATACGGAGCGCCAAGTGCCATTCCGCTGCGAGACTTCGCTCTTTGTTGGGCTTCGTTCCTCAGCCCAACCTACACGAATATCGTGGCAAAACAGCGTTCTGGCAGGGTTCAACTTAGAGCTTACAGCTTATAGCTACTCTGCGTCAGCCGCTGCCACCAACGCATTGCGAGGCGGTCGGCACTTTCCTCTGCCGCCATGCCGACCTTGCGGTGGAGCGGTTTCTTGATCAGGTAGCTGACTTCAAAAATGCGGGCGCTGTCGAGTTGGGAGATAATGTATTCGTCGCTAGTCATGACTTCGTCGACAAGGCCGATCTCGTGCGCGCGGGTGCCGAGCCAGACTTCACCAGTGGCGACCTGATCGATATCGAGATTGGCGCGGTGCGCCTGTACGAAATCCTTGAAGTGATTGTGGGTTTCCTGCAGATCGCGAATGAATTTCTCACGTCCTTTTTCGGTGTTTTCGCCGAGCATGGTGAGGGTGCGCTTGTATTCCCCGGCAGTGAGAATTTCGACATCCACATCATGTTTTTTCAGCAGGCGGTGAAAATTGGGCACCTGGGCCAGCACGCCGATGGAACCGATATAGGCGAATGGCGCCGCGAGAATCTTGTCGGCCACGCAGGCCATCATGTAACCGCCACTGGCGGCGACCTTGTCGACGCACACGGTCAGCGGTACGCCACTTTTCCTGATGCGATCGAGCTGGCTGCTGGCAAAGCCGTAGCTGTGCACCATGCCGCCGGGGCTTTCCAGGCGCACGACGATTTCATCGTGCGCCGAGGCCAGACCGAGCACCGCGGTGATTTCCTCGCGCAGCGACTGTGCCGCTCCCGCTTTCATATCGCCTTTGAAATCCAGCACGAAGAGGTGCTTGTTGGGGCCTTGCTCGCCTTTCTTGCGCTTGCGCTTTTCATCCTTGCGACGCGCCTTCAGCACCGCCTTGCGTTCGCCATCCTTGAGCAGTGAGTCGCTCAGTTTCTGTCTGTTGTGAGCAATGTTGTCGTTGACCGAACGCACGTCGAGGTGGCCTTTTTCCGCCTTGCGTGCGCGCCCGGCAGCACCGGCAATGATGGCGGTGGCCAGCAACAGCGCGATCAGGAATGTGAGGGTTTTGGCAAAAAACAGCCCGTAATCGGTGAGAAATTCCAAGTGTCACTCCACAGGGATATAAGGATTTTCGGAAAGGCTATTCGCCGTTGCGCAGCGCCCGGTCCTGGACAAACGTGCGTATCAGCTGTCCCGACAGGGCGAACTCCCCCGGCGTATTGGGCAGGCTTTTGTAGTGATACCAGTTGGCCTCGGCGATCTCGATGCCGTCCACCTGGATATCGCCTCCCGCATAATCGGCAAAAAAGCCGATCATCAACTGGCCCGGAAATGGCCAGGGCTGGGTTTTCTTGTAGTGGAGCTCGCCGACGCGAAGGCCGACCTCTTCCATTACTTCGCGCCGCACCGCTTCCTCGGCGGATTCGCCCGGTTCGATGAAACCGGCCAGCACGCTGAAATACGGCAACTGCCATTGACCATTGCGGGCGAGAAGGCATTCGTCGCCGCGTGTGATGAGCGCCATGATGCAGGGCGACAGCCTGGGATAATAAACCTTGCCACAATGCGCACAGCTGGTGGCGCGCTCGTTGTTGACCAGGGTGGTGACGCCGCCGCAGTAACCGCAGTAGCGGTGTGCGCGGTGCCACTCGCTGATTTGCGCAGCGCGGCCCAGCAACTGAAACAGGCCCTCGGGCAGTTTGCCGAGAAAACTGCGAAGTGGGGAAACCTGCGGCGCCAACGGTGCAAAATGTTGCTCTTCTAGCTCGACGGTGAAAACCTGCTCGCCGTTGTAGCGCCCCAGATAATGCAGCTCGGCTTCGAGCGGAATGATCCACTTGAGGGCATCCGACTCCCACAGCAGATCGTGGCTGTCGGGATGCACCAGCCCTTCACGGCAGATGACGATGACCTTGCCCGTTTTTCCCTCGAATGCGCTGGGTTCCTGGATGATGAATTCGTCTTGGTAACTCATGGTAGCATCGGCTCACGCCGCCTCGAGGGCGGTCAGATGGTCGTCGGCGATGGCAAGCACGAACTGGCTGTTGTCGCCTCTCGACGTATTGTGAAAATAGTAGTCGAGTGCCGCAACGGCATCGGCAAACGCCGTCATCAGGCTCTCTCTACCGCTCTTTGGCAGCGTAAAAAGGCGGGTGCCAACAAAACGGTGACAGCGCCTGACGATATCGACTACCTGAGCATCACCTACAATTTTTGCCGCACCCTCGATTTCCTTCAAGTCTGCCAACAGTATTTTCTGGGTATCGTGGTTCGCCGTATCGTTGACGATCTGGTCGAGTGCATCCCGGGTTGTGGTGAGACTGCGCAGACATTCACTCCACACCATGTGAACACTGCTGTGGAGCAGCCGCTCTTCCACCACCTCATCCAGGTCGCGCAGGTCGAGTTTGCGCAGATACTCGGCGTGCAGTGGGGTGCGCTCACGGAGCGCGAGCAACAGGCATTCCAGATACAAAATGCTGTGGGCGATGTTTCTGAACAGACTGCTGCCATGCACTTCTCCACAAACCGTGCGCAGGCTGGCATGGTGATCGGCAAAACGCTGCGCCGCGCGCTGCAGGCCGCTGGTTCGGCACAGGGCAGCAAGCTCCTCGGCGTGATTGGCAAGTTCGGCACCCTCTTCCTCGGAGAGCTGATTGCGGCTGTCGATGAGCTCGAGAATATTGTGCAGATTGTTGAGCTTGGCGGCCATGGCATCCACAGCAGTGTTGAGTTCGTCGTCGCGTCTGCCGAATATCAGGACGCGGTAGTCCTGCAGGTCTGCGTCGGTGAAGGCGAACCGGGGTGTGCCCACCCAATCGCACAAGGCCTCCGCCGCCGCGTTCCTGACCGGCATCAACCCCAGCAGAATGCCGTAGGCGCGCCACAGCCCCAGGGGATAGGCCTTGCCAGTATCGGCGCCGCCGTCGAGCAGCGTCTTGAGCTGGCGCTCTACCGCGGCGAGCAAGCGCACGCGCACAGGGTTGAAATGGAGCTGCCTGTCTCTGAAGCCATCGACCACATAGGCCACCAGCGTCCAGTAGCGCTGCTCCGCCTGCGATGTAAAGATTTTATGCAATTTGCCGGCCACTCGCGCCAGCATTTCGGCCCCCTTGTTTTGATCCTTGCCGCGCAGGATTTCCAGCAGGCCCATCTGGTAGAACTGCCTGAGCTTCTTGAGTGCCTGTTGTATTTCCGGAGTCAGCTCGGTGCTGCCCGCGAAGCGTTCCGCTGGCGGCCAGGAATGGCCCTTGATCATCTGAAACTCATAGAGCGGCGGCAGCCCCTGTAGACGCCGCAACACTGCCAGCTTGGGAGTGAAGAGAAAGGGAGACAGCGACTCGATCTGGTTGAGCACGGCAAACAGGCGGGGGTAGGCATCGAGCACCTTGGACAGCTCAGCCTGGTACGCCAGAGGGCTGTTGCCCTTGCCCACAATGAAATTGATGGCGCGCTTGAATTCCTCTGTCAGCAGCACGGCACCATCGAGCTCGAGCAGATGACATACCCCTCGGAGCTTGTCGAGCAGGTCTGTGACAGCTTGCTGTTCCAATGGCTCATTGAACAGAAAGGATGCGATTTCCTCGGTCAGGCCCGCGACCTCGGTTGCAAGAATCGCGGCGATCTCCGAGTTTACTACAGTCATAGGATGCCTCTTTTCATGCACGCTTTGGCGGTGTTCCACCCTTTTATGGCCAACCCAATTCTAGCAAAGTCTCGATGACTCATAAGAAGAAGCTGCCGCAGGCGTCGAGATCGTCTGGCAAGAACAGAGTTTCAGCGAAGTTTTTCTTGCACGTGGCCCGAGACTAAACAATCGCCCCCGACGGCACGTCGACGATGGCGGCATCGGAAACCTGGTGGTAGTAGGAAACGCCATCCGGCCCCTGCTCGCGCACGATCATCTGGCGCTGCAACAGGTAATTGAGATGGGCGACCGACTCACCGATAGCGATGACCTTGACCTCGCTGTCGACGTTGCGCTTGAACAGCGTCGCAAAGCACTCGATGGCGGTTCTCGGCTCACTGAGGTAGTTGTACAGGCGGTCGAGCGCCAGCACGTGGCCCTGGATCAGTTGGTTGAGGCGGGTGTGCAGCCCCAGGAAGGGGTCCTGGTGCGCGGGCAATACAAGCAGATCGGAAGGCAGCAGATTCAGAAGTCGGCGGCAGGAATTGAGCCAGTCCGACAGCGGATCGCCCTGGGGCTCGGTGGGCCAGACGCTGATATTCGACGTGATTCTGGGAATGACCTGATCCCCCGAAATCAGCAGTTTGGAGGCAGGACAATAGAGACACACATGTTCAGGCGAATGGCCGTTGCCTGTCACCACCTGCCAGTAGCGGTCATTGATCAGAATGGTCTCGCGATCCTGGAGGCGGCGGAAGCTATCCGGCAGTTCTGAAACCCAGCGGCCAAAGTTGCCAAAATGCTTCTTGTAGGTTTCGAGCTCCTCATGGGGCATACCCGCGGAACGGTAGAAATCCAGCGCCGCCTTGGGTGCCTGGCGCCCGGTGTCCGCCACCAGGTTGCGGCACATCAGGTACTCTTCCCGCGAAATCCACAGTTCACAATCGAACTTGCGGGTCAACCAGCCGGCCAGGCCGATGTGGTCCGGGTGCATGTGGGTCACGATGACCCTTTTCACCTTGCGACCCCCGAAGTGATTTCTGATGACGGCCTCCCAGATTTCCTCGCTGGCCGGCAAGTTGAGGCCGGTGTCCACCACCGTCCAGCCGTCGCCGTCTTCGAGGAGCCAGAGGTTGATACGCTGCAGCACCATCGGCAGCGGCATGCTCATCCAGTAAACGCCGTCTGCCACTTGCTTGATATCACCTGTGTCGGGCGCCTGGTCTCTGCCGAAAGGGTATATCAGCCCCCGAAAGGTGTCTTTCTCTGTCATGCTGGATCCATTATTCAGTGTTTTGTCGAACAGCAACCTTAACCCAATCGCCGCAGTGAATGAAATAGGCGCTGGCGCCACAGAATAACCCTGTCGCTTCAGGGGGTTTACCATCCCTTCCCACCGGGTTAGAATCCGGTGCCCCCAAAGACAGAACCTTTGCATGAAGCTACCCAAATTGACTTCAACGGCGGTTGTGCTATTCGTCCTCAGTGGCTGTGCCCAGCAGCAACAGCTTTCTGAAAACACCTCCGCAACCGGCCCTACGGAAAGGCCATTTGAACGAAAGCAAGTAAGCTCCGCAAAGAAAACCGCCAAATCGACCGCCTCCCGCGCAGACAAGAAAGGCAAGAAAAGCGGCTCCGCCGCTAACACCTCCGCCCAGGGTGATGTCTGGCGAGTCATCAAGAATGAGCTGGCCTTCGCCCACGACGTCCCCGACCGCAAGATTTCCGAACAGCTGACCTGGCTCGAAGGCAACCAGGCTTACTTCGACAACACCCTCGGCCGCGCCAATCTCTACCTCCCCTATGTCGTCGACAAAGTCGTTTCCGCGGGACTGCCCGCCGAAGTGGCACTTCTGCCCTTCGTGGAAAGCGCCTACAACCCCTTTGCCGTCTCGCCGGGCGGCGCCGCCGGTCTGTGGCAGTTCATCCCGTCCACCGGCGAGTTGTTCGGCCTGGAGCGCAACGCCTGGTTCGAGGGGCGTCGCGACCTGGTCGAGTCCACCGATGCCGCCATTCGCTACATCCAGATTCTCAACGAGCAGTTCAAAGGTGACTGGCTGCTGACCTTTGCCGCCTACAACAGCGGTCCCGGCACCGTGCAGCGCGCCATCGAAGCCAATCAGCGCAGGGGCCTGGGCACGGATTTCTGGTCCTTGAATCTACCCCACCAGACGGTCGCCTATGTACCCCGGCTCGTGGCGCTGTCCAAGGTGATCACAGACCCCGAGAGCTACGGCATCGATCGGATGCATATCCCCGCAACACCGAGCTTCGAGGTCGTCGAGTTGGATACCCCCGTCGACCTTGCCCAAGCTGCGCGCATCATGGGCGTGGCCGCGGAGGACATCCAGAAGCTGAATCCCGGTTACACCCGCTCGGTGACCCCGCCCACCGGGCCATCGCGGATCGTGCTGCCCATCGACAAGAAGGAAGATTTTCTCAGCCAGCTCAGTACGCTCCCGCAGGCTTCGCTCACACCGCGACAAGAATACGTGGTCAAGCAGGGCGACACCCTTGGCGCCATTGCACGCCGCCAGGGCGCCACGGTACAGGAACTCACGGTGCTCAACGGCCTCTCCACGAGCTCGGTACTGCGCATCGGCCAGGTTTTGCGCCTGCCCGGCGCGGCCCCTGTCGCGGTAGCGGCGCCCAAACCTCCCGCAGCGATAGCCTCTTCCTACAAAGTGAAGGAAGGAGACAGCCTGTGGTCCATCGCTCACGCACACCATATTTCCACCCGCGACCTGCTGGCGTGGAACGGTCTTGCGCCGAACTCGGTCATCCGACCTGGCCAGATCCTCAAATTCGAGACCCATGCAAGCGCTGCGTCCGAGAAGGAGAATATCAGCAACTACGAGGTCAAGCGCGGCGACTCGCTCTACAACATCGCCAGGCAGTTTCGGGTTCCGGTAAAGGATTTGTTGGCGTGGAACGAGCTGAACTCCCGGGCCACCATCCGGCCCGGACAACAGCTCAAGATATATCGCAGCAACTGAGGTTTATTGGCAAACGCCGGACGCCGGGCAGTTCATGAACTGCCCCTACGAGAAAGGGAGGCAGTGTGCCTCTCTTTTTTATTGTAGATCCGGGTTGGGGTTGGGGTTGGGATTTGAGCTATAAGCTGTAAGCTCTAAGTTGAACTCTGGAAGAACTCGGTGCTCCCGGAGCCCCTGCTTAGCTGACTTTGCCGCCTCAAAGAGCCTTGCAGGAGCCTGCCTGCAGGCGACACAGATCGGTACACAGAGCACGGTCGCCTGCAGGCAGGCTCCTACACGAGATTATGAACATGCTATAAGGTTGTAGCCTGAATTTCCGACTACTGTGTAAGCTCCGGGCGAGAGCAGTTCTTCCAAAGCTCCGGCTTAAAGCTTACGGCTTAAAGCTCACATCACCTCCTCAACGCAGCTTGATCTTCGCGTCTTCCTCCAGGCTCTCGACATACGCCTGCAGCTCTCGCGTGGCCTGCTGTCTGGTGAGTGACTGGCGCAAGGCTGCCGCGTCCTCGGCGGAAAGGTCTGCGCTGGAAACGTCGACGCTTTCTGTCAGTGTGTAGACCAAATACTGGTCGCCTGCCCTGACGATACCGCTCACCGGCAGCTGCGCGCTCGATGGATGGCCAAATACGCTTTCGATCAACTCGGGCTGTGCGCGCATGTCGAATCGGGTCGCGCCTTCAACGGTCTGCACGTCGAGGTCTTCTTCGCCAACCGCATCGGCAAGCGCCTGGCCAGCTTCGATTTTCGCCAGTAAAGCGGCGGCCGCATCATCCGCGAGTTGTCGCGCCTGCTCGCTGCGCAGCGCGGCTTCGATACGTGTCCTGACTTCAGCCAGCTCGGGAAGATGTTCGGGCTGGAGTTCCTTGAGCTTGACGACCACGTAGTGCTGCTCACCCACACTGAGTACGTCGCTGGCGTAGCCGTGTTCGAGGACATCCTCTTCGAAGGTAGCATTTACCACCTGAGGGTAGCGGGCAATGCCGCTGCCACCGGTTGCCGGGAACGGCTCCGATAGTTTCGCTTCCAGGCCCAGGGTGCTGGCGGCATGCTCGAGTGAATCCACGTTGAAGGTCTCTTCCTTGAGCCTTTCGAGATACAGCGCCATCTTCTCGCCAGCCTGCTCGGCGCGGATCTGCTGCTCCAGGGCGGGGCGCTGCTCCTCGAAGACCAGCGCCTGCGCCTGGCTCTTGTCGAGAACCTTGATGAAATGTGTACCGCTTGCCGTCTCAACAGGGTCCGTCAATTGACCGACATCGACACCCTCGAGTGCGGCGGCAAATCCTTCCGGCAGGCTTTCCACGGTAAAGGTACCGAGGTCGCCACCGGCCTCGGCACTGCCGAAGTCGTCGCTGTATTCCTGCGCCAGCGCCGTGAATTCTTCTCCCGCCGCCAGTTTTTGCGAAATTTCGTCAATTTTCTGCTGGTTGCCGTCGTCTTTCTCCGCTGCGACAAGAATATGCGCCAGATGCCAGCTGGCACCGGCATTTTCGGCATCCTGCTGCATGGCAGCGAAGCGATCCCGAAGGACTGTTTCGTCCACTTCGACAAACTGCTCGATGACTTCGGGGGTCAGCTCGATGTATTCCACCACGACCTTGTCCGGCTCGCGGAATTCCTCGCGCCGGGCTTCGTAGTAAGCGGCAATCTCGTCGTCGCTGACGTCCACCTGCCCGGCAAAACGCGAAAGCGGCAGCGAGACATAGCTGTAGGAACGCTCCTGCAGCAAGATGCGGCTGAAAGCCTGCGCCTGCGGCTCGCTCACCAGCGCGCTCATTTGCAGGCCGACGCTCAGCTGATTGGCGAGCATCTCGTCCATGACCACCTGGCGATAGCCGATGGGCGTGAAACCCAGACGCGCCAGCTGATACTCGTATTGGCCGCGATCGAAGCGCCCGCCACTCTGAAATGCCTCGTTGCCGAGGATCATTTCGTTGAAGGTGTCGTGAGAAACCGCCATGCCCTGCTCCTGAGCGGTCAGTGTCAGCAGTGCTCCGCGCACGAGCTGATCGATGACGGGCTTTCTCAACTGGTCGTCGCCGAGCATGGTCGGATCGATGTCAGCGAAGCGACTGAGCAATGCCTGGCGCTGCATTTCCATGCCACGGGTAACATCCAGCTCGGAAATCTTCTTGCCGTTGACCGTTACCGCGGTGCTGGAGGATCCGCCTGAAACAAAAAGCGATTCAACGCCCCAGAATGCAAACGGAATGATAAGAATGGCTACAAGGATGAAGGCGGTAGTGCCTCGGAGTTTGTCGCGAAATTCTTGCAGCATTTATTTGTCCTTCAGGGACTCAGGGTGTGCTTTATTGCAGTATCAAAAAGGGCGCACCTGGATGCGCCCTGCGTGGAGGCGGCGGAAACGTCGCCTCTTATTCGTTGACGGCATCTCGCAGCGCCTTGCCCGCCTTGAAGCCGGGTACATTGGCGGCGGCGATTTGAATTTCCTTGCCGGTTTGCGGATTCCTTCCGGTGCGGGCGGGGCGATGTTTGACGGAGAAGGTGCCAAAACCGACCAGGGAAACCTGATCACCCTTCTTCAGCGCGCCGGTGATCGCCTCGATTACGGAATCCAGAGCCTTGCCAGCTGCGGCCTTGGAGATGTCAGCGCCATCAGCAATGGCATCAATCAACTCTGATTTATTCACACTTTACCCCTTGTTGTTTAGTTAACCTTGCCAGCTGTGAGCCAGCGCCACTTACAAATAAAACCCGCCAGCGAGGGGCCGGCACAGCAAAGCGGTTTTATACCAACCGCCCCCCGACCCGGTCAAGTCCGATTCCCATTTAATGGCTATTTATCGGAAATCAATGGGCGCTTACGCGGTTTTCCGTGTTTTCATCGGCAACATTCCCCGACGGAAGGTCCTTTTCGTATTCGTCATCACTGAGCGGCTTCGGCATGGTCTCGAGTGCGATCTGCAGCACTTCGTCGATCCACTTCACGGGGCGGATGTCCAGATCGGCTTTGATGTTCTCCGGAATCTCCTTCAGGTCGCGCTCATTGCCATGGGGAATGATCACCGTCTTGATGCCGCCGCGGTGGGCCGCCAGAAGCTTTTCCTTGAGCCCGCCGATGCGCAGCACCTGACCACGCAGCGTGATCTCGCCGGTCATGGCGACGTCGGCACGCACGGGAACACCGCTGAGCACGGAAACGAAGGCCGTGCACATGGCAATACCCGCGCTCGGGCCATCCTTGGGTGTGGCGCCCTCGGGCACGTGGATGTGCAGGTCGTACTTGCCGTGGTGACTCTTGGGAATGCCGAGCTGTTGGGAGCGACTGCGCACTACGGTGCGGGCCGCCTGAATGGACTCCTGCATGACCTTCTCCAGCAGGCCGGTGCGGAAGGTCTCGCCCTTGCCAGGTACCGCGGCGGCCTCGATGGTGAGCAGCTCGCCGCCCACGGAGGTCCAGGCCAGACCCGTCACCTGCCCGATCTGGTTGTCCTCTTCCGCGCGCCCGAAATCGAAGCGACGCACGCCGAGCAGGCTTTCCAGATTGTCGCTGGTGACCTTGTAGCATTGTTCTGGACTTTTCCCGGAAGGGCTGGCCTCCGAACTGCTGGCCTTGACGTGGCTGGTCAACACCTTGCGGCAGATTTTGGCAACGGCTCTTTCCAGCCCACGCACGCCCGCCTCACGGGTGTAGTAGCGAATGATATCGCGGATCACCTCGTCGTCGACGCTGATTTCCTTGTCGGAGAGGCCATTGGCCTTGATCTGCTTGGGCAGCAGGTACTTGGTGGCGATATTGAGCTTTTCGTCCTCTGTATAGCCGGGGATGCGGATCACTTCCATACGGTCCAGCAAGGGACCGGGAATGTTGAGGGAGTTTGCCGTACAGATGAACAGCACTTCCGAGAGATCGTAATCCACTTCCAGGTAGTGGTCGTTGAAGGTGCCGTTCTGCTCCGGATCCAGCACTTCGAGCAGCGCCGATGCGGGATCACCGCGGTGATCCATGCCGATCTTGTCGATCTCGTCGAGCAGGAACAGCGGGTTCTTGACCCCCACCTTGGACATTTTCTGGACCAGCTTGCCGGGCAGAGACCCGATGTAGGTGCGACGGTGACCGCGAATCTCGGCCTCGTCGCGCACGCCGCCCAACGACATGCGCACGAACTTGCGCCCCGTGGCGCGCGCGATCGACTCACCCAACGAGGTTTTGCCGACACCGGGAGGCCCGACCAGACAGAGTACCGGCCCCTTGAGCTTCTTGACGCGGCGCTGCACGGCGAGAAACTCCAGGATGCGCTCTTTCACCTCTTCGAGGCCGTAGTGGTCCTCGTTGAGTACCTGCTCCGCGAGGGGAATGTCGTGGCGCACCTTGGAGCGCTTTTTCCAGGGCACGTTGAGCATCCAGTCCACATAGCTGCGCAGCACCGACGCTTCAGCGGACATGGGGGACATCATCTTCAACTTGTTGATTTCGGCCAGGGTCTTGTCCAACGCGGCCTTGGGCATGCCGGCCTCTTTGGCGCGCAGCTCCATCTGCTCCACTTCGTTGATGCCATCCTCGGATTCGCCGAGCTCTTTCTGAATGGCCTTCATCTGCTCATTCAGATAGTACTCGCGCTGGCTCTTCTCCATCTGTTTCTTGACGCGCCCGCGAATGCGCTTGTCGATCTGGAAAACCTCGATTTCGGAATCCATGTAGCCGAGCAGAGCATCCACCCGGTCGCGCACGCCGGCGGTCTCGAGAATCTGCTGCTTCTGGTCGAGCGGAA